>CAMYNC010000048.1 GCA_947259685.1 uncultured Desulfuromonadales bacterium | reverse complement strand
TTTATATGGGCCAGACCATCGCGCAAATCATAGTGCCCCTGAAAAGCCTTAAAACTTAAGACTTTCAACTCAGGACTACCAAGAAAGCTGGCCAGCTGTTCGAGGAGCGGCGAACCGGTCACTTTCCCATTGGCAAGCTGCAGCACGCCTTTCATCTGTAAAGCTTTGAGTAAATGCTCAGGGATGGTACCGCGACCGGCAAAATTGTTCTGCCACTGCATTAACCCACTCACGCTATCGCCGGCTTCTGGAAGGATTCCGGCGACCAGGCTAACCAGATTAGACTGCTTCAGACTCATTTGTCCCCGGTAGGCCAACCCTCTCACTCCCAGGTCGATATCGGTTGTCGCCTGCAGTTCGCCGCCGGCAATTCCGCTACGCAAATTGGTGATCTGCAAACGGTTATTTTTCAGCTGCAGATCAGCCTGCACCTGATTGAGTGCCAACTGCCTATAGAGTAGCTTGTTTGCAGCCAGACTGCCGCTCATGTTGAGTGGCAGATCAAAGGGGCCAATCTCTTCCGCCTGGGTTTTTACCCGGGTCACAGGAGGTTTTTCGGCAGAAATACTCCCCCCTGAAACCCTCTGCACGGCCGTCGGTGGTGCTGTCGCCGGTAGTAATTTATTGAGATCAAGCTGATCGGCAAGCAAATGGAAGTCACCATGAATCACCTTGCCGAACAGATTCTTGGCGTTAAAACTCAGCTGGGCCTGCTGGCCCCCAACTTCCAGTTGCAGCTGTTTGGCTGACAATGCACCACCGCTGAGAGTGAGATCACCACTGACGTCGGCTCTCAATCCAGCGATATTGGCCTGAACATCAGTCAAATTCAGCTGAGCGGCAGAGAGCAGTTTAGCCCCGGCATTCGGCTTGCCCGCCAACTCGACACGACCATCCAGCACTCCGGTCAGCTGGTAGCTCTCAACTGACCGGACCAAGCCGTTAGGGAGCCGCTGCAGCAGGGTACTAAGGTCAAAATTATCGAGCAGTACCGCCAGTTGAACCTCCGGCTCCTTTTCGTCTAAGACCAGCTGGCCATTCGCATTAAATTTAATCCCGTTAAAATCGATAAACAGGGCGGCAAGATCCAGCTGCCGGTTGGCAAAAGAAAAATTGACTGCATGCTCGACCGACAGATTTGCCTGTTTGAACTTGGCCTCCGGAAGGTCATTCAAACGTAAATTGAGCTGCTCAAGTATCAGTTTTCCTTTTGACGCAAGTTGTTCCGGTCCGAACTCGAGGTCAAGATCCAGAGCCAGCTGCGCAGAACCCAGAGTCCCTGGCAATGAAGCCCGGTAATAGGGAGCGAACTTGACCAGATCAAGCGGTGCCAGACTGATTTCAAAATTACCGACCTGCCTGGAAAGATCGTAGCGTCCGGAAATATCTATGGCGCTCTTATTCAGCTGCGCTGAAAGCTTGATGGGGAAGAACTGATCGAAGGTGAGTTGATTCGCCTGGAAATTTAATTGTTCCAAAGTATAGCGATAGGGAGGCTGGTTCTTTTGCAAATGGTCGATAAACAGCAGCTCTCCAGTCTTAATCGAAACATCATTCACCAATAAATCTATCGGACTGGGCACCACGGCGAATTCTGCTTCGGCAGCCTTCGACTTCGCATCTGCCGAACTTGTAGAGTCCTCCCTCTCAGCAGCAAGCAGATCACTGAAATTAAAACTGCCATCGGCATTTCTGACAGCAAGAATTTTCGGCTGATCAAGAAGAACCTTGTCAATCGCCACCCTGCCGGTGAACAGTGGCCAGAACTGGTAGCTCAATTCAAGCGCAGCCACGGCGACAAAGTCTTCTGTCCCATCCTTAGTTTTGACTTTAAGGTTTTTTAAAGAGACGCCAGACAACAGACCGATCTGGATGTCGCCGACTTCAATCTTGCGCTGAAGAGTCTTTTCAGCCAGCGGCAGTACCGTCTCTCGAACCTTTTCCGGAGTCACCAGCATTTTCACCAACACCAGGATGACGAGGCAAAGAGCCAGCAGAACTCCAACGATCGAGACAACAGCTTTTACAATTCCAGACATACTCCCTCCCTATTTCATTGTGAAATTCAATTTAACACTTTAACAAAGTTCCAGGTATTGCCCGGCGAGGATAAAAAAATATCGCTTCTTGACCCTGGTCAAATATGTCAGCCCTGATATGGTTTATCCTTTCTCAAGTCAGAAAAAAACTGCACTTGTATGCTCTAACTTACCCTATCCCGAACAAGGAGAAAAAATTATGTTTTGTTACCAGTGTGAAGGCGCAGCACAAGGGACCGGTTGTGACCAGGTCGGCGTTTGCGGCAAACAGCCTGAGGTTTCCGACCTGCAAGACCTGCTGGTTTACAGCCTGAAAGGCATCGCCTTCTGGGCCGACAAAGCGCGTAAAAAAGAGGCTAAAGATGCCGAGATCGACCGGTTCATGATCAAAGCCCTGTTCACCACCGTCACCAATGTCGATTTTTCTGACGCTTCTGTCAGCGCAGTGATCAAAGAAGCCATGACTCTAAAGTCCAAAGCCAAGGCCCTGGCCGGTGATTTTAGTGGTACCGTCCCAGCTGCAGCACAAGAATGGGAACTCCCCGCTGATCATGCCGCCCTGCTGGCCCTGTCGCAACTGCACGGAATCAAAGATGCAGGCATCGATGCAGATATCCAATCGATGCGCTCAACCATCCTGTTCGGGATTAAGGGTTATGCGGCCTATGCTGATCATGCGCTGATCCTTGAGCGTGAAAATGACGAAATTTACGCCTATACCCACCAGGCGCTGGCCGCCATGCTCGACGATAGCCTCGGCCTGATGGACTATGTGGGAATGGCCATGGAATGTGGCCGGATCAACCTGGTGACCATGGAGCTGCTCAACAACGCCCATACCGATAAATATGGCCATCCGGAGCCGACCCCGGTCCAGCTCGGCACCAAAGCCGGTAAAGCGATTCTGGTCTCCGGGCACGACCTGCGGTTTCTTGAGGAGCTACTTAAGCAGACCGAAGGCAAAGGGATCAACATTTACACCCACGGTGAAATGCTCCCGGCACACGGGTATCCCGGCCTGAAAAAGTACTCTCACCTGGCTGGCAACTGGGGCGGCGCCTGGCAGGATCAGCATAAGGAATTCCAGAGCTTCCCAGGAGCAATTATCTTCAACACCAACTGCATCCAGAAACCAGCCGATAACTACAAAGAGCGCCTGTTCACCTGGGATCGCGTCCAGTTCCCTGACGTCAAGCATATTGACGGCTGGGATTTCTCTGCAGTGATCGATTGCGCCCTGGCTGCGAAAGGTTTCCCCGATGCCCCAGGGCAGGAAATTCTCACCGGTTTCGGTCACAATGCCGTCCTCGGGGTCGCCGACAAAGTCATCGAAGCGGTCAAGGCGGGTGATATCAAACACTTCTTTTTGGTCGGTGGCTGCGACGGTGCCAAGAGTGGCCGTAATTACTACACCGAATTTGCCGAAAAGGCTCCTAAAGATACCGTTATCCTGACCCTGGCCTGCGGTAAGTTCCGTTTTAACAAAATGGAGTTCGGCGACATCGGCGGCATCCCACGTTTGCTCGACGTCGGGCAGTGCAACGATGCCTATTCGGCGGTCCAGATTGCTCTGGCACTGGCCAACGCCTTCGATTGCGAAGTCAACGATCTGCCGCTGTCGATGGTGCTCTCCTGGTACGAGCAGAAAGCGGTTGCCATCTTACTGACCCTACTCCACTTGGGGATCAAGAACATCAAGATCGGGCCGACTCTGCCGGCCTTCATCACCCCGAATGTGTTGAATTTCTTGGTCGAAAACTTCAATATCGGCCCGATCAGCACTGCCGAAGAGGACCTGAAGGCAATCCTCGGTTAAACCAATAGCTAAACTTCAAAATTGCCGACTAAAGCGTTGAAAGCCTCCCAATTTTTTTCGGGAGGCTTTCTTTTTATCCCCGGCCATATTTGTGCCACCAATGGCAGACAGATCTGAAGAGATAAAAAAATGGCCACCCTAAAAGGATGGCCATCACAGTTTTCAATTCAGCAATAATTTATATTCAGGCCGACTTGTCGTAGCCTTCCATTTCATCGAACTGCAGGTACTGATAGATCTGCTCTGCTTTAGGAGCAACCTTCTCCTTGTAGGCCGCAAGGTACTCGGCCGGGGTCGGCAGTTTACCAAGGTTGGTGGTCACAGCGCCCAGCTCGGCGGAACCGAGATAGACCTTGGCACCAGTACCGATGCGGTCGTCAAAGTTACGGGTGCTGGTGGAGAACATGTTCACGGCATCCGGAACCCGAGCCTGATTCCCCATGCACAGCGAGCAGCCGGCAATTTCGAGCCGGGCTCCCATGGCACTAAAGACTGAGAAAATCGCTTCTTCCTTCAGCTTTTCCTGATCCATCCGAGTCGGCGGGCAGATCCAGGTGCGGACGTTGGGGTTGAACTTCTCACCGCGCCAGATCTCAGCAGCGGCGCGGAAGTGCCCGATGTTGGTCATACAGGAACCGAGGAAGACATCCTGAATCGGGGTACCCTGGACATCGGAGAGCAGCTTGACATCATCGGGATCATTCGGGCAGGCCAGAATCGGCTCAGTAATTTCAGACAGATCAATCTCGATAACTGCTGCGTACTCAGCGTTGCCATCAGCCTTGATGAGCTTCGGATCCTTCAACCACTCTTCAACCGCTTCGATCCGCTTGGCGAGAGTCTCCGGATGCTGATAGCCCTCTTCGATCATCTTCTTCATCAGAGCGATGTTCGAACGCAGGTAAGCGCAGACACTGTCTTCCGAGAGTTGGATGCAACCGGCAGCGGCTGAACGCTCAGCTGCGGCGTCGGTCAGCTCGAAAGCCTGCTCAACCGACAGGTTCGGTAAACCTTCCATTTCAAGAATACGGCCGTTGAAGATATTGATTTTGTTCTTCTTCGGCACGGTCAGGTGACCCTGCTTAATGGCGTAGTAGGGAATCGCATTGACGGCATCACGCAGGGTGATCCCTTCGTTGAATTCACCCTTGAAGCGAACCAACACCGATTCCGGCATATCGAGCGGCATGAAGCCGAGGGCGCCGCCAAAGGCAACCAGTCCGGAACCGGCCGGGAAGCTGATACCGATCGGGAAACGGGTGTGCGAGTCACCACCGGTCCCGACGGTATCGGGAACCAGCAGACGGTTCAGCCAGCTGTGGATAACACCATCACCTGGACGCAGGGCAACGCCCTCACGCTCGGCGATGAATTTCGGTAAGTTGGCGTGCATCTTCACGTCAGCCGGCTTCGGATAGGCAGCAGTATGGCAGAAAGACTGCATGACCATCGGTGACTTGAACTTCAGGCAAGCCAATTCCTTGATTTCATCAGCGGTCATCGGCCCGGTAGTATCCTGGGAACCAACGGTGGTCATAATCGGCTCGCAGGCGGTACCCGGTAGGACACCGTCAACGCCGCAGGCACGACCAACCATCTTCTGCGCCTGAGTGTAACCCTGGCCAGCTTTCGGGGTCGGATTATCCGGCTGGGCAAACAGATCGGCTTCACCCATTCCGAGGGCTGCGCGAGCCAGATCGGTCACGCTGCGGCCGATGATCAAGGGAATCCGGCCACCGCCACGGAACTCGTCAGGAACAGTATTCGGCTTAATGTCAAAAGTGGAAACGACTTGGCCCGCTTCGTTGGTCACTTCACCCTTGGCGGTATTAATGGTGATCACATCACCCATGCCCAGTTTGGTGACATCCATGCGTAGCGGCAAAGCACCGGAATCCTGAGCGGTATTGAAGAAGATCGGGGCGATAACACCACCGATAATCACGCCGCCACGGCGCTTGTTCGGTACACAGGGGATATCGTCGCCGATGTACCAGAGGACACTATTACAGGCTGATTTACGGGAAGAACCGGTACCGACCACGTCACCGACAAAAGCGACCTGATGACCTTCTTCACGCCACTTGGCAATCTCCTGAATACCACCAGGGAAGCGGGTCTTACCCATGGCCAAAGCATGCAACGGAATGTCGGGGCGACTCCAGGCGTCACCAGCCGGGGAGAAGTCGTCAGTATTGATTTCACCTTCAACCTTGAATACCTTGACGGTGATGGTCTCAGGCACGCCAGCTTTATTGGTGAACCACTCAGCATTAGCCCAGCTCTCGACAACTTTTTTCGCTGCAGCGTTAGTTTTCGACAGCTCGATCACTTGCTGAGCAGCATCGTAGACATAAGTCATACCGGAGAGTGCGCAGGTCGCTTCATCGGCCAATTCAGCATCACTCAGAGCACTAATCAGCGGCTGCACATTGTAACCACCGATCATGGTGCCGAGAATCTTAACGGCTTTTTTCTTGTCGATCAGTGGCGAACTTTTCGCTCCCGTCAGAACTTTAGCCAGAAAGCCAGCCTTGACTTCAGCTGCCGGATCGACCCCCGGAGAGATCCGCTGGGTAAAGAGATTCAGTAAAAAATCTTCTTTGCCCGCCGGCGGATTCTCTAGGAGTTCGCAAAGATCAGTGGTCTGCTCGGGGGTCAGCGGCAGAGCTGGAATCCCTTGGGCATTCCGTTCTTCATCATGTCTCAAATAAGCTTCAATCATCTCTCTCCTCCATATCAGGTTTGCAGTTTCTCTGCAGGATTGTTTAAATATTTGCTGTTAGTTATCCAGGATCTACCGGTCCAATGGCCCAGGCAAAACATTGCATACTGTATACGATCTTAGGAGTTCCTGTCAATCATTGGTGAGCCATTTCATAGCACATTGACCGATCTTAAATTGCGGAAAAATTTCCAAACAAAATAAGATCAATTTACCAGACTACTTGCGACTTTTTCTGTCACGGGCGGGGATTATGCTCCAAGTTAACAGGATGCTAGCAAAGGGAGGTCATTATGTTCGAGCTACTAATGCTGACAAGTTTAGTTCTAGCGGTCTGCAGCCAATTACTTCCACAGGCCGAAGAACCAAGCTGCGAAGAAAATACCGAAGATCCAGAACCGGGCAAGCAACACCAGAGGTCGGCAAACAACTGCTACCAGGTCAGCAATTTCCATCAAGGAGCACAAACAACAAAGCCCCTGCAGATAAAATCCGCAAGGGCTCTGCCACTAAAATAAGGCCAGGATTATTCGACGATTTTCAACAACTCGACTTCAAATACCAGCGCTGAGTTACCAGGAATAACCGGTGGCGCACCACGCTCACCGTAGGCCAACTTTGGCGGAATCGCCAGCTGCCACTTATCGCCTTCCTTCATCAACTTTAAAGCTTCAGTCCAGCCTGGAATGACCCCATTGACAGGGAAACTGGCAGGCTCACCACGCTTGTAAGAACTATCAAACTCGGTCCCGTCAATCAGTGTCCCGCGGTAGTGAACTTCAACTTTGGATTCCGCACCAGGAGCTTTCCCCTCACCACTGCCAAGAACCTTATATTGCAGGCCGCTCTCTAAGGTCACAACCCCTTCCTGCTTAGCATTTTCGGCCAGAAAAGCCTCAGCCTTTTCAGCATTGACCGCCGCTTCAGCAGCCATTTCTGCCAGTTGCTTCATCTGCATTTCCTGCTGGTATGCAGTGAGAATCTGTCCCATCTCTTCTTCGCTAAGCAGCGTTTCCTCGCCCTGGAAAGCGGCCTTTAAGCCAGCGGCTATCTGCCCTGCATCAGCGCCAACTTTCTGGTTTTTCATATTGAGGCCAATGTTCATGCCTATCGCATAGCCGAGTTTTTCTTGCTCGGTTTTAAAGGTCTCTTCGGCATTGACCACTGTGGTAAACGCTAGAAACAAAATCGACAAAACGGCAATTTTTTTCATAACGAACTCCTTGGGATTTGAAAATAATAAAAGAAAAAGGCCCGGCGAATATACACCGAGCCTTTTCGATTTGCAATCTTGACAAGCAGGAATTACTGAGCTGCCAACAGTTCCTTAACTTTATCAAAGCCAAGACTATAAGCTTTCTTGTTCAGCTCGGTGAAAGCTTCTGGCACCTTGGCCAAAACGGCTTTCTCACCTGCCTCACGAGAAACAACGTCAGTCAGAGCGATCATTGCGCCCAGGGCGATGACGTTAGCAACAATTTCGCGACCAACCTCTTCTTTAGCGGTACGCATGATCGGCAACTTGTAGACCTTGAAATTGCCTTCTGGAGCATTCGGTGCGAAGTCGCTATCAAGCAAAAGTACGCCGCCGTCCTTGATACCGTTTGCATATTTGTCGGCAGCTTCCTGGGTCATTGCCAGACAGGCATCAACCACGGTCGCTTTCGGGTAATCGATCGGGCCATCAGAGATAATAACCTCTGACTTAGAAGCACCACCACGCGCCTCAGGGCCGTAGCTCTGCGACTGGACAGCGTGCTTACCTTCAATGATCGAAGCGGCTTCCGCAAGGATGATTCCAGCGGTGATCAAACCCTGACCACCAGCACCGGAAAACCGAAGTTCATATCTTTCAGCCATGATTCTAGTCTCCTTAGTGGGGTCAGGCGCCTTTAGCGCGCTCGATAAGCTTGTCGTACTGCTCGCAGTACTCAGGCTTCTCTTCTTTGTACAGAACGCCAGTCAGAACCTTACCTTCGAGTTGCTCTGCAGTCATCTTGGAAGCAGCAGCAACCGGAACGGCAATCTCTTTCAGACGTTTCATCATGTCGACAACGCTGCGGAACTTGTTACGACGGCCGTAAGTGGTCGGGCAGTCGTCAAGAACTTCGATAATCGACATCCCTTTATGCTTGATCCCTTCAGCAATCAGTTTGTCTATCTGGGTAGCGTGGAATGCGGTCGTCCGGGCAACAAAGGTCGCACCGGCACCGATTGCCAGCTTGCTGATGTCGAAAATCGGATCAGGATTGCCGTAAACGGTGGTCGAAGCTTTGTGGCCGGTTGGGGTACAAGGCGAGAACTGCCCCCCGGTCATGCCGTAGATGTAGTTATTGAGGATGACGTAGGTCATGTCGATATTACGCCGACAGGCATGAATGAAGTGGTTACCACCGATGGCAGTACCATCACCGTCACCACCAACACAGATAACATTCATCTCCGGCTTTGCCATCTTTACGCCAGTGGCGAAAGCAGCAGCACGGCCATGAGCTGTGTGCAGTGTGCAGTAGTCCATGTAACCAGGCAGACGACTGGCGCAACCGATACCGGAAACCAGAGCAGTGTTGTTCTTTTCCAAGCCACAGGTATCCATAGCGCGGATCAGGCCCTTCATGGCAATACCATGACCGCAACCGGGGCACCAGATATGTGGCAGTTTGCCGTCACGGATATGCTTTTCGTAATCGTAAGCCATTACATAACCTCCTTCACCTGAGCCATGATCTGGCCAGGGTTGATCGGCTCACCGTCGACGCGGCCAATAAAAGGAACCGAACAAGTTCCCTTGACGACGCGCTCAACTTCAAGATTCATCTGGCCGAGGTTCAGCTCGGCGACAACGATAGCTTTAGCCTGGCTACCCAGCGCAGCAATGCGCTTTTCCGGGAACGGCCAGAGGGTGATAGGGCGGAACAGGCCAGCCTTGACACCTTCTTTGCGCAGCTCGTTGACAGCGTAACGGGCAGAACGAGCAGTCGAACCGTAGGCGAAGATGACAACTTCTGCATCTTCGGTCATGTACTCTTCGTTGCTTTCGATATCGGCAACGTTGGCGTCGATCTTACGCAGCTGACGACGCTGCTCATCATCGACAAGGCTTGCTTTGGTGGTTGGAAAACCATCAGCTGCCTTGTTCAGGCCGGTGACATGGAAACGGTATTCAGAACCAAAAGCAGCCAGCGGTGGCACATCGCCATTGCTCGGATCGAACGGTTTGTAATCTTCTGGAGCGCAGGTCGGAGCTTCACGGTCGAGAACTTCCAGTTCACCTGGCTCAGGGAACTCGATACGCTCACGCATGTGACCGACGATCTCATCGTACAGCACCTGGACCGGCATGCGGTATTTCTCAGCCAGGTTGAAAGCACGAACGGTTTCGCTGAAGATTTCCTGGACGGATGACGGTACCAGAGCGATAACCGGGTGGTCACCGTGGGTACCCCATTTAGCCTGCTGCACATCGGACTGACCCGGGCCAGTCGGCATACCGGTCGAAGGACCACCACGCATAACGTTGATGATAACGCAGGGAGTCTCAGCGATACAGGCATAACCGATCAGTTCCTGCTTCAAGGAAACACCAGGACCTGAGGTTGCGGTCAATGCTTTTTGACCGGCTAGGGAAGCGCCGATAACTGATGCCATCGCAGCAATTTCGTCTTCCATCTGAATAAACTTGCCACCATTTTTGGGAAGTTCTTCTGACATAACTTCCGCAACTTCGGTAGACGGGGTGATAGGGTAACCGCCGAAAAAATTACATCCAGCATAGAGTGCCCCAAAGGCACAGGCAGTATTCCCCTGTAAAAGAGCTACTTTTTTAGCCACGAACCGACCTCCTATAGCAATCTACAGCTTGTGAACTTTGATGGCGAAGTCAGGGCAGCGCAGCTCGCACTGATTGCAGGCAATACATGCATCAGCGTTGGCAACCTTGACGACAAAGGCGTCCATCTCAAGAACCTTAGTGGGGCAGATCAACACAGATGCTGCACCCTTTGCAGTATCTTTCGATGATCTCGATTTCCGCTTTCGCGCTCATGAGCGTCTTTCTCCTTTACACGTAATTGCTGCTTAAGCAGCCTGACCAAAGCGGCGGAACTCTAACACAAGCGGCGAATATACGCCAGCAAAAACTTGTATACAGTAGACAGCTGCCACTCCGCTAAATTGCTTCGCCTGCAATAACAGAGGAAACAAAATTATTTCATTCAACCTTACAAATATTGCACCTAAACAAGAAGGGCAGCCAGTGGGCTGCCCTTCTGTTGCATGCCAATCACTAGACCTTAGAGGCCCATGCTGCCGACGAGTTCCTTGACCGCAGCCACGGAGTTGTCGAACATTGCCTGCTCTTCTTCGTTAAGCTTGAACTCAATGATCTTCTCTACACCGTCAGCACCGAGGACACAAGGCACGCCGACGTAGTAGTTATC
The DNA here is from genome assembly GCA_947259685.1 of uncultured Desulfuromonadales bacterium. The sequence goes on along the minus strand of CAMYNC010000048.1, from coordinate 29,606 downwards.
AACACCGAACTCGCCCTTAAGCAGAGCGCAGGTAGCCATCACGCGCTTCTGATCCTTGAGGATCGACTCGGCCATAGCAATGGCAGAAGAAGCCGGGCTGTAGAAAGCGGAACCGGTCTTCAGCAGGGCAACAACTTCGCCGCCAGCTTTCTTGGTCCGCGAAACCATAGCGTCCATAACTTCCTGAGCTTTGGCAGCGCTACCGTACTTCTGCTCGAGCAGTTCCATAACCGGGATGCCTTTGACACTGGCATAACGGACCAAAGGAACCATGGTGTCGCCGTGACCACCAAGGGTCATTGCAGTCACGTCCTTGACCGACACGCCCAGCTCCCAGGCGATGAAGGTTTCGTAACGTGCGGAGTCAAGGACACCAGCCTGACCCATAACGCGCTCAGACGGGAAGCCAGTAATCTTCTGGCAGAGAGTAACCATAGCGTCGAGCGGATTAGAGATGACAATGACGTGTGCATCAGGAGCGTTGTCGCGGATACCTTCAGAAACCGCGGTCATGATCTTGGAGTTAACTTCGATCAGATCATCACGGCTCATTCCCGGCTTACGCGGCAGGCCGGCAGTAACGATAACAACGTTCGAACCAGCGATATCTTTGTAAGAGTTAGTGCCGGTTACGCTGACGTCAAAACCGTCAACCGGAGAAGCTTCAGCGATATCGAGGGTTTTCCCCTGAGGCATATCCTCGACGATATCAAACAAAACGACATCACCCAGTTCACGCAAGCAAGCCAGCTGAGCCAGGACGCCACCAATCTGTCCACCACCGATCAGAGCAATTTTAGGTCTAGCCATTCTCTCTCTCCTTTACATGGATAATTTTGCCAAGCCTCAAATGGCCGGCAGCGATATAACTATGTTTGATTCACTTTAGCAGATCATATAATTTTGTATACAGTATACAAACAATTTTTGACTGTCAAGAGCCTTTGCGCTTTGAAGTAATTTTATCTTGATAGAACATACAGAGCGCATAAGGATACCCAATGCCTACCTCGAAATCCACCCTGAAAAGCCGGTCGAATCAGGAAATTTCACTCGCTATCTTCATCAAATCAGCGCGCTGATTATTAGGAAGATTCTACGTCACCGGCCTTACCATAAACAGCCCACAGCCAGAAAGAAGGTATCACCTTCCATACAGATAAAAAAAGGCCCACCAAGCGGCGGGCCTTTTTTCCTTAACAATTTACATTGCTATTTACATCGCATCAATAATCGCGTTCAGGGTTGCGCTCGGGCGCATGGCTGCAGCAGCCTTGACCGGATCGAACTTAAAGTAACCACCGACGTCAACCGGGGAACCCTGGCAATCGATAAATTCAGCATCGATCTTGGCAACGTTCTTCTCGATCTCAGCGGCGACCTCGGCAAAACGTGCCTTCAGGGCAGCGTCCTTGTCCTGAGCGGCAAGAGCCTTTGCCCAGTAGAGAGCCAGGTAGAAACTACCACCGCGGTTGTCAATTTCCTTGACCTTACGGGAAGGCAGCTTCTGGTTTTCCAGGTACTGGCCGATAGCAACATCCAGAGTTTCGGCCAGAATAGCAGCTTTCGGGTTGTTGTCGGCTGCAGCAGCTTGCTCCAGGGACGGAACCAGTGCACAGTACTCACCCAAGGAATCCCAACGGATGTGACCTTCTTTGAGGAACTGCTCGACGTGCTTCGGAGCAGAACCACCGGCGCCGGTCTCGAACAGGCCGCCACCGTTGATCAGAGGAACGATGGAGAGCATACGAGCCGAGGTGCCCAGCTCGAGGATCGGGAACAGGTCGGTCAGGTAATCTCGCAGAACGTTACCAGTCACGGCGATGGCGTTCTTTCCTTCGCGAACCAGCTTGAGGGAGAACTTCATAGCATCAACCGGAGCCATGATCTGAATGTCGAGACCAGCGGTATCGAACTCAGGCAGGTACTTGTTGACCTTGGCGATGATCTGCTGATCGTGACCACGCTTCTCGTCGAGCCAGAAAATAACCGGCTCACCTGATGCCTTGCCGCGATTAACAGCCAGCTTGACCCAGTCCTTGATCGGAATATCTTTGACCTGGCTGGAACGATAGATGTCATCTTTGCTTACCGGCTGCTCCATCAGAACAGAACCGTTGGAAGCCACAACTTGGAACTTACCAGCAGAAGGAGCTTCGAAGGTCTTGTCGTGGGAACCGTACTCTTCAGCCTTCTGTGCCATCAGACCAACGTTGGCAACACTACCCATGGTGGACGGATCGAACTGACCGTTGCGGTTGGCGTCTTCGCAGATCTCGCGGTACATGGTGGCGTAACAGCGATCAGGAACCATAGCGATGGTAGCCTGCAACTCGTCAGCTTTGTTCCACATGCAACCACCGTCACGGACAACATTCGGCATCGATGCATCAACGATGACGTCGTTCGGAACGTGCAGATTGGTGATGTTCTTACGGGAGTCGACCATGGCCAGAGCAGCTTGACCTTCGTAGCAGGCGTTGATGTCTGCTTCGATTTCAGCCTTTTTGTCAGCCGGCAGTTTGTCGAGCTTGTTGAGGATGTCACCCATACCGAAGTTCGGGTTGGCACCGATCGAAGCCAGAGCGTCAGCATGCTTATCAAGAGCAGCCTTGAAGTAAACCTTAACGCAGTGACCGAACATGATCGGATCGGAGATCTTCATCATGGTCGCCTTGAGGTGCAGGGAGAGCAGTACGTCCTTCTCTTTGGCCTCTTGAGCGGTTTCTGCGTAGAACTTTTGCAGTTCAGCAACCTTCATGACCGAGCTGTCGAAGACTTCACCAGCCTGCAGGGCGACCTCTTTCATGTCGGTAACGGTACCAGCAGCGTCAACGAATTGAATTTTGACGGTGTCAGCAGCAGCCATGGTGACCGATTTCTCGGTCTCGTAGAAATCGCCACCGCTCATGTGAGCAACGCGGCACTTGGAGGTCCCTGGAGCTGGCCAAGGCTTCATCATCCGGTGCGGATTCTTTTGGGCAAACTTTTTAACCGAAGCAGCGGCACGACGATCAGAGTTACCTTCACGCAGAACCGGGTTGACAGCGGAACCAAGACACTTGGAGAAACGGGCCTGCAGCTCTTTTTCTTCCGGAGTGTTGGCTTCTTCAGGGTAGCTCGGGATATCGTAGCCCTTTTCCTGCAGCTCGGCGATAGCATCCTGCAGCTGCGGGATCGAAGCACTGATGTTCGGCAGCTTGATAACGTTGGCTTCCGGCTTCACAACAATCTCGCCCAGTTCCGACAGGTAATCGGCAACCTTCTGCTCCGCTGTCAGTTTCTCAGGAAAGTTTGCAATGATGCGGCCGGCCAGGGAAATATCCTTGGTCTCGACGTCAACGCCGGTGCCTTTGCAGAATGCCTGAACAATCGGCAGAAAAGCGTAGGTAGCTAATGCCGGTGCTTCATCAATTTCGGACCAAATAATTTTTGCCATTCTTCTCTCTCCTTAAGTTTTTATGCCCGTAACATGAATAGGCTCAATCAAAACAACGCAAATCGCCATTGCCCGCAGAGCCTACACTAAAACGAAGTCATACCCAAAGCTTGTATACAGTATACAAAAGGATATGCGCTGTCAAGATTCTTTGCATAGTCCCCAACCCACCCTCGAACACCCAAAAAAACAGATACAACACAAGGAATAAAACTGCCCTCTAAGGAAAACGTGACGACTGGAGGCCATGGGCGAAATTAAAAAAACGCCGGCACCCTGGAAAGGATATAACCCAGGAAACAGACGCTTTTAAATATCGTAACAATTGAGTTATCAGCAAGTCGCCTGCCAGAAAACCGGGAGAGCGATATGCTCGTTTCCGGAGGAAACCAAGCTAATCAAACAACTGCAAAGCCCGCGCTTCTTCACGCGCCTCCTCCTGCTCATCCAGAGACTTATCTCGCGGGACAACCAGGGTCTGACCAGGGAAAATCTGCCGCGGGTCTTTGATCTGGTCACGGTTCGCCTTGTAGATCAACGGCCAGAGCAGATCGTCACCATAAACTTCGTTACGCGCGGCAATCATCGCCAAATCTTCCCCATCAAGTACCTCTACCTGGTCCACCAGCGGAGTCTGCTGAGTTGGCCGAGGTGGCCTGGATGAAGTTACCGGTGTTGGGGGCACTTTGGGCTCAGCCAATTTAGCCAGCCGTTCAGCTTTCAGTCGCTCCGCCTCCAGTCGGGCTTGCTCCTCGGCGAACCTCCGCTGTTGCTCTTCCAACCTGAGTTTTTTCCGAAGTTCTGTGATACTCAACGCTTGCTCGCTATACCTGCGCGCTAATTCAAGCCGTTGGTTGGCTTTTTTGTGGCGACCGGCCAGGATCGAAAGTTCAGCTTCATGCAGCGCTTCACTGGCAATCCGGTACTGTTCCGGAGCCAGCTCAGAGGCCCCTGAGGCATAGGCCTGAGCGACGACCTGCTGGGTATCAGCCAGGGTCTCCACCGGCGGCTTGGCGCAACTGGCCAAGAGCAACAGTCCGCAGATTATACACAACAGACGCTTAAACATCTGTCCTCTTTTCTCGGCTGACAAACGACTACTTTAAAGCTTTCCGCAAACGGATTGCCAGCTCCTGCAACTGCTTTTCGCTGACCTCATTCGGCGCTTCTGAGAGCAGACAGGTCGCTTTCTGAGTTTTCGGAAAGGCAATGACGTCGCGGATAGAGTCGGCGCCCGTCAGGATCATCATCAAACGATCAAGCCCAAAGGCAATTCCGCCGTGAGGCGGCGCACCAAAGCTGAGCGCATCGAGCAAAAAGCCAAATTTTTCCCGCGCCTCCGCTGCCTCGATCCCCAAGAGCTCAAACATCCGCGACTGCACCGCCTGATCATGGATACGAATACTGCCGCCACCGACCTCGGAACCGTTCAGGACCAGATCGTAGGCCTGGGCACGGGCCTTGCCAGGCTCAGTGTCGAGCAGCGCAATATCCTCTTCAAGCGGCGCGGTAAACGGATGATGCACAGCGACATGGCGCTTTTCGCCACCATCCCACTCCAGCAACGGGAAGTCGGTAATCCAGACAAACGTGTAAACATCCTTTTTGCCCAGCCCCAGTTTCTGCCCCAGGTGACCACGCAGGCGTCCCAGCGCCTCATTGGTAATGGAAGGTTGATCGGCGACAAACAGCAGTAGATCGCCAACCTCAGCGTCAAGTTTCGCATTCAGGGCGCTCAGTTCATCGGCAGTAAAGAATTTCGCGATCGGCGACTGCCAACCCTCCTCGGTCATCTTGACCCAGGCCAGCCCCTTGGCTCCGTATATCTTGACGAACTCGGTCAGGTCATCCAGTTCCTTGCGGGAAAAAGTTGCACAGCCTTTAGCATTAAGGGCTTTAACCAGGCCACCGCTCTTAGCAACACTGGCGAAAACCTTAAAGTCGGAATTTTCCACCAGATCGGTAATCGTCACCAGTTCCAGGTCGAAACGCAAATCGGGGTTATCCACCCCGAACCGGTCCATCGCTTCAGCATAGGCAAGCCGCGGCATCGGCAAAGTCAACTCAACCCCGATCGCAGCCTGGAAAATACTGGCCACCATCCCTTCCATGACATCCATCACATCATCACGACTGACAAAGCTCAACTCGCAGTCGATCTGAGTGAACTCCGGCTGACGGTCAGCACGCAGATCTTCATCACGGAAACATTTAACGATCTGAAAGTAGCGATCGTACCCCGACACCATCAACAGCTGTTTGAACAGCTGCGGCGACTGTGGCAGAGCAAAGAAGTTCCCCGGGTTGACCCGGCTGGGGACCAGATAATCACGCGCCCCCTCCGGGGTACTCTTGGTCAAGACCGGGGTCTCCACCTCAATGAAACCCTCGCCATCAAGAAAATTGCGCACCGTCTTGGCGACCAGATGACGCATCCGCAGATTGTTCTGCAATGCCGGACGACGCAGATCGAGATAACGATATTTCAGGCGGATACTTTCCGCCACCTCGGAGTATTCATCGATCATAAACGGCGGCGTCTCGGAACGATTGAGGATCAGCAGTTCGCTGATCTCGATCTCGACCTCACCGGTTTTCATTTTCGGATTGACGGTGCCTTCCGGGCGAGGAGAAACCTTGCCGCGGGCCGCCAGGACAAATTCATTGCGGACCTGTTCCGCCTTACTGTGGGCCGCAGGATCACGGTCTGGGTCGAGGGCCAATTGGATAATGCCGTCACGATCACGCAGATCGATAAAAATCAGCCCGCCATGATCACGGCGGCGCTGTACCCAGCCCATCACGCAGATCTCTTCGCCAATCTGCTGCGCGGTCAGTTCACCACAGCGGTGCGTCCTCTTCCAGTTGCCAAGTTTATCGTTCAAGGGTTCCTCCGATATCTGTTTCTCAAGTCCTTGCCTCATGAGACAAAGAACAATCGCTAATTATATGAAGCCTCTCCACAGTCGGTCAAGCAGAAGAATAATGACTGCTGCAGATTTTAAATTGATCCGTTTGCCTTCAAGTGGCCAGCCAGTTCGTCGGCCAAACAGTCAAGAGACACTTCCTGCTGACTGCTGTCGGCCATTTTTTTCAACTGTGCCCGGCCCGATTGCAACTCATTCTCGCCAAGAATCAGGGTGAAGCGTGCACCAAGCTTATTGGCCCTGCGCATCTGCGCCTTGAGCCCTTTGCCCTGGTAATCCATCTCAGCGCGAATTCCCTGGCCCTGCAGACGCGACATCAAAACAAACGCCTGATCGGCGGCGGCTTCCCCCAACGCCGCCAGAAAGATATCTGGAACTGCCGGGGAAACCCGGCCCTCCCCTTTCATCAACACCAAACGCTCGATCCCGATCGCAAAACCGATTCCCGGCAGCGCCGGACCGCCGAGGCTTTCGACCAGACCGTCGTAACGGCCGCCGGCGGCAACGGCATTTTGCGCCCCCAGTTGATCGGTGACAAGTTCGAAGGTCGTGCGCACATAGTAATCAAGGCCACGAACCATCCGCGGATTGATTTCAAATGGAATCTGTAATGTCTGCAAATGGATTTTGACCTTGGCAAAGTGAACATCGCAGTGCTCGCAAAGATGCTCGAGCACCGAAGGGGCATCGACGGTCGCCTGTTTGCAAGCTTCAACCTTGCAGTCAAGCACCCTTAGGGGGTTGCTCTGGTAGCGGCGCTGGCATTCGGGGCAAAGACTGTCCAGACGTGCTTCAAGGTAGTCGATCAATTGTTGCCGATAGGCTGGTCGGCACTCGGGGCAGCCCAGGGAATTGACCTGCAAGGAAACAGCATCGATACCGATCTCACGAAAATAGCGGTGTAACATCGCCAACAACTGGGCATCGATTTTGGGATCTTCAACCCCGATCACTTCGGCACCGATCTGGTGAAACTGCCGATAGCGCCCTTTTTGCGGTCGCTCATAACGGAACATCGGCCCCAGGTAGTAAAGCTTGGAGACCGGATCGAGGTTATACAATTTATGTTGAATAAAGGACCGCATCACTGGTGCGGTTCCTTCCGGACGCAGGGTCAGAGAATTGTCGCTCTTGTCAGTAAAGGTGTACATTTCCTTTTCGACAATATCAGTGGTCTCCCCGATCGAGCGGCAGAAAAGCTCGGTTTTTTCAACCACCGGCGTGCGGATTTCCGAAAAACCGAAACAACCGAACACCTCCCTGACTTTACTCTCCAGAAACTGCCAGGTTTCGACTTCTCCCGGTAAAATATCGTTCATCCCTTTAATTGCTGTGATGCTCAAGGTTTTGTCCTTTAGTCAGTTCTTGCTATTGTTACGACAACAGCTTGCCGAATTGCCACGCAAGCTCGTGAACATACCTTATTTTGCAAGCAACTGAAAGGGGGTCAGGAAATAATTTTCATAGGTTTTTATGGGAACAGGACAAACAGAGAAGAGCTGCGTTGGCTATCCCTGGGGAAGGGTTTTATTCTTGGGGAATCTCGCTAACTCCGCGAACCACGTTACGCAAAGTTTTCCCCGCGTACATGGCTTTATCGGCAAGCTCCAATAATTCTTCCTGCTCAGTCGCATCAATGGGAAAAGTCGCATAACCGGCAGTTGTCGTGAGTTTCGAAAAGATCTTCTGCTCTTGCAGGTAGACATGCTCAGCAATGGTTTTTCTGATCCGCTCGGCCACGACTTGCGCAGTCTGACTATCGGTTTCCACCAGAATCGCCGCAAATTCGTCGCCACCGTAGCGAAACAGGGTGTCAACATCCCGCACACACCCCAGCAGTAGACGACCTACTTCTTGCAGCGCAGCGCTGCCAGCGAGATGGCCATGGTTGTCATTGATCTGCTTAAAACTATCAAGATCCAAAAACAGCAGAGAAAATTGTAATCCGTATCGTTGAGAACGGCGGATTTCGTGCTCTAGCACAACTTCCATGTAGCGATGGTTATACAGGCCAGTCAGGTCGTCAGTGTACATCAGTTCCTGGGCATCCTGGTAGCGACAGGCGTTTTCAAACCCCAGGGCGATCTGATCGCAGAGAAAGTGCAGATCAGCCTCAGCCACCATGGCGTTCAGACCGGCAGGCCCATCACACACGACCAACCCGCCCTTCAGCTCTTCACTATCTCCCAGCGGCAGCAGCCACAAGCGCTTGGGATCCAGCCCAAGTTTTGCCAAGGCGGATGTGATTTCCCCATCCGGCGGTGAGAATCCGGCAGCGACATCCATACTCGGGATAACGGCCATAGCCAGTTGTTCCGCAGTTTCATTGTCGATTTTGTGCAGGGTGCCAAGATGAGGATGTCCCCCCTCGTTCAAACTAAAAACAAAACCTGTGCTGGCCTGCAGCATGCGTAGCAGGGCATCGAGCGCCTGTGGAAGTAATCGCTCAAGATCGATCAAGGATGAGAGCGACTGCCCGGTTTGAAATAGCTGAATCTGTTTTTTCAGCTGAACGTTTTCTTCCAGCAGCAGCCGCTGCTCAAGACAGGTCCGCACCTGGTGCTTTAATTCATCAGGATTGAATGGTTTGACGAGATAATCGCGGGCACCGTTTTTCAGGGCATGAATAGCTGACTCAAGACTGGCAAAACCAGTGACCAGAATCACCTCAGGAGGGTTGAGCTGAACCCTGGCGGCACGCAGAACCTCGAGGCCGCATCGGCCGGGCATAACCATATCGGTCAGAACTAAATCGATGCCCCCCGATTCCATCCGGCGGATGGCATCGTCGCCGTTTTCGCAAACTTCTACCTGGTAACCCTCGGCTGAAAGCAGGTCAAGGTAGAGGTTGCGAAAGAAAAGTTCATCATCGACGACCAGAATGGTCGCTTGGCTCTCAATCATAAACATCCTATAATAATAGGCGATTATTAACAGTCCACAAGAAAACTGTCAATGGAAAAGCCCATTTTGCCACTTTTCGATCTGCCAGCCTGATTCATGATCAGCATTTCGGACAATTCTGATGGTACCATCCCAATCGGTCCGATAAAGGGGAATTTCTTCGGCCTGCAGAGCGTCCACGAGCTGGCGGGCAGGAAATCGGTAGCGGTTTTGATAGCCACAGGACACAACGCAGACATCTGGCTGCAACCGGTCAAGGAGCAGATCTGTCTGCGAATAGCGACTGCCGTGATGCGGTAGTTTCAACAAACTGACCGGACCCGGAATTCCAGCTGCCAGCAACGCCTGAGTGCCCTTGGCTTCAAGATCGCCAGTCAGCAATAGACCCTGCCCTTTCTCTTGCAGATAAACGACCAGCGAAGAATCATTCTCATTCTCATTCGCTTGAGCATCAGGGTTTACAAACAAATTTATTTTACCATGCCTCCCCCGATTTACTTCTGACCAACCAGGAGGAAAAGATCGCACAGGAATTTTTTCTTCACGCAATTGTTGCTGCAGATCGGTAGAGAGCTTATCAAGTTGCCGCGTTGCCCAGAAAGTCGCAACGGGAAAATGCCTTAACACATGAAGCAAGCCCTTGCGATGGTCTGGATGATCATGAGTCAACAGAACGGCATCCAATTTTCGGATCCCCAGATACCCAAGGGCCGGAGCCAGCAAACGCTCGCCGACATCGAAGTGATCACTATACAGCCCGCCACCATCGACCAAAATAGTTTTCCCGTCTCCGTCCCGCAGCAGCATCGACTCTCCCTGACCGACGCTAAAGACGATGAACTCGCTCTGTAACCGCCTGGGGACGAAGTTACTACCGCAGAGCAGGGCCAGGCAAAGGCACAGGGCGGCAACCTTTGGATACCAGGGCTGCTGTTTAAGCTGCCAGAAAAATAGCGCCGGTAGTAAAGCAACTGACACCGCAAGCAATTGTTCTGGACTCAAATACCAGTATTGACCAGCCAGCCCGGGCAGTGCGGTCAGCCAACCAGCACAACCTAACGCCAAGGCAAGGAGTTTCCCACAGGCCCAGAAGGCGGCAGCGCTTAACGAAGCGGAGAATGGAATGAAAAGCAGACCGAAAAGCCCGAGAGGAAGAGCAAGTAGCGCAACCAGAGGAACACAGATCAGGTTCGCCAGCAAACCCGCCGGAGAGAAAAGATGAAAATTCAGCAGCACGAGCGGTACTGTCCCCAGAGTTGCTGCAGCAGAGACCAAGAGCAGAGCAAGCAGTCGCTGCAATCCGAACGGCAGACCCTTACCTCGCCGCTGCAACACCGGCTGCCAGAGCAGGATACCGGCCACCCCGGCAAACGAAAGCTGCCAGGAAGGTTGCCATAGCCATAAGGGGTTGTAGAGAAGAAACAGCCAGGCCAGGCTCATCAGCAAGATTTTTGCATCGACCCGACGCCGCCAAACCAGCAGCAAGGCGCCGACAACCGCCAAGACAAAGGCACGGCGGGTCGCAACCGCATCCCCGGTCAGCATTAAATAGGCGAACAGCACCGGTAGCACCACCAAGGGTAATACCCGTTGCGGAGGCTGCCAATAAAGCAGCCGGGTTGAGCGGCGATAAACAAACAAGAGCAGTTTATAGCCGATCAGACCGAGCAGACCCAGGTGCAGTCCGGAAATGGCAAACAGGTGGCTGACACCGGCTTCCGCCAGCTGCTTGCGGGTATTCGCAGGCAATACCGAGGCCTCGCCAAGCACCAAAGCCCTGACCAGCTGAGCTTCATCCTCCGGCAGCAGCTGAGTAATCCTTTGGCCCCAATAGCGCTTCACCTGAGTCATTGTTCCGCCGAAAGAATTGTCGCTACCAGGCTGAACGACCATCGATTCGGCACTTTTCAGCCAGCCGGTCGCAGCGACCCCCTGGCTGGCCAGGTAGCGGGGCCAATGAAATTCTCCGGGGGTTCCGAAAAGGCGCGGCTTGCGGATACGGCTGACAAATTGAACCTGGTCTCCCGGCAAAACATCCAGGGGCTCCACCGCAAGGTATATCCGCAGGAGAAAACTGCCCCCAAGCTCAATGGGTTGCCCTGCTGCGCTAAGGTTTTCAACTGAGACATCCAGCTGATAACGCCCCTCACTGCGGGCGCGTAGAGTCTCAACCCGCCCTGAAATGGTATATTTCTGACCGGATTGAGAAGCTTTTTCAACAACAGGATGTTTTGGAAATTGCAATGGATAACGCAGATGAGCAAAAGACAGGAAGCCGCAGAACAGGCAAAGGCACACCAGCAAAGGATGGCGCCGTAACAACCAGCAACAACCGCCAGCCAGAGCAATCACCGACCAGCAAAAGACCGAAGCGAATTGAAAATAAGGTGCCAGCAGCAAACCACAGATGGTCGCTGTCAAACCGATAGGCACCAGTTGCATTCTCCCTCCTGCAAAACCCACTGATATTAAAAACCCGGCGCTGAAAAACCTCGAACCAGGCTCAGAGACTCAGCCGAGTGAGCAAACTAAGGACTTCATTCATCAATTCTACAGTGACCTGGGTTTGCTCTTTCGGCAGCCCCAGCAGCCGCAGCAATTGTTTCTGCCCGCTATCCAACCGGGTCAACTCCAACCGGTCAAGGCCAGCCCAGGCCGGCAAGATTACCTGCAGTTCCAGCTGTTTTTCCGCCAGACAGAAAGGATCCACAGCTTTGCGGGTCAACGACTTGCCAAAATTGAGTTTTTCAGAAAACCTACCAGGCAGGTCGAAACTCACCGGCTGCTCACTACTGCCACGGATAACCAGCCGATAACAGCCAGCCTGCGAAACCCGCAATGGTAAAGTCATCTTGCCAGCTTGATTCCCCGCCCTCAGCCAAACACCCCCGCTCGGCGCTCCAAGGTGCCGATCACGCGTTTTCGGGACGGCAGTCTGGCGGCTGATCGCTTCGACTTCAACCGTTTGCCGCGCAGCCGTTTCCGGCAAAAACTTCAGAAGATCCAGAGCCTGCAAGGTTGTCAAAGCCAGAACTTCCGCGCTCAACGCTTGCTGCGGCTGCCAACCATTGATCGGTCTGATAGCGGTTCGCGGTGGTGCCAGCAGCTCAATGAAATCAAGTCCAGATTGAGGTGGGAGGTCGACAATAAATTCCATCTGCCCAGCTGGAAGATTGATTTCACCGAGGTCCTGGCGGGCAAAAAGCGGGCCACCCTCAAGAACATATTCCTTGCCGTATAGTTGCAGCCTGACGCCAGGCAATCGGGTTGTCGCGGCGAGGCGATAGCGGCCACTATGTCGCAAAAGAAAAGGTAACTTCAGCTGGGTCGTTTTCCGCAGCCCACTGACCCAGCCTTTGCCACTGTAGTCACCATAATTGGTAAATCGCTTAACCGCAACCAGATCGGTGGGTTGATCGACCGCTTCCGCCTCAAGCCGCAGACTGCGCTCACCAGAGAGCAAGGCGATATAATCCTCATCCTGCGGCTCATCCGGCAGGCCGAATGACCAGCCAAGGCTATCGCTCAGTTGCACCATCCAGTCCCGTTGAGTAACTTCGGCAGCACAGACAGGAACCGTTAGCAGGAAAAGGGCCAGGGCCAAAAACCAGCAGCGGATCATCAGAGCCCCCCTAGCTCGTGCGCATCCGGACACTATCGACGCACCAAGCGTAGTTTCCGGTTTGGCAATAAGCAATTCTTTGTAAGGTCAAAGAGATCAAGGACTTTCCTACGCGGCGTACCGGTGTAGGCCCCGCAGGCAAGTCCATAGATTGGCGCAGAAGTTGTAATAAAGAACCATTTCCGGATGGAAACTGGCTGGCCAGCCCGCTCAACTGGAACTGGCGCGCTTCCTGGGTTTCTTTTCCGCGAGCACCGGCGGGGCGCCATCCAGCTTGCGGATAAATTCTTCCGCCAAGGCGACATCTTCCTTCGAACCAATAAAGACCGGCGAGCGACCATGGATATGGTCAGGTTCCAGATCGAGGATGCGGGTCCGACCATCAGAGGCTGCGCCGCCGGCCTGTTCAACCAAAAAGGCCATCGGGTTGAGTTCGAACAGCAGGCGCAATTTTCCTTTGGGAAGATTCTGCAGGTGAGGGTAAAAAAAGATTCCCCGCCCTTTAAGCAAAATCTGATTGATATCCGGCACGAAACCACCGCTATAGCGTAACTTGACACCCCGATCCTCCAGGGAGTTAACAAAGGCCTCGACCCCTGGAGTATAAAGATTGCGCTGTCCGCCGGGAGAATAGAGATTGCCTTTCGGCTCAATGCGGATGTTTTCCCGAATGAGGGTGTATTCCATCAGGTTATTCATGCCAAATTCATGGACGCCATCACCGGTACTGTAAACCAGGGTGGTCCGCGGACCGTAAAGAATATACAGCGCCGCGACCTGATGACGACCGGCCTGCAGAAGATCACAACCAGCAGAGATTGAGACAATCGTTCCCACTGCCAGGTTGACATCGACCAGCGAGGAGCCGTCAAGCGGGTCGAAAGCGACCGAATACTTGCCTTCGCAGTCGGGAGAGATCGGGATAATTTCATCCATTTCTTCCGACATAATATTCGCCACGACCCGGGAATGATCGAGTCGCTTGCGTAAAATGCGATCAGCCAGCACATCAAGGGCCAGTTGCTGCTCACCATAGAGGTTTGAGGTCCCGGCCACCCCCAGGTCACCCGTTCGAATCGAATTGATAATGTATTTGGACGCTTCTGCAATTTCGCAGATCAAGTGGATCAGGTTGTCATCAACCTCGTTTTCACGCAGATGACGCCGAAGATCGATCTGAAACTTGGTTTTGCCGGGTTCAGCCATCAAATTTTCATCCCCCTGTCGGAAAGACGTTGAATTACACCTGAAAACCTGGGTCGCCGGAGGATTCAGGCTGAGGAGCAACTAGCATGCAAAAAAGAGCCGCTAGTCTAGCCCAGTTTATTAGGAACAGCAACTGCCAACTCAGTAAAGCGTATCAGAGCCGGCAGAAAAGTCTCACTGTTGCCTTTTCATCAGGGCTGAGACTGTTATAGTTTTGCTGAGATTGACGCGCACCCAATTTATCCCAGAATCCAAGGAGACGCCAGATGCCTCATGATGGAAGTAAAACCGATCGCCTCTTTCAGGTCACCCGCCAGGCACTGAACACGGCATCGTTACGGGCCAATCAGTACAAACAGGTGGTGCAGAAAAAAATTGACCTGGGAGCTATCCATAAGAAGATCGAACAGCTCCACACCGAACTGGGTAAGCAGATTGATGACCTTTATGAGGCGGAAACGCAAGACCTGCTTGCCGATCCTGAAGCCTCCAGACTGCTCGAAAAACTGGTCAGTTTAAAACAGGCAGCGGCCTTACTTGAAGAAGAAATTGAACTGATCCGCAATGAGCCCATGGCAGAAAGAGCAGAGCAGCAAAACACAAAAAGCGGCACAGCCCCTGCCCCGCCGCCGGAAGCAAAACCTTAAAAATACCCAAGCAACCTAAAACGACAGCGAATCTTTCCAGCGTCGTTCTAAACCCTCATAACTGACACCATAGCTGCCGATGGACCGTTCGATGGCCTGCTCTAAACTGAATCCGGCGCCGAGTGCAACCACCAGGTTATTGACTTCGTACCAGCCATAGCGGTCGATCAGAAAGTGAACGAAAGAATAGCTCTGCTCATAAGCCAGTGCGATCTGCCTCCCGCGGAGATTTCTGAAAGAGCCCTCCAGAGCGCGGATCGGAAACAGCTTGTCTTGTTTTTTAGCCAGCGGCAGCACCAGCAACTGTTCAGCATAAATCTCTCGCTCAGCCAGCTCGGCTAAACCCTCATTCAGCCAGAATGGCAGATTTTTGCCGGCGATATCCCGCAGCACCACATGAGTATATTCATGGTAAAGCAGGCCCCGTACCCGATCATTCAATCGGCTGATCCCGCCGACCGGCAGACGGATCTTGCCATCATAAAGCCCAGCGGCCCAATCGGGCGAATCGGTGAGATCACTAAACTGCTTCTGGGTATAGAGAATCACCGTCACCCGCTGTTCTGGATAATGGTCAAGCTTCAAACCGAACCAGTTGTAGGCGTCCTCCAGCACGTCCAGAACATCGGACCCCAGTTCGGCACTCTCATCCCCTTCGAAAGTGATGATGAAATTACCGCCATATTCTTTTTCCATCTCCTTTTCGACCGCCAGTTCCCGCCGAACCTTTTGCAGCATCTGCACAATTCGCTGATCCTCGGGAGCGTGCAGCTCGGCCGTTTCTAAAACATCGAACGCCTCATACATGCGGTCGGTTATATAGTAAATTTCACCGAGCAGAAAAAGAATATTCGGGTCGACATTGCCCATCCCCCGAGCTTCCTGCAGATCGACTTCCGCTTCATCATATTTCTTCAGCCGTAACAACGCATAACCCCGCATGGTCCAGAAATCGCGCTGGCTATCATCAAATTGCTGGGCATCGTAGAGCAGCTCAGCAACTTCGCTGAAGCGTTTTTGCTTGAGCATTTCCCGCCCTGCTGCTTGATAGCTTTTCAATAGATTGTCGCGGATGGTGGTATCGTAAGGAACCCGCTCGAGCGACTGTTTCAGCAAGGCGATACCTTTCAGATACCGACCTTGCTGCAGCAACTCTACGGCCTGGTTGTTTTCGCTGACATAGGTCCGCGCCTGTGCCGCAAAGGGAGAAACCAGCAGGATTAGCAGAAGAAAAAAACCGCTACGCATTGTTAACTCTGGCCTCAGGCTCAGGTGGGAAATCGCACCAGAGCAGAGTCGCGCCAACCACCGCCAAAGGGATACAAAAAAACTGCACCAACGGAATCGCCAGCACACAGAATATTCCTACCCCGAAACCGAGCATCATGACCGGCCGTTTAGTGATGTATCGACGCTGCTCAGCAAAACTGAGCTGCTTGCGCATTAACACAAAAGCCAGGTACTCAATCACCAAAAAAAACAGGGTAAAGATCGGTGCCAGCACCGCGTAAATCATCGAACCGATTCCCGGAATCAGGTTGATGGCAAGCAGCAGCAACATAATGAGGATAAAAACCGAAAGCTTCTTGCACTCTACCATTAAGGCATTCCTGGCCTCTTTCCAGAACCGTCCCAGGGTAAAATGCTGCTCTGGAAGAGCCCCACTCCTTAGCTCTTCGCAGCGTTCCGAAAGCAGCTCGTTAAACGGCGATGCGATCAGGTTACCAACCACGGTAAAGCTGAAAAAAACCACCACCGCCGTCAGCAGCATCGCCACCGTCCAGGCGATATAGTAAAGAACCAGTCCGTACCAGACTTCAGTGCTTGGTGCATAGGTTTCCAGCAGCCCTTCAAACATGTCGAGGCCAAAATAGACCGACAGCGAGAAGATCAACACATTGATACTCAGGGGGATCGCCAGGTACCTCAATAAGCCCGGTTTTTTCAGCAGAAACTTTGCCGCCCGCATCGGATAGCTGAAGCCGCGAGCAAATCCGGCCACCGGCTTCACTGCAACAGATGCCACATGACCGATCATTGCTCATCTCCGCAGGCCTTGAGCCCTGCTTCCAGGGTCGGGTAGAGCAGCTCGATACCAAGTTTTTCTTTCATCTTGCGATTATCCATCCGCCGCGATTCTTTCAAATAGGAAAGCATCAATGGGTTCATCTCTTGTTCCGCCTCAGCCATGCTGATCTGCTTCGGTCGGGTCAGCCCGTGCAGGTCCGCTACGGCAGTGAAATAGTCAGTCATGGTGCTTTCCTGTCCGTCACTGACATTGAAGATGTCACCACCTGCCCCCTTTTCCATGGCCGCCAGACAAACCTGCACCAGGTCAAGGGAATGAATGCGATTGGTAAAAGAAGCTTCCTCCGGCTGCAAAACCGGGTGCCCCTGCATCACCCGGGCAACCGGCAGGCGTTTGGGTCCGTAAATACCGGTGACGCGCAGAATGACCAGCTCGAAATCGAGCCGCTCGGCCTGCTCGCGCAACTGAGTTTCAGCGCTCACTCGCCGCTGGGCTCGGGAAGTCTGCGGATTAACCGGCGTCTCTTCGGTCACCACCGCGCCACCACAGTCACCGTAAACCCCACTGGTACTGATATAAACCAGTTTTCGCGGTTTATTCTGTGCGCTAAGCTTCCGGCAGAAAATCAGCATCCGATAATCACTGCGGCCACCCCCTTGCGGAGCGGTCAGATAAAAAACATCGCTGCCGTGCAACGGAATTTCCGGCGTATCCTCCTGATGATCAAGATCCCCTTGCAGGGTGGCAAAACCTTCTTCCTGCAACAGCCGAAGGTGCTCTTCGGAGCGCGCCAAAGCCAGCACGGTCTTGCCCTGGGCAAGCAACTCTTTGCCAACCCGAGATCCGATGTCGCCGCAACCGATAATGGTAACATCCTGCAATTTATCAACTCCTACTGCAAACTTTTGGTAACAATCTCGTAAAGGTCGCGCGACAGCTCCGCCTGCTGCAAGCGCTCCAACTCTAAGTGCATCAACTTACGCCGTTGGGGCTCTAAACGCTGCCAGCGGGTCAGCGGTCCAGCCATGCGCGCGGCGATCTGTGGGTTGCGCTGATCGAGCAGCAGAATCTGCTCGACCAGCAACCGGTAACCGGCGCCGTCAGCCCGGTGAAACCCGGCCAAGTTCTGACTATATGCTCCAAGCAGCGAACGCGCCCGGTTCGGGTTCCCCAGACTAAAAGCACTGTGCTGCAACAAAGCTTGGACATCCGCAAATACCCGCGACCGACGGGAAAGCGCCTGCAGACTGAACCATTTATCGATCACCAGTGGATAGGCTTGCCACTGGACAAAGAAGTCAGCAACGATCTGCTCACGCTCTTCGGCCGGGCTGTCAACCAAGGCGGCAAAGGCCGCCAAGCGGTCGGTCATATTATGGGCATTGCGATACTGATCGAGACAAAGCTCAACAATTCGTTGCTCGTGCAACTCCATCAGCAGCTGCAAGCAGAGGTTGCGCAGGCTGCGCCGTCCCACGGCCGCCGGTTCAAGAGTATATTCACCCTGCTCGGTATATTCCTGATAGCGTTCCAGGAGTCGGTCCTGACAGTCACTGGCGAGCTGCCAGCGGGCTCGATCGCGGACAGCACGAATTGCCTCCGGATCGACTTCGGTCAGCTGATCGGCCAGGTACTGTTCGCTCGGCAGCGTCAGCAACTGAGCTAGCAGGCTCTGGTCCACCTGGCGATCATCCAGCACCTGCCGCCAGGCGGTGACAAATTTGGGGCTCAGAGCAAACTGCCGGCCCAGCTCGTAATCGCCAAGCATCCGCAGCAATTCTTTCAACGCCAGCGTCTGCCCGGCCTCATAACGATTGAAAGAATCGCTGTCGTGGGCCAATCGGAAAGCCAGCTCTGCGTCGCTGAAATCGCACTTCAGCCGGACTGGCGCAGAAAAACCGCGTAGCGGTGAAATCACCGGCAGCTGCGGCAAATTGATGAAAGTGAATTCCTGGGTCTCTTCGGTCAGCTCCAACACCCGGGTGGTCGCTCCTGAAGCGGTTTCTCCGGCCAATTGTAAAGGGACATCACGCCCCTCAGCATCGAGCAGACCCAAGGCCAGTGGAATGTGGAACGGCCGTTTTTGCACCGTATCGGGAGTCGCGGGACAGTGCTGGGTAATCTTCAAGGTCAGCGTCTGTTGCTCCTGATCATAGGCTTTGCGCACCAGCAGTTGTGGCGTTCCGGCCTGAGAATACCAACGTTTGAACTGTGACAGCTCGCGGCCACCAGCATCCTCCAAGGCTTTAACAAAATCATCACAGGTCGCGGCCTGCCCATCATGCCGCTGCAGGTAAAGCTGTACTCCGGCGATGAACCGCTTTTCGCCAAGCAGGGTGCGCAGCATCCGGATCACCTCGGCCCCCTTGTTATAAACGGTCATGGTATAGAAGTTATTGATCTCAACGTAAGCAGCCGGCCGCACCGGATGAGCCATGGGACCGGCATCTTCGGGGAACTGGTGCTGACGCAGAATCCGCACATCGTCAATCCGCTTCACCGCAGCTGAATTCATCGCCGCAGAAAACTCCTGATCGCGAAAGACCGTCAGCCCCTCTTTCAGGCTCAGTTGAAACCAGTCACGACAGGTTACCCGGTTACCTGTCCAGTTGTGGAAATATTCATGACCGATGACCCCCTCAACGCCCAGATAATCTATATCAGTAGCGGTTTCCGGATGGGCCAGGACATACTTTGAGTTAAAGACATTCAGACCCTTATTTTCCATCGCTCCCATGTTGAAATCATCAACAGCGACGATCATATAGCGATCCAGATCGTACTCCAGGCCGAAAGTCTCTTCGTCCCACTGCATCGATTTTTTCAGCGAGAGCATAGCGTGGTCACAGTAATCCTGATTTCGCTCTTCGACATAGATCTGTAACAGCACATCACGCCCGGATGCGGTCGTGTAATACTCTTCAAGGCAGACCAGCTGACCGGCAACCAGGGCAAACAGGTAGCTCGGCTTAGGGAAAGGATCTTCCCATTCGGCAAAGTGACGGCCATTGGCAAGCTCACCCTGCCCCACCAGGTTGCCGTTACTCAGCAGCACCGGGTATTTTTTCTCGGCTTCGATCCGCACCTTGAAGCGGGCCATGACATCGGGACGATCGGGATAATAGGTGATCTTGCGAAAACCGTGCGCCTCGCATTGGGTGCAGAAGTTGCCGCTTGACTGGTAGAGTCCATCCAGTGAGGTGTTCCCGGCCGGATCGATCTGAGTCTCTACTTCCAAGGTAAATTTTTCCGGCAGTTCGGCAATCGTCAACGTTTCGGTATCGAGCCGATAGGCGCTTTCAGACAGCAGCTGACCGTCGAGTTTTACCCCAAGCAACTGCATGGCGCAGCCATCCAGACGCAAAGGTTCAGCAGCACCATTGCGGTCGGGATTCAAGCAATACCTGGCCTTGGAATAAACCCGCGTGGCGGTTGGCTCAAGATGAAAACAAAGCTCGATCTGCTCAACCAGATAGGCGGGGGACCGATAATCTTCGCGAAAAATGGTTTCTGGGGTATTTTTATTGGTAGTCATGGCGTCTGTGGGGGCAAGGGGTGTCTGAGAGAAAAACCAGCAAGCGGCTGAGAGCCGGCAGCAGGATAACATTTTTTTTTCAGGACTAAAACCTGAATCAGTGGGTAAAAGATGGATGAAGAGTGCAAGTGCCTGGATTGAATGAGTGCTGCAAAAATCTAAGCGGCACCCAATAGGTTCAGCGGTGATTTCTGGAGTGCTCAGGCAATTCAATGACTTGTGCTATTCGCCGCCGGTTACTCACTGATTCAGGTTAAAGCCATAGCCGGAAAGATTGCCGACAAAAAAGCCGGGCCCCTGAAACTAAGTGGCCCGGCTTTTTGTGCTGACTCAAAAACCGCTCAATGCCAGTTACGATAACTGTCGTCCGACAGATCAACCAGTAGCGGCTGCTGTTTCTGCAATTTTTTGTGATACTTCTGCCCAGGCTTGATTTTCGGGTGGTTGAAAGGTTTCAACTGCTTTTGCTGACCATTGTTCCAACCATGAATATCATGCAGAAATTTTTGCAGTTGCTTGCTCTGCATCGTTTGAGAATTATATTTACCGCGTTGGCACTCGCTGCCAGCTTTCCCAGCATAACCATGATAGTTGGCGACCGCCGCAGACCGCTGACCTGCGGGATAAATCCGCCAGCTGCCATCCGCCAGCTGACAGGCCTTACCGCTGGTGGCCTTAATGACTCCACCAACCCGCACACTGGCCTGGAAATCCTGACAGGTTGCCAGACTGACCCGTTGGCTGGAGTTGGACGCTTCTGCTTGCGTCAAGGATTGGTAAAGGGAATGGGCCAGAGCAGCGGACGCCCCAGCAACGAGTAGAATCAGAATAACAAGCGACTTTTTCATGATGCTTCTCCCGGTTTAGTTCTCCCTGTGGTTAACCTGTCTAGAGAGTCCAGCGTCCGTAGTCACATCAGAGGGCATCTCTCTCAAGTCATCATCCAGACTCGCCGAGCCACCACCAAGAAGACAGGGTCTTCAGAACTATATATGTCGAATTTTCATTTTAACAATGCTTTGCCCAGAAGACAGCTATAGCGGAAATTATTTATCACTCATTTCGTCGTCTTTTCGCATCGACGGTGAAAATCAGGATTTTTGACCAGGGTTTCAAATCCCGGATAGCCTTTTTTGAATAGCAGGCAAATCAGCGCATCAAACTCTTGCTGCCGGGGGATTTCCAGGGTTTCTAAAGCATGGCGGTTATCCCAGAGATAAGCGGAGATTCCCCGCTGCAGACCTTGACCATTACGAAAATCACCCAGATAGCCCTCCCGGTCCAGATGCTTCATGACCGTAGCTCGCCATTCAGCAGCTGAATTCTCCGCTGACACTGGGTTGACCAGGAAAAGCATGGCGCTGCAGCAGCTGCCAACAAAAAACCAACGCCAAAAACACAAATGCTTGATACTCCTAGCAGGCTGTCCACCGATAGTCATGTCGATTCTCGCAACCGCCCGCATGACCAGCAGGCTCCAAAGTTGCCATCTGACTGTTCCCCGCAGGCAGGACAGATCCAAGCCTCCTCTGGCACCGCAGCCTTGCTGTTCAGCCAACCGTCCAGCAACATTCTGGCCCGCGGCAGGCATTCATCATCAAGCAGCCAGAGTTCTGGAAAGCATTCAATGAATGGAATTTCGCCCATCGCGGTGGACAGGTTATCGTTGCGCAGGACACAAGCGATCCCCTCCTTGCCGAGAAAATCCTTCAGCATGCCGGCCTGGGGTAATTCATACAGATGAAAGGTGTGAAGCTTCTTCATAGATATTCATTATAGCAGCTGGATAGCCTTGCAGTGTTCAACCATACTGCTGCTTATCTGCTACAATTAAGACTATTCTTTCGACCAAAATGGCCGTTTTAAAGGAGGACATGATGCCCGATCTCTCCACCAGCTATCTGGGTATTCCCCTTAACAACCCGATTATCGTCGCCAGCAGCAGCATGACAGGCAACCTGGAAGGAGTTCGCAAATGCGCCGCCGCAGGTGCTGGAGCGCTGGTCCTGAAGTCGCTGTTCGAGGAACAGATCCTGGCGGAAACCGCCCAGCTAAGTCGGTATGCCGAAACCAGCGAACACGGCGAGGCTTACGAATACCTGCAAGGCTATGGTATTGAGCTGGGTCCCAAAGATTATCTTCAGCTCGTCAAGGACGCCAAAAAAGAGGTCGAAATTCCGATCATTGCCAGCCTTAACTGCATCTCCAGCGAACGCTGGGATAATTATGCCAAACAGCTTGAGCTGGCCGGCGCCGATGCCATCGAACTGAATGTCGGACTGATGCCGACTCACGCCAAGCAAGCAGGACCCAAGGTTCTTGAACAGTATTTTAAAATTTTACACGATGTGAAAACCAAGGTGAAGATTCCGATCGCGATGAAGGTAGGTCCCTATTTCACCTCATTTGCGCACTTTGCCGACCGCTTAAGTCATGATCGGGCCGAAGCGCCCCCCTTTGCCGCCGGGCGGTTGGGAATGACCCGCGAAGAGGGAAAGATCACCTGGCAAGGGGTCGACGGCTTGGTTCTCTTCAACCGCTTTTATAAATTCGACATCGACATCGACAAGCTGGAGTTGGTGCATGGCAATCCGTACAGCACTCCGGCGGAAATTCACTACACCCTGCGCTGGCTATCGTTACTGACGGGAAAAGTTGGCTGTGACCTGGCGGGGAACACCGGAATTCACGATGGCCGCGATGCTATCAAAGCGATTCTGGCGGGCGCCAAGGTGGTTCAGGTCTGCTCCAGCCTTTATCTTAACGGTCTCGAGCAGATCGGAAAAATTCCTGAATCAGTGAGTATCCGGCGGCGAATAGCACAAATCATTGAATTGCCTGAGCACTGCAAAAATCACCGCTGAACCTTTGGGTGCAGCTCAGATTTTTGCACCACTCATTCAATCCAAGCACTTGCACTCTTCATCCACCGTTTACTCACTGATTCAGGTTAATGGTATAAAGCGACAGCCTTCTAGGGTTCCGTGCGGTTAGTCCTTTCAGGTAATTCTGAGCAATTTTGGCTGCTGGCAAGGCGCGTCGACGCAAGCCTAGCCAAAGCTAAGCCGAGGAGAGGCAACGAAGCCAGCGGGCAAAAGGGCCAGAATTAATGGATGGAATCAACCGCATGGGACCCTAGGACTTTAAAACCGGCAGGGTAAAACTGAAGCAGCTGCCCCGGCCTTCTTCACTCTGCACCCAGATCCGGCCAGCGTGCAGCTCAATCAGGTTTTTGCAGATCGCCAGCCCCAATCCGGTCCCCTTCTCTCCTCGCGTGCCCAATTTTCGCCCTTTTACCTGGCGGAATTTATCGAACACCATTGGTAATTCGGCCGAACAGATGCCGAGGCCAGTATCCGTGATGCTGATCTTTAAATGCTTGTCTTCCGTTTCGGCGCACAAGCGGATCTGACCCTTTTCCGGGGTAAATTTGATGGCATTGCCCAGCAGGTTGTTGAGGACCTGTTGAATCTTCGGCAGATCGAGAGAAAGCAGCGGTCTCTTGGGCACAGCGCCCTCGGTAGAAAGCCGCAGGCGGTCTGCATACTGCAAATCGATCTGCTTACTGTTGGCCAGCATTCGATAGCGCTCACAACTTTGCCGCAAAAAGGCAGAAAAGTGTTCCGCAGCCAAGGTTGTGCAATCAAGCTCCAGCACCCCTGATTCGATCTTGGCAACATCGAGCAGGTCGTTCACCAGTCTGAGCTGCTCCTGGCAGCTATCCTGCACCGATTTGAGCACTTCGACAACCTCCACATCCAAGTTATAACAGTTGGGAATCGTCTCCATAACCGCGATGACACTACTGATCGGAGAGCGCAGATCGTGCGAAGCGATGCCGATAAATTCGTTTTTCAACTGGTTCAATTCCTCAAGTTCCGCTTTCGATTTTTCCAACTCAGCAGTCATCTCCTCCAACTTCCTGGTGGTGCGTTTTTGGGCACTAAGCGAAAGTTCAAGCTCCGCATTGATATTTTCAAAGCGTTTGGCTTTTTCCGAAGTCAGGTGCAATTTATCGGCAAGAATCCTCGCCAGCCAATTGTAAAAGATCTGACTGAGCTGGTGAGATCGATCCTGTTGAATCGATTCGATTGAGTCCGGGGAAATGCTTAACACCTGCAGATCGCTGAGGACTTCAACGCTGACTTGGGAGGGTTGACCGGAAACCATACTCATTTCGCCAAAAATATCCCCTTTGCGGCCCAGGGAATAGAGCGGCTGATCATCCGTTTTGACCAGCACATTGCCGTCGATGACAAAAAACACGTCGTGGTTCTGCTCCCCCTGGGCGATCACCGTTTCTCCCTGCTCGTAGGTTTCGTACTCAATCAACGCGAGAAATTCACGCAACGCATCATCGGAGAGGTTTGCCAGATAGCGGGATTGCTTCAGGTGGGAATAGATTGCCAGTTCAGTTTCGGTCATTTTTCCTGCCCTCTTAGGCGATTCAATGCAAATAGCATATTACAGGCTTCTCATACCCAAGCCACCCAGGGGCTATCCTGAATCAGTGAGGGCGAGGCGGATGAAGAGTGCAAGTGCTTGGATTGAATAAGCGTTTCAGAAATCTGAGCTGCACCCATAGGTTCAGCGGCGATTTTTGAGGCGGTTAGGCAATTCAATGACTTGCGCTATTCGCCGTCGGGAACCTCACTGATTCAGGGCTATATTAAAAGTATGATCAAAACCTAAGAGTCCACTGACAAGCAGGTTTAAGTTGAGGGCCTCCCTGCGCCCCTGGGCCAAAAGCCAAAAACCCGAGCGCGCGGCCCAAGCCCAGATATACCCAAGGATCGCTAAAATTGCAAAGATTTAATCTCCAGGAATTCCTCCAGTCCGTAGCGTCCCAGCTCACGGCCATGTCCCGACTGTTTAAAACCGCCAAACGGAGCCAGTAGATTGAAGCGACCACCATTGATATCGACCTGCCCGGTTCGCAAACGCCGCGCGACTCGTTCGGCACGCTCGCGACTAGCCGACCAGACACCACCGGCCAGGCCATAACAGCTGTCGTTAGCAATGCGAATCCCTTCTTCCTCCCCGCGGTAAGGAATGATGCTGAGCACCGGTCCGAAAATTTCCTCCTGCGCAATGCGCATCTCTGCCCTGACCTTCCCAAACAAAGTCGGCTGCACGTAATAGCCGAGCGGCAGTCCCTCGGGAGAGTCCTCGCCACCGAGCAGCAGTTCCGCCCCCTCTTCAATTCCGAGATTGATATAGCGCCGCACCCGTTCGCGCTGCTCGGAGGAAATCAGCGGCCCCAGTCTGGTCTGCATATCCAGCGGACTACCGGGCAAAAACCCCTTGCCCAGCTCGACAGCCAGTTGCGCGGCCTCTACATAAGCCTCTTCCGGGACCAGCATCCGGGTATTCGCACTGCAGGTCTGACCAGAATTCAAAAAACAGCTATTCACTGTCGCTTTGACTGCCAGCGGGAGATCGGCATCATCCAGGATCAGCGACGCCGATTTCCCGCCCAACTCCAAAGCCACCCGCTTAATCGTCTCTGCGGCCACCACAGTGATCCGCTTGCCGGCCCGGGTCGAACCGGTAAAGGAGATCATATCGACATCGGGATGGCTGACCAGCGCTTCACCAACCACCGCGCCGACGCCGGACACCAGGTTAAATACTCCCGGCGGCAGCCCACAGCCATCGATAATTTCAGCCAGCAAAAAAGCGTTCAGCGGTGCCAACTCACTCGGCTTTGCCACCAGCGTACAGCCAGCCGCCAATGCCGCCGCCACCTTAATCATCAATTGGTGCAGTGGATAATTCCAGGGGGTAATCGCCCCGATCACGCCGACCGGCTCCTTGAGAATCAGCGAATTGCCAACCTCTTCGGAAAATTCATAGTCTTTGAGCAGCGCGATATAACTTTCCAGCACCACCACCGGTAACCCTGCCTGAATCCGTTGACTTAACTTGATCGGCATCCCCAACTCGGAGGTAATCAGTTCAGCCATTTCCGGCGCCCGATTCACCAGTTCCTGGTGAATCCGTTGCAAGTAACCAGCCCGCTCTTGGGGACTGGTGGCCGACCAGTCCGGTAGGGCTTGGACCGCGGCTGCCACGGCTCGGTCTATATCTGTCTCGGTGCCTGCCGGAACCCTGCCGATCTCCGCTTCGGTTGCCGGGTTAAGAACCGAGATGGTCTCGTTCCCGGTTGATTCCTGCCACTGCCCGCCAAAATACAATTTATCCCGTGTTTGCATAGGTTATCTCCCCTTGTTTGGCTATCCTTTCAAAAATATAGCGTTTTTTTCACACAGTTTCATGAATGATCGCAGTTTTTTTTCGCCAGTCTCTTCCCGCCCCCAAAGCGCAGGTCGGCAAGCAGCTCAAACACCCCGACTAGCTCCCCATATTGGCCAAGTCTGTTTTGCTGCTTAACGCCAGACAACCTGCCGTGTTAATTTCTATCAGATCAATATTTTTGGATTGGATTTTGACTGAACATCAGTGGGTCTAAAACCAGAATTTTCAAGGAATCAAAGCATGGATATTGCACAATTAACTGAAGTCGTCGGAGAGTTCAATTATCTATTGGCGCGAATCAGCAAATATCTGAAAAACAACCAGTATGTCTACCAACGCGCTTTCAGCAGCTGGCTGGAGTCCTATAGCCAGGCTGCTGAGCGGCTGAATGCCGACCAAACTCTGCGCATCCCGAGCTTTAAACTCAGCCCCATCGATTATTCCGCCTCAGGGAAATCGATCAATAAAGCCAGCGTTGAAAAGTTTGTCAAAACGATCAGCCACCAGATTATCCGTCTGGAAGATAAAATCGAGGAACTGAACAAAGCCGCCGAACAGAGTTTTATCCCAACACATCCGCTGGAAAAATTTTTCCATCGCGACGTCCATGGCAATTCTATTGAACCGCCCCAAGCTAAAAAACGGGTCTTCGTTGCTATCCCAGCCGGAGAGGATTCACAGCAACTCTTCTGGCGGGGGATTCAGCCCGCCCTGGAAACCCAGGGGCTCTCATTTTTTCGCGCCGACCGCCCCCTGCTGGATGATGCCGCGCTCTGTGAGCTCGCACAAGAGTTGCACTCTTGCCGGCTGGCCATTTTAGATATCTCTGGACAAGCGGCCAGCGTCATGCTGGCACTTGGCCTGGCCTACGGAATAGACAAGCCGGCTATTATCCTGCAACAGCAGGATGAGCCACGGCTCGGTGAGATAAATAATACCGCCTATCTCCCCTACACAGGTGCAGCGGAGATCAAGGCAACCCTCAGTGCCATGTTACCCCAGCTGCTGAACGATTAAGTCATGGCTGACTGGTCCCCTGCCGGCCGGCACCCCTGCCGAAAGTTTTGCTATATTTAGGAGGTCACTTCTGGCAAGAGTGCCACCGCTGAATAATCCATTCCAGACCGCACAGTAGAACCACCGTTATTCGGCCCCACCGATCCAGGCAGGAGAAATCGATATGCACACCAAGTTAGCAAAGTTCTGCAATGAATCCAGAGCAATCAAGGCCTCCATGGTCCAACCTCCCGACACCAACCATTTCGGCACCATGTTCGGCGGCAAAGTGATGTCCTATATCGACGACATTGCCGCCATTGCCGCAACCCGTCATGCCCGCACCTCGGTCGTCACCGCTTCAACCGATTCGGTCGATTTTCTCCATCCGA
Source organism: uncultured Desulfuromonadales bacterium (assembly GCA_947259685.1). Next base: position 1,651 of record CAMYNC010000048.1, on the reverse strand, counting down.
TCCGCAACGGCCAATCGGTTTGTCTTGAAGCTTTCGTGACCTGGACCCATCGCACCTCGGTTGAAGTGTTCGTAAAAGTCGTCGCCGAAGACATGCTGAGCGGTGACCGCACCGTCTGTGCTACTGCTTTTCTCACCTTTGTGGCGATCGATGTCAAAGGTGAAAAGCAAATGGTCCCAGCGGTCATCCCCGAAACCGCACTTGAAAAATTCCTCTTTGAAGGAGCACCTGAACGGGCCAGAAAGCGGCTGAAAAAACGCGAACAATCCAAAGCGCTGGCCAAACAGTTCGGGGCGAAAAGTCTCTGGGAAAGAGAAGTGAACGAAAACTGAAACAGGGCTCTCCAGAGAAATTCATTGTTCCCTCCCCTGACTTTCGCTTGCCACCGCTTGCCATCCGCTACGGAGGTGATAGAAATTAATGAGTGAGATTTCCCCCTAAAAAATGGAGGCCATTATGTCAGTTGTCAAAGTCATAGAAATTCACTCTGAAGGAAGCACCATTGAAGGAGCCGCCGATGCGGCCTTGCGCGAAGCAGCAAAAACAGTCAACGGGATCAACAACATCTACCTGCAGGATTTTCAGGCCATTGTCGCCGGAGGTAAAATCGTCAAATACCGAGTCAATGCAAAGGTTTCCTTTGTCATCGAGGGTTAAACTACCCTGAGAAATGTCATGAATCCGTTTAGAATCTGACGAAAACTTCGGGGAGATCCAACAGCCAGGGATCATGAAGCCGCTCAGCCAATCCCTCGGCAGTAAAGACCTCAGAAATAACCGGCGCCAGATAGGAGCGGATGATGAAACCAAGGCACAGGCCTATCGTCAATCAATCATCACCGCGGCCCTTTGCACTTAATTGAAGCCAAGGGCCGCTGAATCCCACTCGAGGACCAAGCCCCACTTAAAACACCCCCAATTTTCTCACTTCCGTAAAGTCTCCCAAGCCAAAAGCACCGCCCGAAAGACCAAAGCAATTGACTGAAAAAAGAAGATTAGCTAATATCTGCGACTAGTTATCATATTTTTTATGGGGGCCTATAACGACAACCGTTCACGTGATTGCAAAACAACTATCACCAGAGCGGTTTTTTTATAGCGGAGGGGAAATGAAAACCAGGGTCAGCCTGAAACCAGGCGACAAGGGAACCAAACAGTTACACGCCCAATACGGTGAACAACTGGTCTGCGTGCGCTACCGCTACGACCCCAAGTCACGGATGCGCTATAAAACAGTCGAGTTGATTGTCGATGCCAAACCGTACGTGCCGGAAAACAGTGCCAAATACTTCGCCGAGGTTTCAGTCCGGATTGAGTACCACGAACAGGACCTGCGCAACCGCGCCAAAGCCCTTGGCGCACGCTGGGACCCACAGAAAAAGCTCTGGCAGATGCGCTTCAAAGACGCCCTCGATTTGAATCTACAAGACCGGATAATACCAGAAAAGAACAGCCTCTAATGGTTTATAAACGGCATATCTATAAACCATTAAATACATATATAAACCGGACATCCTTATCTATAAACAGTTTATAGATCTATAGGAACCGTCTAATCCCTGTTGAACTAAACCGCTTCGCGGTAGCTTTTTAAAGGCAGCGTTTTTCGCTGCCTTTTTTCAATTGTTCTGTCTGTTGGATACCGTTTTGA
>CAMYNC010000047.1 GCA_947259685.1 uncultured Desulfuromonadales bacterium | reverse complement strand
ATCTTCGAATTTCTGTTGCCCTACCGGTGCGGTCATAGCGATCTTTTCACTCGGCTCCTGGGAGACCGGCGCAGTCATGGCGATTTTTGTTTGCGACCTGTTGTCGCCGGAGAGGTAACGAAACAGTCGCCGGAACGCGCTGCTTCCAGCCTCTTCAAAATCGCCATCGACGAGCGTCTCGGCGAGGATATGCGGAGCATAATCGCGAATTTCAAAAGAGGCTTCGGTTTTGACGACCTCATATTGGGCTTCTTCGATGGCCATAGTATTGGGTGATCCTGAAAATATGATGATCAAAGTGAGGATGATCAGTGGGGTTCGCTGCCTCATCACCTGCCTCCCATGCCCATTATTATCTGATACAGATGGATCTATAGGATCATGATTTTAAGCTTAGCAGCTTTTGAAAATAAGAACTGATCGACAGTCAACCGTCCTGATCGACCGATTTTGAGGCTCGCTCGCCCGAAAGCTTCACCTGAGCGAGCAGCCCAACTTCCCATCTGGCTGGAATCGCATAGTTTTTTCCTCCCGGATCGCCTCTGAAGTGAGATCAAAAATGGCCCTTTCGCTAAGTTGTTCAAATGACAACAGTGTGCGAAAGGGCCGATTTGGGTGTTTCAAAAAGGAGAAGTGAGATTTAAGCCCGTTGACGCAATAACTTAGAATAATCCGAAGCGCTTTTTCTTTTTTTCGACGTCTTTTTCTAATTTTCCGACGACCGGAAAACGCTCAATGACAGCCCGAACGTGGGGGGCAGATTTCAAGGCTTCGGTCAGATCCTGCCCGGCTTGATGGGCTCCTTCGTGATTTCCATCGACCCAACGCGGACTTTCAGTGACATCATAAATGGTCCCGCTGACGGCGACATATGCTGGCTGCCCTCCACGGCCATCAAACTTGGCTAATTCTGCTGGTGTCATTTGTACCTCCAGGCTCAATTGTTCATCTGAGTGATTGAAAAAGATTTAGCCGCGCAAGCGGTTTCCTTATTCATTAAACAGCTGCTGGCATTCCGTCAAGTCTATTTTCCCAGAGATGACTGCACTTTTGGCTCTGCGCTGCATCTGTTGTTCAAGTCGTGGATTTCTGTGCTAATGGCAAACTTGTTGCCCGCGGCGAAGGGTTGTGATTAAAAAAAACTTTGGCCCGCATATGACCAGTAATGTCTCACCGCAAGAGCAGTTGTGCGAGCATGCCAACGTTTAAGCCATACGCTGGAACAAGCTTTGATTATTTAAGCAGTTTAAGGAGCCAGCCGCTCAGCATGGCACCGCGAAGACTCCAAACAAGAGTGCGCAGCCAGTTACTTGCCACCAATTGATGAATCAGAACCAGGCGGGCGGCCCCCTCAGCCAGAGGCAATTGATTGTGCAAGGGCACTTGCCATATAGCGGTAGCCCCCCATAGCACACATAGACCCAATGTGTTTATTATCCAAAAAGGGTGGGATGGAGCCCTGAACCATAACAACAGCCCGGTGGCCAGTTCCAGTAGCATGACCGGCGCCACGATGAAGGTAATCCAGTGGGTGTGGCGTTGGTGGTATGCCAAAAAAGAATTATCGCCCACGTGGGCAAACAACGGGTAGTGGACGATTTGCACCAACCAGATCAGCCCCACCATAAACATGGTGGCAGCCACGTGCACTACCAACACCAGCGTCAGGCCATTGTTCCAGACAGGATCCAGATCCTTGAACCAGCCTGTCATCACGAGGATGCCACCCCTAACTTCTGGTTAATTTCTAATGCAGCTCGACGTGCCGTGGCCATGGCCCCGTTCAGAGATGGGGTTTCGCAACCATCGCCGCACAGGTACACCCCACTGGGGTGCTGCCCGACCGGCAGTAATGGCCGGTTCGGCAACATCGCAGGCAGCGCCTGGCGAACCATGCAGGTTTTCAGCCAGATCCATTCCTCAGCCATGGGACCAAACCACGCCACTAACTGACGCTGGACGTCTTTCACTATTGCATTACCCGGCTGCACCCCAAGCAGGGAAACCGAGATCAAGTGGGCACCGACCGGGGCATAGCTCGGCTGTACCACGCTCGGAAAGCAGAGATGATTGATTGGTCCGTCCCCATCACCATTCAGATGGAGAAACCCGGCATGGGGCGGGACCGATTTTGCTTTAAAGTAGAGACAGGTCGTGGCATTGGTTGTCCGCTCCGGTGGGGCGTTAGCGGAATTGAGTAACGCATCGGCGTGCCAGGGATCGGTAGCCAATAACGTTGCCTTGGCGGTAAGGGTCTCGCCGTTATCCAGGACGACCGATGTGGGTGTGATTGCCTGTACCCGAGTATTCAGCCGAATAAACTCATTCACAGGTTCGGCCAACTGGGCAGGAATCGCCGCCATGCCCTCAGCTGGCAGGGTCGCCTGGCCGCTGGCAAACATTTTATAGGTAAATTTCAGCAGCCGCGCCTCGGTGGCCAGGTTTGGCTCGAGAAAAATACCACTGTAAAAGGGCCGAAAAAACCTTGCAATGATGGCTTTGCTAAACCCAAAACGGGCCAGATACTCGGAACTGCTTTCGTCAGGCTGGCTGGCATCGAGAATCTGCTCGATGGTGCTGGCCAGCATTTGCTGTTTAAAACGCAGTACTCTCAACTTATCAGCCCGGGTGCCTAATGGCGCCAGCAGGCTGCCCAGAGCATATTTCGGGTGACGAAGAGGGTCTGCCACCGTATGCCATTTGCCGTGAATGCGAAGTCGCGCCCCGCTGGAAAACGATTTCAGCCCCAAAGCCCGGGAGTCCAACCGCTGCTGACCTTCCGGGTAAGACGACAACCACACCTGAAAGCCCCGGTCCAGCCGGAATCCTTCCACCACATCGGTGGCCACACGGCCACCGACCCGATCCGAGGCTTCGAGCACAGTGACCTGTTGCCCGGCGCGGATCAAATCTTGTGCCGCACACAGGCCTGCAACCCCGGCCCCCACGACAATCACATCAGCTGTTGGCGAGGTTTTGGTCGCGCTCATCAGGCGTGACTCCCTTCGCCCCTGGCAGCGGCCAAGCCTTCGCATTCCTTTTTCACCACTTGGTGACGGTAGGTAAACATTTTGTTGAGTTTTTGGCGTACCAGCCACCCGCCAAGCAACTCTCCCAACCAACCGATGGGCACTTTGTATTCAATACTGTCAATATACTTGCAGGTGCGCTCATCTATCGGTTCTACCGAATGGGTATGGCACCACAGGGCAAAAGGGCCACGAATCTGCACATCCTGAAAAGACTGGCCTGGTTGGTAATTTCGGTGTTCCGCTTCCCAATACAAGGGAATGACACCGAGCATGGAGATTTTTAAGGTGGTGCGTGAACCGTTTTCATCGATACGCGCGGGTGTGCCCACTACCGTGACAGGCTCCCATGGTGGAGTGAGTTTTTCGATGGCGGCGGGGTCGTGGTGCCAGTCAAACACCAGAGTGGCAGATGCCTGAATGGTGGATTCGTAATAAAAGTGGGGCATAAAGGTTTATTCCACCTGTACTGAACAGTGTCGCTGCGTTGATAGTTGCCAGGAGCTTGATAGGAAATTGTTTTTTCGGGGATCCCACCTGCAATGCTAAGATCCGGCCTTCCGCCGCCGATCTTCGTCCGTAAGCCGATAAGCCGCGGTCGACAAAATCCCAACTCCCATGACAGAAATCCTTCAGTTCGCGTCCCAGGTCAAAAATCTTTACGATACTTCGGGCAGCAAACCGCAGGGTAATTTGCTTGGCCGATATGATTCATCAGTATAGACGATATCCACCATAGTTCACCTGGCAGAGGAGAATGCCTTCTTCCTCAAGCGGCAAATTCCTCCCCTGGTTAACATCAGAGGTTTCCTTGTTAGGTATCAATAGGCAATACGATTGACAGAGAAGCAAGGCCTGTCATACTACGGTAGCAAGTGTAGTTTTGGGCGAAAATAGGTGGGAGAATCATGCGATTTTCAAAAAGATTTTTGGCATTTACCGCAATTGTCATTTTATTGGGAACAACAGCTATGGCCGAAGACGCTCCGAGCAAACAGGAAGTCGTCAGTGTTATTCAATCTTTTGGCAAAGAACTCAAAAATGAATTACAAAAAGTCATGAAAAGCGGAGGACCCCCAAATGCTATCCCTGTTTGTGCTGAAAAAGCTCCGGAAATCTCTGTCCGCTTGTCACGAGAAACCGGCTGGAAGATCCGAAGAGTTAGTTTGAAAGCGCGTAATCCTCTAGATATTCCGGATGCATGGGAGCGAGCGGTTCTTCTTGGGTTTGATAAAGAAGCGACCAGAGGAAAAGACCTGGGCACTCTGGCTCATGCTGAAACCGTGACTTATCAAGACGGTTCCAGGCACTATCGTTTCTTAAAAGCAATCGGAACGGAAGAGGTCTGCCTTAACTGTCATGGTGATAGCAAAAAGTTGCATCCGCAAGCCGCCTCATTGATTAAGGCAATCTACCCACATGATCCGGCAACTGGTTATCAATTGGGAATGGTGAGGGGAGCATTTTCTGTAACAGTTCCTTTAGATCACTGACCCAACTTAGCGGTTTAGTTTTGCCGGGTTCTACCCCGTTTCTACGGATTAGCCGTCAAGTTTATGGATTTTTCGTCATACAAAAGCAAGATTCTTCATTGCCAGAAAACCTATCTTTCCAGAGCCTTGCCTTCTTCTCCTAATACCAATCGTGAGCGGCAGCGGCCAGCGGCGGCTGCTTTGAGGCGAGGAGCCGCTCGGCCGGAGAGTCGACATTGAGCAGGTCACCACCGAGACGCATGGCCGCAAGCAGGTCCTTCAGGGCAGCTGCTTCTCTGCCAGAAGATCCAGGTGCCGGGCAAGGAAGATCAACTCCCCCCGGGTGAGCTGCTGGCGGCGGGCGGCGGACCAGGCCGCGAGCCCGTCCGGCGGCTCGGCCTTGGCCAGTTCCTCTGCCACCGTGGCGATCATCATCTGCAAAAAGAAGGCTTCATCACCAGGATACTGCCCCGCTATCGGATGGACGACCCAGTCGGAACTGCCGGCGGCCAGCACCGGCAGCCCTGCTCGGCAGAGAAAATCGAGCAGGTGCCGACCGGTTCGGCTGGCGCCTGCGACCCGGGCATCCATGGAAGCGTGATAGCGCTCGAGGATGATCGACTCGTTCCGGCCGGGATATTCAGGCAAAAAGACGGTCTCACCATCGAAGTTGCAGCTGAGATAGAGCAGGCAGCCGGCTTTCAGGCGCGGCAGCAGGCGCGACAAGAGAGCGCGAAAATCGACCAGGTCGAGCAGGGCATGGGCGATGAGGAGATCGAACTCCGCCGGTCCCGATTGTCCGGCCAGCTCTTCGACCCCGGTCACTTGCAGGGTTAGGGTGACTTCTCCCTGGGCAAGGCGGAGCCGGCCTTTTTCTTCGCTCCTCCAAACCAGCCGGTCTCCCCGCTGCTCCGCCCAGTCACTGAGCCGCCGGCGAGCCGCCTGCAGATGCGCCGGCTCCCGGTCAACGGCCAGATAGACCGTATCGCCGGTGACCAGCCCCCAATCCACCACCCGTTCGATCATGGTGCCGATGCCGGCGCCCAGTTCGAGAATCCGCAGCGGCTTGCTGCCGGGTCGTGCCCGCAGCTGTTGCTGCAGGCGCTGCCAGACGGGTCGATTGAGGGCCCGATCGTCTACCGATTTTTTTGCCGCCAGGTACCGGGGATAGTGGTCTTCCGCGGAAATGCCTTCGCTAACCATGACAGGCGCCGCTCCCTCGTCAAGATTTTTCGGTTTCACTCTGGGCCCTCCGTGCCTGGATGCTGGTGGCCTCCCCCCCCTGCCGCCACAGATTTCCGACCGGATGCCATCTCCAGGAGGAAGCGCTCGATGGCGGCGGCGCCCTCCTGCCAGCCGGGTCGGTTCTCGAAGGTCGCTAGCGCCGCGGCAGCCATTTCCACCAGGCGCCGGCGGTCCTGATGGAGACCGGCAAGCAGCGGCGCCAAACCCTTGCGGTCGTCAGGCGCCAGCAGAAAGCCGTTGACCCCATTCGTGATGGTCTCGCCGGCCGCGCCCGCAGCGCTGCCGAGCGCCGGCAGTCCGAAAGCCATCGCCTCGAGGATGGCGATCCCGAACCCCTCGTAGGCATAGGGCATGCAAAACAGATGGCTCGCGGTCAGCCGCCGCCGGAGATCTTCGCCCTGCAGCGGACCGAGAAAACGGACCACATCGGCGAGCCCCAGCCGGCCAGCCAGCCGCCGCGCCTCGGCCGCATAACCGCGGTCGAAGTCCTCGCTACCCGCCACCGCCAGCCGCCAGCTGCCCCGCTCCGCAGTGGCCAGCGCCTCGAGCAGAGGCGGCAGGCCCTTGCGGGGAATGACATTGCCCAGGAACAGCAGTTCCAGCGGCCCCGGCTGCTGCCCCCGCGCCCGGACCAGCTCCCGGACGAGCGGCCGGCCGAACCGATCCCCCGCCGGAAAGGCAACAACATGGGGCCGCTCCCCGCCGAGCAGGGTCTCTACCGTTCGCCGGGTGGTCCGGGAGTTGAAAACAAAACCATCCACCGAGGCGAGATAGCGGCGTTCGGCCAGGCTATAGAACCGGTTCAGCCCGCGGCCGCGCGGCTCGTCGCAGAGCACCTGGTGGACAATGGCGACCGTCGGCGGGCCGCCGCTTTGCCGGAGCCGCCGGTTCACCTGGAAGAGCGAGGGGTGGCAGAGTTCGTCCTGGAGCAGCAGGTCGAAACCGCCGTCCCGCAGCCGCGCCCTGAGCAGCGGCGAAAACCCCTGCCGGAGCCGATCCAGGTAGGAACCGTTCGCAAGGTTCACCACCTCAACCTGGTGCCCCCGTGCCACCAGGGCCTCGGCCATGATCCGGTCATAGAGGTAGCCGCCGGTGAGGGTGTCCAGGTGGCCGTAGATCACCAGTCCGATTCGCATCAGCAGGTGTCCCGGTAGGAGGTCCAGGCAATCTTGTCCTCACGGACGATGACCGTCAGCGCGGCCAGGCGCGCTTCGGCGAGCCGCTCCCGCAGCTGCCTATGGAGTTCAGCGGCCAACCGTTCGATGCTCGGGTTGAGACCGGCAAAGGGCGGCAGCGCATTCAGGGTCCGGTCGCGGAAACCGGCGATCACCTCGTCGAGATGCTGCTCCACCTCGACGATGTCGACCAGAAAGCCATGCCGATCGAGCACCGCCGCTTCCAGCACCAGCTCTACCCCGTAGCGGTGCCGGTGCTCCGTGTTTTCCTCTCCCCAGTCGCCGCCGACCAGGTAATGGCTGGCGACAAATTCCCGCTGGACGCCGAGACTGTACATGGTTTTGATCTCCTTTTCTGTTTTCTTAAAAATGCCATTTCGGGCCGAGCCGCCCGACCTGGGCCGCATAGTCCCGATAGGCGGCGCCGAACCGCCGGGCGAGCAAAGCCTCTTCATAAGTCATGCGGATCCTGGCGTTGATAACGAAGAGGACGAAGCCCAAGGCCACCAATACCGACGGCAATAGCAGCAGAAAGCCGAGATAAATGGCACCGAGCCCGACCAGCACCGGGTGGCGGACCAGCCGGAAGATGCCGGTGGTGATCAGGACCTCCGTCTCGCCGCTGGTATCGAAAGCGGCCCGGGCGCGCAGGGTCAAGACCGCCACCAGACTGAGCCCGTTGCCAACCAGCAGCAGCAGGCAGGCCATTACCAGGCTCCCGGGCCCCGGGGTCGACACTGGCAGGGTCGCCGGGTAGAGGGTCGGAAGCAAACAGACCACCAACGGCAGCAGGGCGCCGAGCATGGCACCGCCGGCGCCGGCCGCTACCAGGAGGAGGCGGACGCCTGACGCGACTATTGGCTCGGGGTCCGCCGCGCGCTGCCCTCCGGTCAGCAGCGACCAGGTCGAAAAGGACGAAGGCACCGGCAGCAGGCAGACCTGGACCAGCTGCAGACTGTAAGCCAGGGCCAGTATGATGCAAAGCAGTTCCCGGCCCTCACCGAGGGGGATCATTGGCGATCCTGGCCATGATCGAGGACCACCTGAATGGTTTCTCCCGGCGACCGGTCGATCAAGGCATAGGCGGCGGCAGCCTCCGGCAAAGGAAACCGGTGGGTGATGCAGCCGGCCGGCTGGATGAGGCGCAGCATCGTCCAAGCCAGTTCCAACCGTCGCGCGGCCTGCCAGCGGCCGGCAAGTTCCGGCTCGATGCTGCTCACCTGCGAACTGATCAGCTGCAGCCGGCCGCGGTGAAACCAGGAGCCAAGATCCACCGTCGCCGGTTTTTCTCCGTACCAGGAACCGATCACCAGCCGGCCGCTGAAGCGAGCGAGGGCGATGGCCTGATCGAGGGCGGCCGGGTTGCCGGAGAGCTCGTAGACCAGATCCGCCTTGCCGCCCCCGGCCGGCGTCGCTCCGAGCTGTTGGAGCAGGTCCGGCTCCCCCGGATCCCGGGAGGCTGTGGCGCCCATGGCGAGAGACGTATTTCGGCGGCGGGCGTGACAGTCAACGGTGAGAAGAGAATGGAGCGGAAACCGCGCGAGAAGCGCCGTGGTCAGCAGCCCGACGATCCCCTGGCCGAGCACCACCACCTTCTCCCCGAGCAGAGGGCGGCCGTCCTGCAGCAGGCCGACCGCCGTTTCCATGCTCGGCAGAAGCAGCGCGGTCTGGTCGTCGAGGTCGGTGGGTATGGGAAACAGCTCAGCCGGGGTGGCGCAGAAATGATCCCGATGCGGTTGAAAGGCGAACACTCGGCGGCCCAGCCAGGCATCCTCTGCAGCGCTCCCGGCCGCCACCACCTCGCCGACCGCCGCATAGCCGTAGGTGAGGGGATAGCGAAACTCGCCGCGCAAAGCGTCGATGGTCGCGTCGACCGGTAGGCCATGCGGCCACTGGCCCCGATAGACCAGCATCTCGGTCCCTGCACTGATCGCCGACCAGCGGGTCAGCACCAGCAGCTGATCGGCTGCGGGAACAGGCGTCGGCCTGTTCTCCACCACCACCCGGCCCGGGGCCTGAAAAACCAGTTGTCGCATCAATCTCTCCAATCGGGCCGGGCCCAGAGGATGATGTCCGACCCACAGGTCCCGTAGACCACATCTGTCAAGTTGAGGCTGGCACCGTTGCCGCCCACCGGCCGTTCCAGCACCGGAAGCCCCCCCACCAACCGGGGCGCGATGGTGACAATCAGTTGGTCGACCAGCCGGGCCTCAAAAAAACTGGTGATGACCTGGGCCCCGCCTTCCACCATGACGCTGCGGATGCCGCGCTCGCCCAAAAGGTTGAGAAGATGGGGAAGATCGACCCGGTTCTGCCCGTCCCGGGGGCAGGGTAGGATCTCGGCGGCCTTTGCCTCTATCGCCGCGATCCGCGCAGCCGGCGTCTCGGTGTCGCTGGCGACCCAGCAGCGACCGTGGCGGCGTTCCAGCAGCCGTGCCTCCAAGGGGATGCGCAGATTGGTGTCGAGCACCACCGGCTGAGGGCTGCGGCCGGCCACCAGCCGAACGGTGAGCTGCGGGTCGTCGACCAGGACGGTGTTGATCCCGACAACGATGGCCTCGCAGGCCGCCCGGATCCGATGGGTGAGCACCATCGATTCTTGGCTGCTCAGCAGCAGCTGTTGCCGGGAGCGGGAGGCGATGCTGCCATCGACGCTCTGGGCATAGCTGACGATGACCAAGGGGCGGCGATGACGCTGGGAAAAGGCTTCTGCCCGGCTGGGCCATTCCTCCAACCAGGCCTGCATCGTGGAGCTGTCAGTGGATATTTCCTGAAACCCTTGGGTGCTGGCCGGCTCAGGTGTGGGGCGATAGGATGCAGTCATAAAAATAGGAATCCTTAACTGTCTTTTGATGAGGTCTCGGCCTTAATTGTTTTGCGGTTTTATCATCCGCTGAGGGCTCTTTACTGTGCCAAACCCTGCAAATTTCCAATCAAAGGGAGTCAACATATTTAAACATATCAGGCGATTCCAATAACGTCTCAGCTTGCCGGGATTTTTTGCTCAATGCGGAACCAATGGGCAGTGTCACCAGGGGCTACTTTGGTGTTGCTGCCAGATACTTCATGGCGAGCAGCAACCCGATCAGGCCGAACAGCAGGTCACGCGCCCGCACCACCAGGCAGATGCCGATTCCGAGGGCCGGTCCCAGCCCGAGGATCGTGGTGACCCAGCCAAGGGCAACCTCCAGCGCCCCGACGCCCCCAGGTAAAGGGGTGAGGAAGGCGAGCCGCATCGCCACAACCACCGCTGCCAGTTGAGGAATGCTGAGGGAAAACCCGAACAGGCGGCAGAAGAGCCAGCATTCTGCGAAAACCCCGAGCCAATGGAGCAACGAGAAGAGATTGGCGGCCAGCAGCCGGCCCTTCGCCTGCCGGAAGATCTCCTCGGCCATCTCCTCTCCAGCAACCACTGTCTCGATAGTTGGCCATGGCCGAGCGGCCTTTCCCGGCCACCAGCGGTGAAACAGCCCGCTCCCCAGGGCCAGCAACCGCGAGAACGGTCGACTGCCGGTGAGCAAAGCCGCAAACAGGCCGCCAAGCACCGCCACGATGATGACCAGCATCGTCTCCGCGGCCAGTAAAGCCTGACTCTTGCTCGCCAGAGCGAGGCTGGCCAGCAGGATCGCAAAACCGGCAATCAATTCCAGGAGCCGATCGAGGACGACCGAGAGGGTGGCGGTCGGACCCGGGACCAGCTGTCGCCGGTGGAGCAGCAGGACCAGCAAGGGCTCACCGCCGAATTGCGGCCCGGGGGTGAAATAGCCGACGGCATTGGCGGCGGTGCGGTAGGCGACCAGAGTGGAGAGGCCGACCGGTTGACCGAGGATGCCGAGCAGCCACCACCAGCGGGCGGTCATCAGGGGCAAAAGGGCAAGGCTGATGGCAAGAATCGCCGCCAGCGAACCAAGACCAAGCCCAGCCAGCAGATCGGCCAGCACCGGCCATTGCACCTCCCGCAGAGCGGCCCACACCAGAAGGGCTCCAATCCCGAGTAAGGCCAGCTGCCAGGGGCGGCTCATCCGCCAACCGGCGGCTGTCAGAGCTCTGGCGGATTGGGCTTCTCGGGGCGGCGATGGTGTCATCAGCCTGGCTCCCCGGCGTCAGCGGCAGCCGATCGGCGCCGGTAAAGGATCGCCTCCTCCGGTGCCCATAATGAACCGGGACCGGGGCCAATCAGCAGCAGGAGGACGGCAACGACAAATACCGCCAGGAGAATCGCCCCCCCGGCCGGGGGGGATGCAAAAGCCAGCAGCACCACCAGGGCCAGAGCCGCCAGCCGCGGCAAATAGCCTGCTGCCGCCAGCCCGACCAGCCCGTAAAAGACCAGCCGCCGCCAGTCGTCGGCGAAAAGTCCCAGCAGGCCGGACATTTCGGCCACCGCCGTAGCCACGAGGATCAGCCGCAACCAGGGTGGCAGGAGAACCTCCCAAAAACAGGCCACCCAATGGTCCAGGCGGGAGCGTTGCCGCTGATCGGTGGCCAGCCGGGTGGAAACCACCAGCCAGTCCCTGATGAAACCGGCCAGCAGCGGAGCCATGAAGAGCAGCGCGGCGGTGCGGGTGAAGGGCGCCGGCACCAGCGGCAGAAGGGCCACCCCCACCAGCCCCATCTGGAAGCCGGCAATGATCCGGGCATAGGGCCGGGGCTGAAGGGTCACCAGCGGCAGGCTCCGGCGCTGCCGAAGCCGGATGCCACAGCGAAAAAGATAGTACGCCAGCCCGACCAGCAGATAGAGCGCCGGCAGACGCCCCAGCAGGACCGCCAGCAGCGAGGCGACCAGCAGCCCTGCCGCATCGACCGTCATATCCAGCTCCTGGCCCAGCAGGGTCTCCCGCCCCTGGCGACGGGCGATCCAGCCGTCCAGAAGGTCGGCAGCGGAGAGGCCCAGGTAGAGCAGGCCAGGGGCCCAGGCCGCCACCAAAGATGGCTCTTGGACGGTGGCCGCCGGCAGAAATCCAGTCAAGGAGACCACCGCGCTGCCCCGGCCGAGGGTCAGCCAATTGGCGGCCCCCAGGGTGGGCAGCCGCCGCGCCCCCTCCTGCAGCCCTCGATTGCACTCCAAATGCCGGTACAGATGGAACAGGAAATAGCTGGCCAGCAGTAGGCCGGCCAGCAGCGGCCAGCCGGCGGCCGGATCAATCAGCAGGCGGCTCCGTTCAGCAATGCCGGCAAGCAGGACCGGCAGCAGCAGTAAGGGCACCGTCAGCCACCACTGGCGCCGCAACTGCGACCGCGCACTTTCCGGAGCGCCGCTGGCGGCCGGGGCCGGTGAGGGGGGGGTCAAATCTTTATCCTCGACAAGATATCTTGAACCCCAAGCTGTTGCTCTACAACGACCAAAACTTCCCCTTGACGGCTACGGCGATATTCTCTTCAAATTCGGACAGAACTGTTTGGTATTCAACAAAATCAAACCTGTTAAACATATCAACATACCCAGCCAGACTCGACCCATTGTATCCATACAGATACTGGAATCGTTTTTCAATGGACTTTATCTTCAATTCAGCAATTTTAACGGGTGCAGATGGATATATCGGGAAATTTGGGCGATGAAAGAATCCGCCTCGACAAGAAAACTTTTATAGCGGCTGTTCGAACCCAATTATTCTTCCTTTCTGGCAGCCCCGGACAAGGCGTTCTCCACGGCCTTGAGGAGTATCTTACTGGTCGTCGTGGCTCTGGTTATGCCGTCCACAGCGGGACTCTGGTTATTCATGACCCTGGTGAACACACCCTCCGCATAACGAGCGTAAGGGCTGGTGCGGTTTGACACAGCTGTGACGTTGACAATGGTTTTCCCTCGGACAGTCACTTCCACCTCGTAGGTGAAGGAGCCGTCGCTGGCGGCACCCAGGTAAACGCCATCAGGAATAAAAGCCGGCTCTACGTGGCTGATCTCCAGCTGCCGGTAGGTTCGCTGCTTGGCAGCCACCATGAAGCTGGCGGCCAGGGCCCCACCCACCAGGAGCAGGACGAACACGCGGATGATCATTGCCGTGCGGCGGGATGGCTGGTTTGACTGAATGAGGCCAAAAGGTTTGAACACCGAGAGCACCGTCAGGATCACCCCGATGCCGATGACCAAAGAAGCCATGGTGGCTACCTGACGGAACAGGGAACTATACAACTGCCCGGCATCGGGGATGGAGTAAAGACCATCCGAGAGAGCCGCCATCCCGTCCACGGCCGGGATCAGCCAGTAGGCGCTGCAAAACACCATGAGGGCCAGGCCCACCCACTTGAGCACTATCCAGGTGTGGCGGAAAAACCCCCAGGGGGTCAACAGTGAATAAGCGATGGCCGTGGCCAGGAGAGCGTAGAGCGCCCACAGGAAAAGACCGTTGACCAAGGACGCCTGGAACAGGTCGGCGGTCAGGTGGTCCAGGTTGTCCCCCCGGGTGTACATGAGCCGGAGGCTGGCAAGCACAGCGGCCGCAGCACCCATGACGAGTCCCTGGCAGATAAGATGCACAGCTTTCAGGATTTTTAGCGCCGTAGGAGGCAGATTGGCCGTCTGGCCAGCATGGGGCATAAGATCGTCTCCTTTTTCCCGGGGGGATTCTTTCCAGCCGTGCCGCAAATTCTATCAGGAACAAAGTGGATAAATCCACGCTGCTATAAACCTGCTTCTGGATTCACGATCACCTGAGCGGGTGGAAAAAGATTGCTTGTCCGCTTTCCGGCCGATTAAAAGCAAGATAAACTATAACTTCACGTGGCAAAAATTTTTCCGTCAGAACAGAAAAATTCAGGACCAGACAGGGGTTTGAAACCCTCACAAGGAGGTGTTCGATGCGAACGAAACTGATTTTATTTCTGGCAGCCGCGCTAATCCTGGCGGCCTCACCGGTGCTGGCCCTGTCCGTGGGAGACCAGGCGCCGGCCTTCACGGCACAGACCAACCAGGGCGAGGTGTCGCTGGCCGACTACCTGGGGAAAAAGAACGTGATCCTGGCGTTCTACTTCGCCATTTACACCCCCGCCTGAAAAAGCACAACCTTGGGCTTTCAAAGGGACATGGCGACCCTGGAAGGCCTCAATACCCAGGTCATGGGTATCAGTGGAGACAGCATGGACACGGTCAAGCGCTTCGCCGATGAGTTCGGCATCACCTACCCCCTGATCAGCGACACTGGCGGTGCGGTGAAGAAACTCTATTCCGGAGAACGCATCAACTACCTGATCGACAAAAAAGGGACGATCCGCCTTATAGTCAGAGGGGTGCCGGACAACCGGATGATCATCGAAAAGATCAAAGCCCTCGGCCTGGATAAGTAAACAGGCGAACCGGGGTCGGAGCTCACTTCCTCTATTTTTAACGACAAAACCTGAGATTGTGAGCTTTGACCCCAGTGCATTTCCCAGTTCCCCTGCCGAAGGAAACAAAATCGCTTGGGCCAGGACTCACATCACCCACCTGAAACGGCGCCTCTCCCGACTTGATCGTATACAGCTCATAGCCTCGGTTCGATTAATTGGCAGTCAAAAACAGGCTGCCTTCCATGACGATGAAGCGCTTCAACTGATAACTCACGAAATTTTAGAAAGGACTGAGAAATTTCAAGTTTTGCAGAAGCGATAGTGCATAACAAGCCATTCTTTGCAATCGTTGTAGGCGAATAACTCAGAGCAGGCCATATAAAAAATACGCCATCGCCGGGCCCACAACGCTGCTTCTTTTTTTCCATAACATTCTTTCAGGGCACCCAGAATTTTACCCTTGTTAGCATCCTGCTGCGCCAACCAGGCTTCAAGTGTTTGACTGTAGTGACGACCATCAACCATCCATCGGCATTCTTCATGAAGAAGGCCTTCGGCTGATTTTGGTAGCAACTCGGCAGACGGCATAATCCCGCCAGTAAAAAAATATTTCGCCATCCAGTCTGTGGCATTTTTCTCTTCGAAAAGGTAGGAGTGTTGATGGTGGCAAAAAATGTGGACGAAAAGCTTGCCACTCGGTTTAAGCCACTCCGAGATCTTCCCGAAAAGCTGGCGGTGGTTTCGCACATGTTCGAACATCTCGACCGAAACAACACGATCAAACTGGCCATCTGGCCGGAGTTGATTGATGTCACAGGTGATGACTTCGAGGTTGTTGAGCCCGCGTTTATGCGCTTGTCTAATGATGAATTCGCGCTGGCTGCGGGAATTGCTGACCGCAATGAATTGGCTGTTGGGGTAATGCTGCGCCATCCAGAGACTGAGAGAACCCCAACCGCAACCGAGCTCCAAGACCCTCTGCCCATTCATGACATCGGCTCGCTCACAGGTCAGTGCCAGCATCGCCACTTCGGACTGCTCCAGATTTTCGACGCCCTCAGGCCAATAGCCTGAGCTGTATTTCAAATAAGGGCCCAACACGATTTGAAAGTAGGCTGCTGGAATTTCGTAGTGCTGTTCGTTAGCCGCAGCGGTATGCTCCGCTATGGGGCGAGTTTTCAACTCCTGAATCCATTCTTGGGTCGAATTTGGCGCATTGTACAAGTTTGCCAGTCTCTCCCGAAGAAGCGAACGTATTCCCCAGCGGATAAGGGTGTCGGGCAGGAGTCCTTTTTCAGCTAGCTTGATTGCGATGCTCATAGTTAATTATTTTAAAACAGTTATGAATAAGTCAATCTTTAGCTTCAATTTATGAAGTGCATCCATCTCCCTAAATTCAAGGCCATAATAAGAAGAAGCCCCGGAAAATCACCGGGGCTTAGTTATGTCACAATATTCGAGATCTTATTTTTGGCTAAAACCGTTTTTGGGCTTGGTTTTGAGCGGTTCCTGATGTATCTGACCGGCATGGATATTTTCCGTGATGTCATCCCGTTTCCGCGGAGGCCCAATGAGTGGTTTTAAAGGCCAACAGCGGCTAGCATTAAGACCGAATCCGGCCTGACGACCAGCCCCCCCCCCCGAAGGCTTTTTCCCATGTTTCCCAACAAACAAAAAAACCTGACGCCAATGTCAGGCTTTTTTTGTTGCTCGTCACGCTCGTCCAAAGTCCCTCGGAGTGACACCTGGAACGGAAAGAGTCAATAGAGGGCGAATGGATCCCTACATTCCGCCGGTAGCCGGTGCGAAAGCGATTTTGTCCCCATCGTGCAGGGGGGTTTCGAGGTTGGAAGAGTGGTTGTTCACATAGATCAGCTTGATCTCTTCTCGATCAAATCCAAGCGTATCGACCAGATCATTGACGATCGCGCCCTGCGGCAGCGCGTAATCGGTCCCTTGACGGTAATCGCAGATATCTTCTTTGGCGAGATTAGCGAAACAGCGTACGGAAACGTTCATTTTGTTCCTCCCTTTCCGGGCACCAGGGCCTGAAAGAAAAAGTGTCCTAGACAAATCTGTATGATAATTATATTACTTGAAATATCGCTGCCACCGCAACCCCTGTAGAAACAGTTTTGGCAAACAGGATACTTTTTCTCTAACTGCGCCGAGCCGGTCTGCTGACACTGGATGGAACGGAAAGCGAGGGGAGTGGGCGGGGGCGGGGTGGGCCGAGCCGAGGCGATCAACCGCTTAGGAGCCTGAAGCCCAATGGAACGAAAACGTACGCTACGGATTCAGCAAAAAGTCACGATATTTTCAACTGTAAACGTCTCTCCCGTGGTGGAAATTTGTATCAAGATTTAAGCAGTGCACCAACAGTTTGGAAATTTTTCAGGCAGTTTCTTTTGATTTTTTGGTTGATCACCATGCATGAGATGTCCCTTCCCACAAAAAAATAATCGTTGCAAAACCTCTAGCTGCTTGGATCAACGCTACTTCAAAAGAGAAAAATAAAAGACTGGCCTCATATTTGCTCTATTAAGAAGAAAGAGCAAAGGAGGAGTAAGATGAAAGAAACTCTCTACGAGAAAGCCCTTGATCAAGTAGCTTTAAGATACGCTCAAGCAATCCGGGCTAACCGGATTGAAATTACATCTACCGAGCTAGCCGCGATTGTCGAAAACAATTGGACGAAAATCGTCGCAGAGGCGCTCGCAATTCGTAACCAGGTTCTCAAGGCACAATCTCAGCCCAACATTGACATTATGAAGTTGGCCGCCTGAGAGATATTCTTATAAACTCCGCAAATCACTACATTTGCAAATGCCATCCGACAACAGGCCGCTAGTTGGCATTAAAACAAAAATAGGCTGAACTGGCGCGAAATCCATTTGCAAAAGTAATTTCCTGATTTTTGAATGGGCACCTGAGCGCTCCCAGAATGCAAACTAGAATGTCTTTGATGTTACGAGATCAGTTTTGGGGCTACTCATGAAACGTGAAAATCCCCCATTAGGTTGTCCAGACAAAACCGGTCTCTTTACAATCAGTCTAGCTTCTTTAAGAATGGGTTAAAATACAATAGTGATTTCAAGACATAATTCTAAAAAACTAATTTTCACTTGCGCTTGATTCATAAATAACTACGTTATTTCGACCTTTCTGTTTTGCTTGATAAAGCGCCTTATCTAACTTATTGAAAATTTGTGTCAGTGATGAGTCCTGGTCTGGAGATATCTCATAAACACCTGCTGAAATAGTTAGAGGACCTGGAAAGCCCAAACTATCCTCTTTTAGATTTTCAATAACCTGCCGGATGCGCTCAGCGAAGTTGTAACAATCACCTAAATTTGTATGTTGACAAGCAATAATGAATTCTTCTCCACCATAACGACTGCCAAAATCAGTTTCTCTCAATTCTTCCTTAACGCAATCAGAAACAGCTTTTAATGTTTTGTCTCCTACGGTGTGGCCATATGTATCGTTGATCTTTTTAAAATGATCTAGGTCCAGCATAATTAAACTGGTTTTTTCACCATATCGATTGCACAAGCTAACAAATTCCCTTAATTGTTTCATTAAATAATGTCTATTATAGAGGCCTGTTAACTTGTCATAGAGTGCTAACTTTTCTAGTTTGTCAGCGTAGTTGCCTACCATATATCCAAAAATACCAAACGTTGAAATTGCAACTATTTCTATATAAATATAGGTCAGCAATAAGAAATCATCTGTATACCCAGAAAAGATTCTTAAAAACAACCATTCCCCAATGGGGCCAATAATACTTATGAAAACACCAAGGGTAAAATATTGCCATTTGCGCTGTTGAATAAATTTTATTTTTTTCTGCCGATGCTGCATATCAGCTCTCACTTATTGACCAGATCCTCTGCCAGGCTTTTTTCAAGAGACGGAAATCCCGTTTGGGGGGAAGTTGTCGCGCAGATATCGCTAGTGTTTTAGGTATTGTTCTGCCAACCCCGAAGGAAAATACATAGCTCGGTTCGGCACCCATACGTAGATCGGTTATCACAATCATCTCACCTTCCTGCCAAACTTTATAAAATCCCTTACTGAACCAGCGCAATCGCTCCACTGGCCAGTGCCCGGCGAGTGGGTGAAGCAACGCTTCATTGCTTTGATGCCGGCTTAACGTGACTATGCGTTCACCATCGGCAAGTGAGTAAAATCCCTCGACATAGTCTCCATTCGGCTCGATCGCGACGATCCGCCAGAGGAGCGTGTTGAGCGGCCCGGCGCTGACCAGCAGTTTTTCGTAGGTAACCGATTGATGCGCCAGAGATTCTTCAACCGAGCTAGTGACGTAGCTTTGGGCCGCGATGCTCCACACCAGGTAAAGACTGCTCAAGGTTAAGGTAACGCGATTAAGCAGATGCCCGCGGTTCCTGTCGCGACTCAGCAGCAAGGCTCCGATGACACCGACCAGTAAGGGCACCGTGTAGAAGGGGTCGATGATGAAGACTGAGCCAAGGCCGATTGGGTAGCTCCAAAAGGGCCAGAATATCTGGGTGCCGTAGACGGTCAGGCAGTCGAGCAGGATATGGGTCATGAAGACCAGCCAGGTCAGCCAGAGCCAGGCGTTTTTATGTTCGCTGTCATTCGGGTGCATTTTGCGGATCAGCCAGACCAGCAGCGGCGTCAGCAGTGTGAGTACGAAAATCGAGTGGCTGAAACTGCGGTGATAGGTGAAGTCCTTGACCGGGTCAGCAAAAGGAATGAAAACGTCCAGATCGGGCAGAGTTCCGATAACAGCGCCCCAGAGTGCTGCCTTGCGGCCGACTTTTCGACCGAGGACCGCTTCCCCGACGGCGGCGCCGAGGGTCATTTGGGTCAGTGAATCCATTTTTCAACCTTCTCTGGGGCGCTGGAAATTTAACAGCCGCACCGTCTCGTCAGCGCACCACCCCGGCAGCGCGCAACTTTCGGCGCAATTCTTCAACCCGCTTGTGGTTGACGCCAAAATCATAGTGACCGAGGCGGGCGGCCGAGCGAACCGCGATCTGCTGTTTATCTGGCTGCAACTGCAACTCCAGATCATCGATAAATCCGAAAACGGCGCTGCGACACTCAGCGTGGATATAGTTGTCGGTGACTGAGATGATCTGAGTGCGCGGCAGCTCCGGAATTGTCTTCTGTAACGCAACCCAGGCTGCGGCCGGGGCAACCTGTAATTCGAACGGGCTGACCTGCCGTGCGGCCACAGTCGCTGTGCTGGAGACGCAGTTCGGTGCGTCGGGGCAGGGACGGAGCTGACCATGGCGCAGGCCGGGTTTTTCCGTTTTGCGCGCACCAGCACACCCCGTCAGCAGAAGAGCAAAGCAACCGAGAACCACTAACAGGATAATTTTCACAGCTCTTCTCCGCCGATCAGCCTGAGTGCCTTTTCAACCTGGAAGTAAACCATAAACTTCGGTCCTTTGGCCTGATCCTCCTCCGGCGTCAGCGAGCGCCGGGTCAGCCGAGCGATCAGCTCCAGGTCGGTATCTTCGCCTACCTTTCTCAGGTAGAGGCGTACTCCTTGGTAACCGGGCGCCGCCTCCATGAAGAGGTAGGCTGCGTAAGGGTTTTCCTGCAGGTTCTTATGGCTCAAGCGGTCGCGCATGATCATCGCCAAAGTGCCGTCCTCCATAAAATGTGGACGCGCGTAGATGGCGGCATCGACCCGACCCTCTGCGTCGGCAGTGGAGAGGATCCCGACTCCTTTCGTTTCAGAAAAATAAGCCTTCAGATTCATGACCGCTCCTTTTTGTGAATTGGTAGCTGAAAATAGCGCTTCGTCAGCTGCTCGATCTGTCGCAGGTCGGTACAGATCAGCAGATTCGGCAGGCATCTGACCTGCCGGGCGGCGTGACCACCAGCGATGATCTTGATGGCCGGATCGAGATCTTGCCGCAGGCTGCTCAAGTCTTGCTTGGCCTGCCGCGGTGCGTAGTGGCCGCTGAACGACAGGGCGACACCGGCAACTCCCAACTCTCCAGCCAGCGCCGGTATTTCGGCGGCAACTCCTCGCTGAGCCAGAGCGCCGGAACCCCGGCCTGCTCGAACAGCACCGCCGCCAGCAGCAGGCCAAGCTTATGACGTTCGCCGCTCAGGGTCAAAAAGAGTATCGATAGGCTCGGACTCGCTGCGTTGCCGGTCAGTTTCGGCCGCAGCAGGTTCTCCAGCTGGTCGGAGATCAGGTGTTCGCGGGCGATGCTCAGCTGGCCACTGCTCCAGCCATGATCGAGCAGTTGGAGCAGTGGAACAGCGTACTGGTGAACGAAGTTAACCAGACCGAGTGATTGCAGCTGTCTGGACATTTCCGCAACGATTTCCGATGGGCTCAGATCGTAAACCAATTTTTGTAGACCGCAATCCTCTGGCAGGCTCTGGGTGGTCAGCTCCTCAAGCAATTCGCGCCGCTGGCCAGAAGTAAGAGAAAAAATTTTCCCCGGCCGCTGCCCGAAACTCTGCAGATTCTTGACCACGCGCAGCTCCTCGACCTGTTTCAGGGAGTAGCTGCGGTGACCGCGGGCATCGCGACCGGGGATCGGGAAGCCATAGCGACGTTCCCAAATGCGTAAGGTGTCGATGCCAATACCGATTTCTTGACTGAGTTGTTGAATCGTCATTTTTTGTCCTAGACAAATATGTATTTGATGTAATACTATACAGAGAAGTATGACAAATCAAGTCATAATTCAAAACAAAGGAGCAGCAGATGGACAAAAATCTCGAACAACTCTTTTATGCGGTCCTCGGCGGCGCCCTCACGGTGAAGGAAAAGATCGAAGCGAGCAATGAAGAGCTCAAAGGCTGGCAAGAAAAGAGCGAGGAGAACGCCCGCACCTTCTTTGATGAGATGGCACAGCGCGGCGAGCAGGAGAAGGATCAATTCAAGGGGATGCTCAAGGACATATTCAAAGAGGTTGTTGACGAGTTAAACCTGGCGACCAAGGATGATCTGGAGCAGCTGAAAAAAGAGCTGGAAAAGTGACGTGCTCCGCCGATTTTTTCTCGTCATATATTACTGCCGCCCCCAGCGCAGTTATGCGATTTTCCGTTTTTTGACCACGGTTTTTCTGCTGTTTCGGCGGCGGCAACGCTGGCTACTCTGGCGACCTCTGTCTCCTGACAGGCTGGTTGACAACATCCGCACACTCGGGGCCAGTTTCCTCAAGTTGGCCCAGGTCCTGGCAACCCGTGCGGATTTTTTCGATCAGGAATATCTGCAGGCGTTACGCCAACTGCACGATCGGATGCCGGCGATGAGTGAACGTCACCGCCTGCGGGCGTTCCGTCGTGCCTTTCCCGATCCCGCAGTCTTCAGCTGGTTTGACGAACAGCCGCTGGCCAGCGCTTCGATCGGCCAGGTGCACAAGGCCAAACTGCAGGTGACAGATAGGGTTGTGGCTGTCAAGCTGCTGCGGGAAAACATCCAGTTGCAGGTCCGCATCGATATTTTTCTGCTCAATCTGTTCCAGAAAATCTTCCGCCCCCTGTTTACCGATCAGACCCGCCATTCGATTGAGTCGGTCCTGCGAGCTTTCACCCGGGTCATTCTGCAGGAAGTCAGTATGCAGCAGGAGCTGGCCAACCTGGAACATTTCAGCCAAGTTTATGCGGACTCCGGAGTGCGTTTCCCGCTGGTCTACAAAGATTACTGCTCTGATTATGCCCTGGTGATGAGTTTTGAAGAAGGCGCGCGGGTTGATGATGTCGATGCGATGGCAAAGCTCGATGTGACCTTCGATCGGCTGATGCAGCAGCTGGTGCTCTTCTACACCGAACAGATGCTGATCAAAGGCTACTTTCATGCCGATCCCCATCCCGGCAACCTGCTGGTCAGCCCAAGCGGCGAACTGATCCTGCTCGATTTCGGCATGGTCAGCCGGATTCCCCAGCAGATGCGCGAGGCGATGATCTATGCCGTCAAGGCAGCCTATGAAAGAGATTTCGAGCTGCTGGTCAGTGCCACGCGCAAGATGGGTATTTTGACCGAAGATTCAGACTTTGCGGCCTTAGGCAGTGTCGCCGAAAGTCTCTTCAATATTTTCGACAATCAGCATCTCGACGCCTCGAGCATGCAGGATCTGGCCTTCGGTATTCTCGAGCTGCTGCAAGATCAGCCGTTCAAGTTGCCGCAGGACGTGATTTACGTGATGCGGGTCAGCTCACTGATCGAAGGGCTCGGAACTCAGTACATCGAGAATTTCAACGGCATCAAGGACATCCTGCCGATCTTAAAAGAGAACCTGCCGCGCGCCCTCGGTGAGGATCGCCTGCCACTGGAAAAGCTGCGCCATGAAGTTCTGCAATTACCGTTGACAGTGATGAAAGCGCGCAAAGTGGTTGAACTTGCCGAGCAGGGGGATTTGATGGTGCGGATGGCCGCTGCCGACCGGCAATACCTTCTGGAGCGGCTCGGCAAATATCTAAGGACGCTTGGCTGGCTGATCTTTTTTCTGGCGCTGGCATTTTACTTCCAACAGCTGCAACAGCAGTGGGCTCTCTACTTATCTGTGGCCAGCCTGCTGTCAGCGGGCGTACGCTGCGAAATCGCTGCCGGCTTCGAGCTGCGCCTCAGCGCGCGCAACCTCCTCGACGAGCGCTACTTCAACTCGGCCGACGACAAGGTACCCCTGGCGCCCGGGCGCTCCCTGGGGATCGGCGTCAGCTGGCAGCCAAGCGACTCCTGATCCTCAGCCAGACACTCCCAGGAATCTGTGGGCTGTCAGACCTTGCAGGTCGCCTGGCCGCGCTTCTCGAGATAGCGCTGGTGGTACTCCTCGGCCGGCCAGAAGGTCGTCGCGGGGGTGATCTCGGTGGCCACCGGCCGCGACAACCGGCCGGAGGCGTCGAGCGCCTCCTTGGACCGGCGCGCCGTCTCGTCCTGCTGCGGTGAGTGGAAGAAGATCGCCGAGCGATACTGGCTGCCGTAGTCCGGCCCCTGGCGGTTGACCTGGGTCGGGTCGTGGTTCTGCCAGAAGACCTCGAGCAGCTCGTCGAAGGAGACGTGCTCGGGATCGAAGACCACCTCGACAGCCTCGGCGTGGCCGGTGCCGTCGTTGCAGACCTGCTCGTAGGTCGGGCTCTCGGTCTTGCCGCCGGTGTAGCCGACGATGGCGTCGAGCACGCCTTCGACGTTGCGAAAGGTCACCTCGACGCCCCAGAAGCAGCCGGCGGCGAACGTTGCGGTTTCGGTCATTGCCTCTCCTCCGGGGGCGGATTGTACCCGGACGCCGTCGCCCGAACCAGCGCCTCGACGGTGCGTGACGCGGCAGATTCAGGCAGATACGGTGTCTTGCAGAGGATGGTCGAGAGGTTCGGGCCGGCGCGTTGCGGAGGCGGTGGGCGGTTGGTAGGCTGTCCATCCTCGCGGACAACGTCGCTGGCGGCCAAGAGACACGAGTGACCTCGGCATCCGCCACCTCTGAGTCGAGCGGCCTCGGATCCAGGGGGCTTGCCGGCCAGCTGTTGCCCTATCTGGGGCTCGTCCTGATCCATCTGCTTTCGGGGCTGCAGGTGGATCAGCCGCTCATTCTGGCAGACGAGGTCGGCTATCTCGGCAATGCCCGCTATCTGTCCGGCGCGGCCCACCTGCCGGATATGCGAGGCACAGGC
>CAMYNC010000046.1 GCA_947259685.1 uncultured Desulfuromonadales bacterium | reverse complement strand
AGATCATTGCCGATCCCTGCCCCGACTGCAAGGGCAGCGGTCAGTTCAAGCAGAAGCGTTCCCTCTCGCTCAAGGTTCCCGCCGGGGTGGAAACCGGCAGCCGACTGAAACTCAGCAGCGAAGGGGAGGCCGGCTTGCAAGGCGGCCCAGCAGGCGACCTCTACGTGGTGATCAGTGTCGAAGAGCACCCGATCTTCCAGCGAGAGGGGCAGGATGTGATCTGCGAGGTGCCGGTCTCTTTCGTCCAGGCGGCCCTCGGTTGCGACCTGGAAGTTCCGACCCTTGACGGCAAGGTCAATCTAAAGGTTCCGGCCGGCACCCAGACTGGTAAGGTTTTCAAGATTTCCGGTAAAGGGATCGTCTCGCTGCGTGGCTACGGGCGGGGTGACCAGCTGGTCGTGCTGCGCGTCGAGGTGCCGAGCAAGCTGAATTCCCGTCAGCGTGAGCTGTTGGAAGAGTTCGCTAAGGCCAGCGGTGAAGATATTCATCCCCAAGGGAAGGGTTTTTTTGATAAAGTCAAAGAGATGTTCGATTAAAACCCGTCCTGTTTGACCCTTGCCCCCCTTTTGAAACGGATAGCGAATGCTGCGGATAATCTGCCTGTTGCTGGTTTGTCTCCTAGCGCCGGTCTTGCCGGTTGCTCTGTCCTCATTCGCTGTTGCCGCCGAGCCCTCTGCCGGGTCGGTTGCGAAAACTGCGCGCAGCAGTATCCTGTCCCGGAACACTGACCTGAAACCAGCTCTGGATCTGCTGCAGAACGGCGATTATGCCGCTGGCCGTGAACAGCTGTTACCCCTTATCAACCAGCCCTTTAGCCGAGTTGACAGTCAGCGTTTATTCAACGCTCTGATCGAGGCGAACCTGCAACTGCAGCGCCCGTTGGATGCCCTGGTGTTTTTCCAGCGGCTGCTGCCGTTCAGTGAGCAGCCGGCCCGTGAACTGGCTCGGGTGCATCACCTGTTGCAAAGTCGCTTAAGTGAAGCGCAGCTGGCAGAAGCGGCATTTATGTGGGCCGGCACGGTTATTGGCCAGGACGCCAGGCTGCAACTGGCACGCCGGGCACTTGGCCGTCAGGATCGCTCGCAGGCACGCGAGCTGCTGCAGCTGGTGCTGGCCTCCCCGGTGACTTTTCCCTACTGGCAGGAAGCCGAGCAATTGTACCGCCGCACCGAGAGTCATGCGCCGGTTAACCGTGATCGGATCGGTGTCCTGTTGCCGCTCAGTGGGCGCTATGCGTCCTACGGTGAGTTGGTCAAGAAAGGGCTTGAATTGGCTCTGCAGCAGTACAATCAGAGTCATCAGCCGATCCGTTTCACCTATCTGGATACCGGTATTGAGGGAGTGACTGCCAGTCAGCTGGTTAGCCGCTTGAGCGATGATGAAAAGGTGATGGCGATTATCGGTCCCTTAACCGGGGCCGTGGCTGAGGATGCCGCCTACCGGGCGCAACGGGACATGGTGCCACTGTTGACTCTGTCGCAACGGGAGGGTCTACCCCAGACCGGCAATTTCGTGTTTCGCGACTCGCTGACCCCCCGGGCTCAGGTACAGACCCTGGTTCAGTATGCCATGGCGGCTGGAAATATCTCTTTTTCCGTGCTGCATCCGGAAAACCGACTTGGCAACGAAATGACCCGGTTGTTTGTCAGTGAGGTGGAAAGTCTCGGCGGTGAGATGGTCGATATCGTCAGCTATCCGGAAGATGCTACCGATTTTCGTCGGCAGATCAAAAAGCTGCTTTGGGAAAATCCTGATCAGTCCAGCTCTGCAGGCAGTGATGGGGAGCAACCCGAGCTGGAATACCCCCTGCCCCCCTTCCATGCCCTGTTCATTCCCGATTATGCTGAGCGGGTTGGCTTGCTGGCGCCGCAGCTGGTGTTTTATGGCTTGAAAGAAGTAACCCTGCTCGGAATTAACGGTTGGAATTCTCCTGAACTGACCCGTCGAGCAGGCCGTTTCCTACAGCAGGCTGTGTTTGTCGATGGCTTTTTCCCTGACAGCCGAAATCCTGTAGTCCAGCGTTTTGTCGAAAGTTACCGGCAGACCTATCAGGAAGAACCGACGATTCTCCAGGCGCAGGCCTTTGATGTGGCCAACCTGCTGCTCGGTTTGCTGGCTGATCCGGGGATTCGCAACCGCGACGATTTACGCCAGGCCCTGGCGACCTTCCATGATTTCCGTGGTGTCACTGGCACCAGCGGCTTTGATGCCGAGGGCGAAGTCATCAAGCAGCTATCGCTGCTTAAGGTCAAGCGGGGGCGGGCGGTCGAAATCGACTGATCTCTCTCTCCTGCTGTTTTCGGACTAATAAAAAAACCTACAGAGCGCGACCTATTCCTGCAAAACCGCCTGTACCTGGCGGAGCAGATCTTCCGGCAAAAAGGGCTTTTGCAGCAACGGAAAGGGTGGCTCGCTTTCGAAACCGAGCACCTGGTGCTCGGTATAACCGGTCATCAGCAGGACTTTCAGCTGTGGAAAGCTCTGCCCGAGTTGCCGGGCCAGGTCGAGGCCATTCATCCCAGTCATAACGATATCGCTCACCAGCAGATCAAAAGCCGCGTGGTTGCTGACCAGCTCCTGAGCTTGTTCGGCACTGCTCGCTCCAAGGACGGTGTAGCCATTGTTCTCCAAGGTTGATAGCGCCAGATCGCGCAGGCTGGTTTCATTTTCCACCACCAGCACCCGGCCGTCTCCCGGCTGCAGCGACTTGGCTGGCGCTCTGGCCGGCGTCGTGGTTTCGCTGCTGACCGGCAGGTAGATATCAAAGCTGGTTCCGGCCCCCGGGGCGCTATCAACGCTGATATAGCCGTCGCTCTGCTTGACGATCCCGTAGACGGTGGCGAGTCCCAGGCCGGTTCCTTTGCCGCGCCCTTTGGTAGTGTAAAAGGGTTCAAAGATCCGCGCGCGAACCTCCTCGTCCATTCCGCAGCCGTTATCGGAAACCGTCAGCCGCAGATATTCTCCCGGTTCTGCCCCGGGATGCCGCTCGCTGAAGGCGGCATCGAGGGTTGCCGTACAGGTCATAATCACCAAGCGGCCTCCCGATGGCATGGCGTCCCGGGCGTTGACCGCCAGGTTAATCAGAATCTGTTCCATCTGGTTGGGATCGGCCTTGATTGCTGGCAGGCATGCAGCCAGCTTCAGGTCGAGTAGCATGTCTTCGCGCAACAGGTGACTGAGTAGCTTCTGATTCTTGCGGATCAGATCATTGAGCTCGAGGATCTGCGGATTTAACAGTTGGCGGCGACCGAAAGCCAGCAGCTGCCCGGTCAGATCGGCTGCTTGCAGCCCCGCCTGCAGGACCAGATCGGCGTATTGGTAGTGTTCCGAATCCTCCGCCAGTTCGCTGACCAGCAGATCACTGTAACCGTTGATGACGGTCAGCAGGTTGTTGAAATCGTGGGCGATCCCGCCGGCCAGTTGGCCGACCGCTTCCATCTTCTGAGCCTGATGCAGGCTCTGCTCCAACTGACTCTGCTCGGTAATATCGTGATAACTCCAGACCCGGCCGATAATCTTTTGGTCGAGCAGCTGCGGTTTCGAGGTCCGTTCAAAGCAGCGGCCGTCCTTAAATTCGATGGTGTCAAAGGAGTCCTGGTCCGGTTGCTGATAAATCGCTTTGGTCCGCCGCCGGTATTCGTCCGGATCCTTAATCTGCTCAAGGATCCGCTCGTTTAGGTATTGCAGATCATTGCTCTGCTGCAGGGCGTCGGTCAGCTTCCACATGTGTGCCGCTCGCTGATTGTAGCGGAGGATCTGGCCCTGAAGATTTTGCACCACGATGCCGTCGGCCGTCGCTTCGAGGGTGGCATTGAGCAGCGACAGGGCCTGGTCCATGTCTTCATGGGTGCGCCGCAGCTCGGTGATATCCTCCAGGGTCTGAATGACAGCCAGCAGCACCCCATTTTGGGTATAAACCGGTGTCGCATTGGACAGCAGGTAGCGGTCCTTGCCGTTCAGGTTGCTGAACCAGCCCTCGGCCTGAAAGCCACCCTGGTTCAAGGGGGAGATGCCGGCAGTTTCGTAATACAGATCAAGGTCGACCTCATCCTCAGAGAGTACCAGGTCTGCTAAGCAGGGACGCTGCTCGGCGTAGAAGGCCTGCCAGTGATCCCGGCTGCCGATCAGACGGTTGGCGGCGATCCCGGTCAGTTGTTCTGCGGCCCGGTTCCAGAGCAGCACCCGATGTTCCGGATCCAGGGCATAGCAGGCGATGGCGGTATTTTCCAGCAAACTTTCCATGAAACTCTGTTGTTCATGGATTTTTTGGCTGCGCGTCTGCAGATCACTGAGCAGACCGTTAAAGGCCTTGCCGAGGGTGGCCAGTTCGCTGGGTGAACGCTTTGGCAAACTCAGCAACTGTTTTTCGCCGCGGCTGAGGGCACCGACCTGGGCGGTGAAGTTTTTCAAGGGCGCCGATAATTGCCGCATCAATTGCCAGGCGGCCAGCAGGGTAAGAATGCCGATGAAAACCACCCCGACGATCGTCAGTTGGCGGGCCTGGGTCATCGCGGCATAGGCCTCACTGACCGGGTAGTGTGCGGCCAGCACCCAGTTGGTATGATCGAGCTGTTTAAAGGTGGCCAGCGACTGCTGTTCGGCTGGGCCGCTGTGCAAGGTGCCTTCAAAACCGTGCAGGGCCTTATCGATGGCCGCTTTATGGCCGTCAAGAGCCACCGGTTGATTGATCTTTTCCAACTCCGGATGGGCTAACAAAAGGCCTTGCCGGTCGAACAGATAGAGGAAACCGGTTTCTCCCAGGCTGATATTGCTCAGTCTGCCGAGTAGCCGCTCGCCGAGCAGATACTGGGTGCCGGCGACCAGGCCGAGGGGCTGACCCTGGGAATCGAAGACTGGCGCGGTGATCATCAGCAGTGGCAGGTGCCGAACCGCGAAAGGCGGCGCGATGTGGGGTTGTCGGTGCTGCAGCGGTGGTGCCAGGTAGGCCTCCGGCAGGGAGTCAAAAGGCAGTTGCGGTGGCCGGCTGTGGCTGGCCAGCGGTGAGCCGTCGGGCCTATAAAGATGGATGCCGTGACGAAAAACCTCTTGCAGCCCGGGGTTCTGTTCGATAAACCTTTCCGCGCTGGTGACGGAGGTAAAATCTGCCGCGCTAGCGGTTAAGGCCAAACCATGGACCAGCTGGCGACCGGTATCCAGCTGCTGGTCGATATCTTTGGCCAGGTTGGCCAACATGTTGAATTGTTGGCGGGAAATATTCGCTTGCAGCTGGTCTTCAAAATAATGCAGCGAAAGGGTTGAGAGGATGCCGATCAGCAGCAGAATCAGCAGAGAGATTCCCCAGGAGATCCGAGAAGTCAGGCTTTTCAGCGGCATGTGGTCCCCCGTCCGGCTGCAAATGTATACTCCAGATACTCCAGCGGTTCTTCATCTCTGAGCGGAAGGCTCTAGGTCATGTGGTTGCTGAGCGGGCGACCTTTGAGTTGGGTGAGTAGCGGTCAACCAATATTTCGAATTTTCCGGTTTCTTGATTGTAGTGCTTCAGTTGACCGGTGACGATGTTGAAATACCAGCCGTGCAGGGTTAAGCGCTGATCAGCAACCCGCTGTTTAATCCAGTCAAAGGTCTGCAGGTTGGCCAGGGAAACCAGGATCGCTTCTTTTTCGCAAGCGTGTGCCTGCTCTTCCGCAGAGGCCTTCGGCATTTCACGCAGGACCTTGTCGCGCGCCGGTGCGGCAATATTTACCCATTTGTCGATAAATTCACCCACCTGCTTGCCCTTAGCTGCCTCCATCAGGCCATTGATACCGCCGCAACCGGAATGACCCATGACAATAATATTGGAGACTTCGAGAAAACAGACGGCATATTCCAGCGCCGAGCTGACTCCATGATAACCCGCGCTTTTTTCGTAGGGAGGCACCAGGTTGGCCACATTGCGGATCATGAACAGGTCGCCGGGGGCACAGTCGGTCAGCAGGGCCGGATCAACCCGCGAATCGCTGCAGCCGATCAGCAGAGCTTTGGGGTTCTGGCCGGTTCTGAGCTGTTTGGCCAGCTCGGGATTATTTCCATAGTGATGTTCCTGGAAACGATTAATCCCCTGAATAATCTTGGTGATGTCACCCATTTTCAGGCTCCTACAGTAAAATTAAAACGGAATTTTAGCACAGATTCGTAACAATGGATAAAAAAACGCGCCCCGTCGGACAACAGGGCGCAAATCGGAGAGACATAAAGTGGAGATGCTACAGAAGGCCGGAAAACAGTTCAATTGTTCGCAACTCCGAGAACTTGTATACCCTCAGCCGAGCCATCAGGTCAAGAAAAAATTTACCAGAAGTAAAGTTTTTTACTTCTGGTAAAAATCTGTGTTCTGTGGATAAGCAAACCCTGTTTTCAGTCTGCAGGCTCAATGCAAATGGCACCCGGGGAGGCTTTCTGTTATGATGTCCGCTTTGTTGACCCACTGATGTCTCATCGATCCAACTGAAGTTCTTTTTGTGAGGATAAAATGTCCAGCACCTTCGGTACTCTGTTTAAAATTTCCAGCTTTGGTGAATCTCACTGCCCCGGCGTAGGCGTATCGGTTGACGGCGTTCCAGCGCGCATGTCGTTGTGCGAGGCTGATATTCAGCGGCAGCTCGACCGCCGCCGCCCGGGCCAGAATAAGCTTGGCACCGATCGTAATGAAGCCGATCAGGTGCAGATTCTCTCCGGGGTGGAAAATGGCCTGACCCTGGGGACGCCGATCGGTCTGTTGGTCAAGAACAAGGACCAGCGCCCCGGAGACTACGGTTCGATGAGCCAGGTTCCCCGCCCCTCGCATGCCGATTATACTTACCGTGCCAAGTACGGAATTCACGCTTCAAGCGGTGGCGGGCGTTCCAGCGCCCGGGAGACCATCGGCCGGGTAGCGGCCGGGGCGATCGCGGAAAAATTCTTGTTCGAGCAATATGGGATTGAGGTCGTCGCCTGGGTCAGCTCGGTCGGCGCGCACCACGCCGGGCAGATCGATATGGATAAGATAACCCGCGAGCAGGTTGATGCCAGCGATGTGCGCTGTCCCGACCCGCTCGCGGCAGAAAAGATGACCGCCGAAATTCTCGCCGCCCGCCAGGCCAAGGATTCGGTCGGCGGGGTCCTCAGCTGTGTCTGCCGCAACCTGCCTGCCGGTCTCGGCGAACCGGCTTTCGATCGCTTGGAGGCATTGTTGGCCCATGCCATGTTGTCGCTGCCGGCCTCAAAAGGTTTTGAGATCGGCTCCGGCTTTGCCGGCGCGCAACTGCGTGGCTCGGTTCACAATGACCCCTTTGTACAAAAAGGTGAGCGGCTCGGCACCCTGACCAACCGCAGCGGTGGGGTTCAGGGTGGCATCTCCAACGGCGAGCCGGTCTATTTCCGGGTCGCTTTCAAGCCGCCGGCCACCATCGGACAGGAGCAGCAGACCGTCGATTATGCAGGCAAACAGACGGTTCTGGCCGCCAAAGGCCGGCACGATCCCTGTGTTGTGGCGCGAGCGGTGCCGATCGTTGAAAGCATGGCCGCGCTGGTGCTGGCGGATCTGGTGTTACTGCAGAAGATGCGTAGCTGAATGTTCCGGCGCTGGAGTGGAAACAGAGCGAGGCCGACATCGCAGGATGCCGGCCTCGCTCTGTTTCTCACCCGTGGTCGGGAGTTAGTCGGAAATTTTCTCCATTCGATAGTAGTTATGTATCGGCTCTACGCTGCCGCTTTCGATCTGCCGACGCAGCTCAATGACAAACTGACGTAATTCTGCTTGTTGGCTCTCATTGAGGGGAAAGCGCGGCATCTGCGAGCCTGGCTGCAGAAAGTCCGGTCGTTGCACATAATTGATCAGGTAATCGAGATCGAGCTTTTCCATCGCCAGCAGCAGATCGGGGGCAAACCGGTTGCTATTGCTGCGCCCCGCCGGCTCAACCTGACGGAAATCACCAAACGCATGGCAGGAGAGGCAGATCTGCAGGGTCTTGCTGCTTTGCAGTTGCAGCTTTAACTCTTCCGGAACGGCCGTTGGCGTGAAGGCCAATGGCTTGTTTTTATAGTTACTGGTATGGCAGGCGAAGCAATCGTAATCCTGCCAGCTTTCTTTGCGGTATTTGGCAGCGGGGGTTTTGGCTTTGGCCACCCGCTCCAGGTAGCTGGCGACCGCTGCCACCTCGACCGGCTGTAAACTGGGCCGGGCATTGGGCGAGGTGTACTGCAGCATCATCAGGTCATCGATCGCCGGGCGCAGCCGGTAGGGGTTGCGTAGGTACTCCTCCAGCCAGCCGGCGACATATTTGTATCTCTTCCAGGTCAATCCAGGCGCATGGCCGGAACCAAACCCCTCAATCTGATGGCAACCGCGGCAGCGGGCCGCCTTGACCAGCTTGCGGCCGATATCCAGGTCCTCCTCGATCTCGTCCATGCGGGCTTTTTTCAGCTTGGTCGGCTTTTCCCACTGTTGTCGCTTGGCCAGTTCAGCAGGATCCTTTTCCAGTTTTTCCCGGAGCGCCACGCAGCTGTCTATATCACCGCAGGCGCGAACCCTGAACACATCGGCATCACCGAAAAAACCGCTGTCGATCAGGATGCTCTGCAGTTCATAGTCGACCAGCACCCAGCTTTTTTCGGCTGCTGCAGCGAATAGCTGCAAACCTTGAAACACATCGATGGTGTTCAGGCAGTCGGGAACCTTATCACGCGTATCTCCGTAGGCCAGGCGAACCTGCTCGATTTGGCCATTTTCGACCACTTTCTTATCCAGAAACAACGGGTGGTTGTAGTAGGGGATACCGGGACGGCCTTCCGACTCCAGGGCCAGGCTGCTGAAGGGAAACAGCAGTAATATGAGCAGCAGGCTGATAGGCAACATCATCTTGTTCCTTAATGCAATTGGGGACAAACTACTGAAAATTTTCCAGGTGCATGGCATAAACTGCAGGAATGTGGAATAATTCACAAGTTCATTTAACCAACAATCTAAAATAGGAGCAACTTCACATGTTCAAAAAGCTGCTGGTCATTCTGATTCTTTTACTTTGTGCAACGAGTCCCCTGCTGGCAAATACGGTCGATGTCAGCATGATCCGTTCAGTGCCGCTGGGCGAAACTCCCCGCCAGGTCGTCGCCACGGCAGACGGTCAGCGGATTTATGTGTTGACCGATGCCGGCAAGGTTCATCTATTCAGTGCCGAGGGGCAACCTCAGGGCAGCTTTGAAGTCGGGCCGGATGTTACCGGAATTACCTCGCAAGGAAGCAATCGGTTGGTCCTGCAGATGGCTGAGCGTCAGGAATTGATGCTGGTGGCGCTGCAACCGGTGGTGGCGATCGATTCCAGCAATTCTCCGGTGCTGGGGAACGCGGATGCGCCGATTGAAATCGCTATTTTCGATGATTTCGAATGCCCCTACTGCGCCCGCTCGGTACCGCTGCTCAAGCAGGTTTTGGATGCCTATCCCGACAAAGTGAAGCTGGTATTTAAAAATTTTCCGCTGCCGATGCACAAGAATGCCCGCACCGCTGCCCTGGCCGGTCTGGCCGCCGAGCAGCAAGGCAAATTCTGGCCGCTGCATGACCTGTTGTTTGAAAACTATAACCAGCTGAATCCGCAAAAGATTCGTGCACTGGCTGAGCAGGTTGGTCTGGATATGAAACGTTTCGACAAGGACCTGGCTGATCCGAAGCTGCAGAAACTGGTCACTGGTGACATGCAGGAAGGGCAGCAGATCGGGGTACGCGGGACGCCGACGATTTTTATCAACGGCCGCCGTCTGCAGCAACGCAGCATGGACGGCTTCAAAAAGATGATCGACGCCGAGTTGGCAAGCACAGAAAAACAGGGCTGATTGGATGGCCGTTCAACTGCGTTGCATCGGCACCGGTGATGCCTTTGGCAGCGGCGGGCGGCTGAACAGTTGCTACCATCTGCAGGCGGCTGGTCGGCAGCTGCTGATCGATTGCGGTTGTTCCAGCATTGCCGGCCTGCAGGCTGCTGGGATCGCGCTGGAGAAGATCGAGCTGATCCTGGTCAGCCATCTGCATGGGGATCATTTCGGCGGCATTCCATTTTTGTTTCTGGAAGCCAAGTATGTCAGCCAGCGCACCCGGCCACTGACCCTGCTCGGCCCGCCAGGCTTGCAACAACAGGTCGAAGCGGCAATGGAAGCGCTTTATCCCGGGGCCATTGGCGCAGAGGTCGGTTTCCCAATCGACTACATTACGCTCGACCCCGCTGCGCACTGGCAGGATGCCGAACTGAAAATCAGCAGTTACCCGGTGAAGCATGGCAGCAGCCCGGATGTCTTTGGCCTGCGGGTGGAGATCGGTGGTCGGGTGGTCAGCTATTCCGGCGACACCGAGTGGACGGAGAGTCTGCTGGAACTGTCTGCAGGCAGCGATCTGTTTATCGTCGAATGTTTCAATTACACCCAGCCCAGCCCGTCCCATCTCGATTATCGAACCCTGTTGGCCAAGCGCAAAGAATTCGGCTGCAAACGGTTGGTATTGACCCACCTGGGGGGATCGATGCTGGAGCGGCTGGCCGAACTGGAACTTGAGGTCCTGAGGGATGGTGACCTGCTGGAGGTCTGAGAGTTGACTTACGACCAGAATTGATCAAAGCTATACTAAAGAAGTCAGATATTTCCGAAGGAGAAATACTATGAGTGATAAAAATTGCGCAGACTCCGACACCCATCATCTGCATATCTGTGAGTTGAAGGCCAAGGAGCGTTGTGACGAAGTTCGCAAACTGTTCGAAGAGACTCCGCATTTTGCCTGCACCAACTGCGGTGCCAAGGTCAGCCGGGCCGAAAATGTCTGTGCGCCGAAGGCGCTGGATTGATCGGTAAGGACCAACCGAAGAGAAAAAGCGGGGCCGGAAATCGGGCCCGCTTTTTCTCCACAACAAAAGCCGGTTCCCATTAGCTTTTTTGCGCAAATGGTGACCAGTCAGCTCTGTGAGGTGGCTCGGTAGAGAGCCTCCATCTGCTGAATAAAATCCTTGTCTGAGCGCCAGAACGGTAAATATCCCAGTTTTCGCGGGAGTGCGGCATGCAACCTTGGCGGATAGGGTTTTGCCCACGTAGCAGGTTCGGTATTTTCTCCCCAGAAGGCTTCCGCGTCAAGTGGCAAGGGCTCCGGCTGCAGCTTGGGTTCGGCCTCTTCAGCAGCGGTGTCCCGACTCGCTCCGCTGTCCTTAAGCATTTCAAGAAACTCTTCGCGCTCCATTCCTCTTAACTTGAAGAGTAAAAACGGATCCTTATCAAAAGCTTCGGCCATCAGATAGAACACAGCGGCAATATGCTTGCACGGATTCGACCAGTCAGGGCATGAGCAATCCGTCTGCAGATCACTGCTTTTTTGCGGGAACAAGGATAGACCTGCGTCTGGAAATACCACTTCAATATCTTCCGGCATCTCGTTGCCGAGCAACTGCGCCGCAAAAATAGGTTGTTCCACCAGTCGGCCGATTATCTGCTGCCACTGTTTATCGTTAAAAACCTTTAGTTCTATGGTGATCCGGTACACACTGGATCGCGATCCTTGAACTTTAGCTGAAACATGACCTTTTCCGATTTCAAGACTGGCCACCTGGCCCTTGCGGGCATAGGAACGTCCGCGAGACAGTCGTGCACCGATGTCAAAACTCTCCAGCGTTTGAATCCAACGTTTGCCCCACCAGTTGCTGACAAACGAGCCCCGTTTACTCTGCGCTTTGATGCCGCCTTTCACTTCCTTGGGGCGGGTTGGCTCATAGCCGGCATAGAATCCGTAGCGTCTCGCCATAAGGCTATTCTCCCATCGCTTCGCTGCCAAGCTCGATCAGTTGACGAAAATCTTCATTGGATAATTCGCTCAGCCATTGCTCACCTGTGCCGACGACCTGATTGGCAATGCCAGTTTTATTCTCGATCATCGCGTCGATCCGCTCTTCGAGCGTTCCTGGGACAATAAACTTGCGGACCTGAACGTTCTTTTTCTGGCCGATACGAAATGCCCGGTCGGTGGCCTGGTTCTCGACCGCCGGATTCCACCAGCGGTCATAATGGATAACCTGGTTAGCGCGCGTCAGCGTCAACCCCGTCCCTCCGGCTTTCAAAGACAGGATGAAGATATGCGGGGCGTGTTCGTCGTTTTGAAACCTTTCGACCATGTCATCCCGCTTTTTTCTCGGCACACCTCCGTGCAGGAAAAAGACCTCTTCCCCGAACTGCTCCTGGAAACAGCTCTGCAGCATGCCGCCCATTTCAGCAAACTGGGTAAATATCAAGGTTCGGTCTCCCAGCTCTCGGGTTTCGATCAGCATCTCGCTTAGCCGTTGCAGCTTCCCGGAGCGTCTGTCGACTGAGGAATTATCCCCGGCGAACTGTGCCGGATGATTACAGACCTGCTTCAGTTTCGTCAGAGTCGCCAGAACCAGACCCCGCCGGTTGATGCCTTCAGCCTGCTCGATTTTTTCTTGCATGTCGTCAACAACGGCCTTATAGAGGGAGGCTTGCTCTTTGGTCAGCGTGCAATACTCTTTCATTTCCATCTTTTCCGGAAGGTCAGAAATGATCGTTTTGTCCGTTTTCAAGCGGCGCAGGATAAAGGGTCCGGTCAGGGCTTTCAGCTGCTCGGCGACAACGCTGTTCCGGTAGGTCTGAATCGGACGATAAAAGCTGTTCTTGAAGCTGGTCTGGCTGCCGAGAATGCCGGGATTGAGAAAATCCATTAGGGCCCAGAGATCGCCGACATGGTTTTCCACCGGGGTTCCGGTCAGGGCGATGCGGTAATCTGAAACCAGGATCCGCGCCGCCTTAGACTGTTTGGTTTCGGGATTCTTGATGTTCTGAGCTTCATCCAGAATGATCCCGGCCCATTTGACCTCCTTGAGAAACTCGCTATCCCGCTGCAGCAACCCGTAGCTGGAGACAACCATGGCATGCTGTGTCGCGGCTTTTTCAAAGGCCTTCTTTTGGCGGCGATCGCCGCCGTGGTGGATCATGACACTCAGGTCTGGGGTGAACTGTTCCGCCTCCTTGCGCCAGTTGTTGACCACCGAGGTTGGGCAGACAAGCAGCACCGGCCGCCTCTCTCCCGCCTCGCGCTCTTGCTGGATAAGGGCCAGGGTTTGAACGGTTTTGCCGAGACCCATGTCGTCTGCCAGGCAGGCCCCTAGCCCCCATTTGCGCAGAAAAGCAAGCCAGGAAAACCCCCGTTCCTGGTAATGCCGGAGTTTTCCTGCAAAACCCTGCGGCTGTTCCAGCAGAGCGAATTCGGCGCGCCCGGTGAGTTTTTCCAGCAATTCATTCAGCCACCCCTTGACTTCAACCGCATCCACGGACAGACCGCTCACCTGTTTGTCCGCGCCGAGGGCGACAGCCAGCAGCTCCCTGGTCGGGAGGGTCTGACCCTGCTGTTTTTCGAGAAAGTGGATGGCGGAGCGGATCTGCTCCTGGTCGATCTGCGTCCACTGGCCGCGCACTTTCACCAGCGGTGCCTTCAGTTCGGCCAGGGATCTTAACTCCTCAAGGCTCAGTTCTTCCCCTCCGAGAGAGGCGCTGTAGTCGAAGGCCATCATCGCGTCCAGCGTCAGTCCATTGGCTGCGCCCTGCATCTTCGGACTTTCGGCTTTTGCCTTAAGCCCGAGCCGTTTGACCGGTCCGCGCCCGACCCACCAGGATGGAAGCATGACCGTGAACCCGGCCGCGCGCAGCGCTTCGGCGTATTCCTGCAGAAAGGCAAAGGCTCCCTGCGCCTCGAGTTCGAAGCCTCCCGGGTTTTTCTGCTTCAAACTCGCTGAGATCTCAGGACACAGGCCGGAAGCCTGCCCAAGGGCCGTCAGCATGAACTCGGTCGGCACACCGCCGAACTTCTGCAGATGCTTGCTAGCCTTGCCGCCTTTTTTCCAAAGGTCGCCCACCGGCAGGTTCAGGCTCTGGTCGGTCTTGGGTTGCAGCAGGTAATCCACGCGCCAATTGTCCGCAGCCTCATCCGGTTCTCTCAAACGAAAACAAAATTTGAACGGCGATCTGGAATTAAGGTCAAACGGACGGCTCCATCGATTCAGCTGCCCGGCAAACTCACAAATCTCCTGGTCCGTATCCCAGTCGATACTAGCCTTATCACTGACCAGAGCCTGCAACCAGGTGTCATGAATGCTGTCAGGTCGTTTCTGCTTTCCCGCGGGTGCATTTGTTTCGCGAATAAAGGCGTCGAGGCAATGGGCCAACAAGGAATCGATGACCATTCGCCCTGGCACTTCGGGGGCTTTTTCGGCTGAGTTGCTCTGGCATCGGCAGACCGCGGGCATGTCAAGGGCCAGCCTTTCAAGCCGTGACTCCGACTCTTCATCGGGAACCGGAACCCAGCGGGCCTCCCACTGCCCGGCATGTTGTACCACTGTTGGTAGAAAGAGTTCCTTGACAGCCACTGACAGTGCGGTACTGACCAGTTCGGCTGTCCAGGCGATGGAGTGTCCGAAAATCACCCCGCTGCCCGGTATGTTTCTGCCTTCGGCAAGTGCCGAAAGCTCAAGCAGCTCTGCAAGTGTTAATGGGCGAGCAACTGCGTTAAAAGCGTGAAGCTGCACCTTCTTCCGCCTATCAGGTTCTGTGCAGATAAGGGGCGATGACGGAACAGGCTGATCTCCGCGCGAGGGAAGCCAGAGGGTCGTGATTTCGGTATTGCCTTTCAGCATTTTTGCCGAGAAGCCAACAGCTTTTGCGGCTGAACGCAATTCTTTTAAATCACCGACATGGCAGCCTTCGCTCCATAAAAAGGTGGCTCCATTCATAAATGAGATATGCAGTGCTATCATTGCCAAACCTGCCCTTGAAAAAGCGCAAACCGAACTACAATCATTGCATTGATTGTATTGGAAACCTGAAAAGTATCAGGTGAAGTGGGCAAGGACAAGGCAGATTTCGGGAGAGAGGGAGATCTACCTATCATGGCTGACCCTAGATACGGCCTAAAACAGCCCGCCTGAATGGCTAAGTTTTGAGAAGCAAAAGTCTGCCGGTAGAAGTGTGCTGCTTTGTGTCTCTGCAAGAAATTGCGCACCCCCGTCGTTACAAAATTGTCCCAGGGTCCTCATAGAGGCCAGACAAAGAGAATCATCGGGACACCCACCAACACCACCAGAATCTCCAACGGCAGCCCCATTCGCCAGTAGTCGCCGAATTTGTAGCCGCCAGGACCCATGACAATGGTGTTGTTCTTATGGCCGATGGGGGTCAGAAACGCGCAGGATGCGGCCACGGCAACTGCCATCAGAAAAGCATCCGGGTTGGCGCCGAGCCGGTTGGCGATATCGACGCCGATCGGGGCGGCGATCAACGCCGTTGCCACGTTGTTCAGCACATCCGAGAGGGTCATGGTGACCAACATCAGGATGGTCAGGACGGCGACGGTCGGCCAGCCGGTCGTCCAGGCGACGATGGCATTGGCCACCAGGGTCGTCCCGCCGCTCGCCTCCAGAGCGGCGCCGATCGGGATCATCGAGCCGAGCAGGACAATGACCGGCCACTCCACCGAATCGTAGATCTGGGATAGGGGGACAATGCGCAGCGCGACGTAGGCGACCACCACCGCCGCCAGCGCCAGTGGCAGGTAGATCAGACCGAAACTGGCAGTAATAATCGCGGCGGCAAAAATGGCCACGGCCGCCCACGCCTTGTTCCGCTGGATGACTTCTAAACCACGTTCGGCCAGTGGCAGGCAGCCGAGCCAATCGACCACATCGGGAAGTTGTTCCTCGGGACCGAGTAACAGCAGGATATCCCCCGCCTTGATCGGCGCTTTGCGCACCTGTTCGCGAATCCGCTGCCCCTTGCGTGAAATGCCGA
The DNA here is from genome assembly GCA_947259685.1 of uncultured Desulfuromonadales bacterium. The sequence continues at coordinate 8,500 of CAMYNC010000046.1, read as the reverse complement.
GCAGGGTCACGCTGCGACGGGTGAGCAAGCGTGCCTCCATCGCCGTACGTCCGACGATCATCGCCCCTTCCGGCACCACCACTTCGACGAGAGCAACCGCCTCGGCGGTGATGCCTTCATGCTTCTTCGCGCCGACGTGTTCCAGGCCGGCTGCGCCGACAAATTGGTCGATGGCATCGGGACGTCCTTCCAGCACCACCAGATCATTTTTGCGCAGGATTTCGCGTCGGGCGGTGCCGGCCAAGCGTTTACCGCGACGTACCAGACCAAGGATATTGACGTCACTCTCCTCAGCGAACGACTCGAGATCCTTGAGCGCCTTGCCGCCCGCTTTGGATGCTTCCGGCACCTTGGCGTTCGAAATGTAGTTCTGCAGATCGCCAAGTTCTTGGGCGGTATCGTGTTTGCCACGCTCCACCGGAATCAGCCTCCAGCCAACGAGAGAGACAAACAGCACCCCAACAATTGCCACCACCACACCGACCGGAGCAAAATCGAACATGCCGTACGGTTCGCCCAGAGCGCTTTCGCGAAAGGTGGCGATGACGATATTCGGCGGCGTGCCGATCAGGGTCACCATGCCACCGAGGATTGAGGCGAAGGAAAGTGGCATTAACGTCAGCGCCGGACTCCGCTTGCCCCGCTTGGCCGCCTGCATGTCGACCGGCATCAGCAAGGCCAGCGCGGCAACGTTGTTCATGATGCTCGAAAGTGTGGCGGAGATCACCGCCATGATGCCGATATGGGTCGGCAGGCTGCGAGATGAATCGACAACTTTGCGCGCCAGCAGTTCAATGGCGCCTGAACGGGAGAGGCCGCGACTGACAATCAGCACCAGGGCGATAATAATCACCGCCGGGTGGCCGAAGCCAGAAAAAACCTGATCTTTTGGAATGACTCCGGTCAAAAAAGCCAGGACCAGCGCAGCAAAGGCCGTTACATCGTAACGTATACGGCCCCAGATGAGAAATATGAAAATGAGGCCAATCAGGCTAAATAGGATGGTTTGGTCGGTGGTCATAGCAATAAATATTAGCAGATGGGGATTGTATCTAAACCTAAGCATCTATTAAAAACGAACCGATAGCGGGACTTTTCTGATTTATCACCATCTGTTAATGCAAAAATGGCCCTACCTGATTAAAAATGGTTGGGCCGTCCTGCAGGTTTCGTTGGAATGGAGGCCTGCTTCATCTAGGGTTAAATTGCACATATCAGGCATTTCAAAAATCAGGATGTCCCTTTTTGACATCGACCTTGGGTTTCAAAAGTAGCAAGTTTCGGAAATTCAACCTTACAGTTTGTAATTTTCTTTCAGGATCGGTCTCGACTCTTTCCACACCAGATTCCGAAAACCCTTTATTTTATAGCTTAACTTCGCGGCCAGCGTCTGCGGAAGCTGAAAAGCAGGGAGCAAAGGTGCACCCCGATCGAGCCTATTTCGGCGCCTTCTCTTCCACCGCCCCGCCAGCCTTCTTCCAGGCTTCGAAGCCACCATCGATATGACAGAGGTTCTCCAGACCCATCTGTTGGGCGACCTGGGCCGCGAGAGCAGAACGCCAGCCGAGATTGCAGTAAAAGATGAACCGCTTCGACTCGGTAAACAACGGCTTGTGATAGGGGCTCTGTGGATCGATCCAGAATTCGAGCATGCCGCGCGGAATATGTTTTGCGCCGGGAATCTTCCCCTCGCGCTGCAATTCACGGATATCGCGCAGGTCGATGAATACCGTCTTCTCATCACCGGCAGCAGCCATAGCCTCTGCGGCGCTAATTGTTTCAATCTCCGCTTCTGCGCGGCGCACCAACTCCTGATAACCGACTTTGATCTGCATGAATTCAGCTCCCTTTCCTTCTGGCGAGTTCATTATCTGCTGAGCATAACACAAGAATCCCATGTCCTCTGCAAGGCAAACCCAGGCGCCAGGGAAAATAGCACCTCAGAGTATATAAAATTCAGTAATCACTGAATACTTTTGAGTGTTTGACGATTGAATCAAACCGGCTTATAAAGCACGAGTATACCACTTAGCGAACAGAGTAGTAGGGATTATTGGATTTTTTAAATATTGTGTTGACGCCCCTCGCTTCCAGCGCTACTATTGGTTTTTGCTAATTTCCGCGTGTGAGAGGCTATGAATTCATCCAATATTAAATATTTGGTCATCATATCCTCCTTGATCGCGATACTTTTCCCACTGGTCAATATCTATTACATCCTCCCTTCCTTTAAAAACGTCATCATCCGTAATGCGGAACAGGATGCCGAGCGGACCGTCAACTTTTTTGCCCGGACTATCGTCAACGATGGCCAGCTTTTACAAAGTATCGACGAACACCACCAGCTCTTCGAAGAGTTAAAGGAGCCACTGAACGTAGCAAAACTTAAGTTTTTTTCCCCTGATGGCACGATCGTCTATTCCTCGGATGTGGATGAGATTGGAATCGTCAATTCGAAAGACTATTTTCATCAGTTGGTCGCCAAAGGGCAGAGATTTACCAAAGTTGTGCAAAAAGACAGCGGCAGAACCAGGGAGGGGTCGCAACTGACGGCGGATGTGGTGGAGACCTACGTACCGATCATGGACGGAGATAGATTCATCGGCGCCGCAGAGGTTTATTATGACATCACCGCGCGGGAGGATAGAATCAACCAAACCGTCTCCCAGGCGTCCCTGGCCACCTTCGTCATCATCATCCTGTTTCTCTTGCTGACCAACTCGCTGATGCTGAGACAGACCAAAAAAGTGGTTTTGTCTGACGACCGACTGGCGGTTATTTATCGTTCTCCGTACATTGCGCCGGTCATTATTGGCGTTCTGATTTTCATCGCCGAGGGCCTGGTCATGGTGCTGCTGAGTGCCTGGCCCGATATACCGCTGTTTACCGAAGCGATTCTCGATTCGACGCTGCTGGTCATGATATTGGCACCGGTCTTCTATTGGTTCGTTGTCATGCCGTTGATGAAACACATTGAAGAACGCCAACGCACAGAAAATGAGCTGAAAAAGGCCAAGGAGGCTGCCGATAAGGCCAACCAGACCAAGGGACTGTTCCTGGCGAATATGAGCCATGAAATCCGCACGCCGATGAACGGCATTCTCGGCATGACCGAGATTGCCCTGCACGGCAGGCTTAACCAGGAGGAAAGGTCGCTGCTGGAAATCGTTCGCTCCGAAGCAGACAATCTTAACAACCTGCTCAACGACATTCTCGACCTGTCAAAAATCGAAGCGGGCAAACTCTCCGTGGAGGAGATTCCCTTTGATCTCGGCCATCTGCTGGATAATTTTGTCGGTCCGTTCAAATATCGTGCGGAGCAGAAAAAGATCACCTTTACGACGACCTTGGACCCGGATATCCCCCGGATGCTGGTCGGTGATCCGAACAGAATCCGGCAGATCCTGATTAACCTTTGCGGCAATGCGCTTAAGTTCACCCCGGAGGGCGGACAGGTTGAAGTCATTGTCAGCCTTTCGAGCGTAACAACCGCTGACCAGAAGATGATACTGCATTTTTCCGTAACCGACAGTGGTATCGGAATTTCAAAAGAACAACTGCAGTTGATCTTCGAGAAGTTCACCCAAGCCGACGGCACCACCACGCGCAAGTACGGTGGCACCGGCCTTGGGACGAGTATTTCCAAAGAGCTTGTCGAGTTGATGAACGGAGAGATCGGTGTCGTCAGCGAACTGGGGCAAGGCAGCGAGTTCTGGTTTATGTTACTGCTCGGCAAAGCGGAACCGCAGCAAGCTGATCTTTGGGTGGACGAGGTAGCGGGGGGGCTGACCCAGCCTCAACGTGTTGGGCGAATTCTGGTTGCTGACGATTATCCGACCAATCAGAAAGTCGCCCAGGCATACCTGCAAAGCTCAGGGCACCGGGTCGATATTGTTAATGATGGCGTTGAGGCGATTGAGGCCTACGCACAAAACCCTTACGACATTATTTTGATGGATGTGCAGATGCCGAATATCGATGGCTACGAGGCGACCAAAGTAATTCGCCAGCGAGAGGCCAAGCTGACCACCGCAACCAGAATTCCAATAGTCGCTATGACGGCCCATGCCATGCAGGGAGACCGGGAAAAGTGCTTAGCGGCCGGGATGGACGATTATGTCACCAAGCCGCTGAGAAAATCCGAGTTGTTGCAGCTGGTGCAAAAATGGATCGACACGGGCGAGCGGGTACAGGGCGAAGCTGAGCCTGTTGTTGATAACCAGCATGTGACTGTTTTGGAGAACCCGGAGCAGTTGCCGATTGATCTCGATAAAGCGGTTGCCGAATTTGACGGCATGAAAGATTTTCTCTTCGGGCTGGTTGCCGAGTTTTTACGCCTGGCAGAAGCCCAGTTGGAAAAAATGTATTTGGCTGTCGAACAGGAAGATACGGAAACTCTCTATCAAGAAGCCCACATGATCAAAGGCGGAGCTGGCAACCTCCATGCGGCCCCTGTCAGTCGTGCTGCTGAACAGATTGAAACCGCAGCTATGGCAGCAGACCTGCATGGCATCGGGCAAAGTGTCAGGGTTCTTGACGAAGAGCTACTGCGGATGAAGAAATACCTGCAAATCCAAGTGGCGAGCTGAGCGAATGCAGAAGGAGGCATTCAGTAAATATCGAGACTATCCTGGTCTTGAATTTGCCAGGTTACAGCTGTATTGAGATGAACAAGCGACATTAACAATCTAAAGACTAAGGGCAACTTCCATGAGAATCTTGATCGTCGACGATGAATTTATTAGCCGGGAAAAACTCAGCCTGCTGCTGGCAAAAAAGGGCCAGTGTGATACGGCAACCAGTGGGATGCAGGCGTATGAGATGTTTTGCCAGGCGTTCAAAGATAAAAAAGCCTACCAACTGATCACTCTAGACTTTAATATGCCTGGGCTCAGCGGGCCGGAAGTTTTGCAGAAAATTCGTGAGTTTGAAAAGGAAAAAGGGGTCATCTCGCGGGACAAATGGGTCAAAGTCATCATGGTGACAGCCAAAAACGATGCCAAAAGTGTTCTGTCGTCTTACACGAGCGGCTGCGAAGGCTACCTGACGAAACCGTTCAATTATGAAGACATCAAGAAGTGCCTGGCAAAGATCGGACTTTGACCCTCAGTTTTCCGGTTATAGAACTGTGATAGGACATTTGAGCTACGGACCCTGGCGTTTACAAGCCGAAGTCTACAAAATGTAAGGACTGTCTTTCGACCCAGTCGAAAAAAGCTTAACGCCCATCCTCTAGCTCTTCACCGCCGATCAGCCGCAAAACTTTTTCCACCTGAAAATAAACGAGGAATTTCGGTCCTTTGGCCCTGTCCTCTGCGGCAGTTAACGAGCGCCGGGTCATGCTCTGAATCAGCTCGGGATCATCATCTTCACGAACTTTTTTCAGAAACAGCCGTATTCCGTGATGTCCGGGGGCATGTTCGAGAAATAGGTACGCGGCATAAGGGTTTTCCTGCAGGTTTTTATGCGTCAGGCGGTCGCGCATGATCATCGCCAGGGTGCCGTCTTGCATGACATGGGGGCGGGCATAAATTGCCGCGTCAACTTTCCCCTGGCTGTCAGCTGTTGACATGACGCCGGTACCACGCTGAGTTTTGAAATATTCATTTAAATCCATACGGATCTCCCTATTTTTGCTTGGCAAAGAGTTTCTGACTTAGCGCGGGTATCTGTTCCAGGTTCGAGCAGATAATCAGGTTCGGCATCTGCACGCCACGCTTAACCGCTTGCCCTCCTGCAATCAATTTAACCTTTTGATCCAGCTGTTTCCTTAAGCTGGCCAGATCATTCTTTGCTTGCCGCGCTGAATAGTGGACGCTGAAGGACAGGGCAACTGCGGCCACCTGCAAGTCGTCTGCGAGCTGCGGAATCTCAGACAGAGGTAATTCTTCATTGAGCAGAATACAGCCGATCCCTTGGCTGTGAAAGACCACGGCTGCCATCAGCAGGCCGAGCTTGTGCCGCTCGCCACTCAGGGTCAGAAACAGAATCTGTGCCCTGCTGTTAGCCTGCTGGCTACCCGACAGATGCTCCCTGAGCAGCTGTTCCAAGCGATCAGAGATCAGATGCTCGCGGGCAATGCTGATGCGGCCTTCACTCCAGCCACGATCGAGCTGTTGAATCAGTGGCATCGCGACTTGGTTGATAAAGCCAGCAAGCCCCAGCCGCTGCAGTTGACCACGCAACTTCCTATCGATCTGATTCGGCGCCATGCTAGTTACCAATTGCTGCAGAGCCTTGTTTGGCGGCTGGTCCTGGCCGATCAGATCGGCCAGCAGTTCCCGCCGCTCGGCCGCACTTAAAGCAAAAATCTTTCCGGGTCGCTGGCCAAGATTCTGCAGCTTTTTAACAATGCGCAATTCTTCCACTTGCTGACTCGAATAACTGCGGTGACCGCGCGAATCCCGACCGGGAATTGGAAAGCCGTAGCGGCGCTCCCAGATGCGTAGCGTGTCGACGCCGATGCCAACCTCTTGACTGAGTTGTTGAATACTAATCATTATTGTCCTAGACAAATTTGTAATCTGCATGATTGTCATATATTTTATAGAAATTTTCAAGGGAAAAGTTAATACCAGACCGAATCGGAGGACGTTCATGGATAAGAAACTCGAAAAACTATTTTATGCCGTTCTCGGCGGGGCCTTGGCAGTCAAAGAAAAGCTGGAAGCCGGCAGCGAAGAAATGAAGGCCTGGCCGGAAAAGAGCGAAGAGCATGCGCGGACCTTTTTCGATGAGATGGCGTAACGCGGCGAGCAGAGAAAGATCAATTCAAGGGGATGTTCAAGGACATTCTCAAAGAGGTTGTTGACGAGTTAAACCTGGCGACCAAGGATGATCTGGAACAGCTGCTGGCTCCTAAGACCGCCACAAAGATCTGGGCATCGGAAATCTCACCGGTGTGCGGGTTAACAATCGGCAGGGTTTGCCCGGCGTAATCGACAAACAACTTCTCCCCGGCCTTGTGGATCTGCCGCATGGAAAGCTTCAGTTTGCGTGCCCAGCGTCGGTACAGTTCACAGAAATGACTGTAGCGGTAACCTTGCGGATGTTCGGCCTGATACTCCTCCCAGGGCAGCATCAGGGTTACACCTTTGCGTTTCAGCTCAGTGTGGAGATAGGCACAATCCGGCAGCGACCGGCCGGACGTTGAGACAGGAACCGCCGGTGGAAACAACAAGCTGTAGAGTTGCTGATCGGTCAGGGTCTCCGTCAGTGGCCAACCCAGTCCGGCAATTCTGGCCCGGTGCAGGTAGTCGCCGACCGTGGTACGGGATATGTTCAGGCAGCCGGCGATGGGGCGTTGTCCCAAACCACTGTCATAGTGAAGACGAAGAGTTTCTCTGATTTTGCGCATGGAAAACCTCGTGTTTGCCAACGGTGCACCTCCTGGAAAATTGAATTTCCAAGGTTGTACACCAGGTTATCCAGCGTCGCTTTGGCATTCCGTTTCAAACTGGTCCACCGATTCCGTTTTAGCGGGGAAAAGTGGCCCAGTTTGGCGCGGAATCAGTGGCCCACTTTTCAGCGGAATGTTTGGTCCAGTTTGCTCCGGAACTGGCGGCCCACTTTGCAGCGGAATCGGTGGCCGGATGCCACCGGAATCCGCAAAATATAAGTTGTTAAAACATAGTAAACCACTGCTTTCAAGTCAATTTGTTTAATACTTACAGGTATTAGCTAAACCACCCTAAATTCACAGACTTTTCATTCTAGTGCATCATTTTTCACCGAATTACTCGTTTAGTTGACAGGAAAAGAAACTTTTCACCACCGACTAAAAGGAGAAGCGTTATGCACATCAGAATCTATGTACCAGGAGCACCGCTGTACAGAGATGATCCTGAAACAGGGGAATCTGTTTTCTGTGGAAGGTCAACCGCGAGCATCAGAAATCTATTCAAAAAACGAGAAGAGCTGCCCGTGTTTCTGCAAGATCAACAAGCCGGGCGAGCCGTCCATATAGAGAAGCTGGAAATCGGCGAAGAGCCTTATCTTGATGATCCCTGTTGCGATATATCTTTGGAGATTATGACGCGTGGTCAGCAATTTTATCATTTACTGCAGTAGGCATAATAACATCGGCCTTCTTGAGAAGGCGTTTATTGAAGAAGAAGTTATCCCATTTATTATAATCATTAGGGGTTATATTCAGTGCTAGGTAGCGCGTCGGGCTCCAAGCATCCCAACAATCTTGTACATGTGCCGTTCCATGAGTGATAGGACATTTGAAGGGCCCTCTATAGAACGCGAAACGCCCACGATTACTTGATCGTGGGCGTTTCCTGCGTTGGTACACTAATGGACGCTGGGTTACTGGAAGTGGCGACTTACAGTCCCCCTGTGTCAGCATAGTTGTCGGAAACAAGTCGGCCAAAACTTACAAGTTTTGCGACGGCCTGCTAGACCAATAGAATCAGTTTTCAGTCAAGAAATATTTTTCGTAAAAATCTTCTAGAATCTGTAAATGACGGGTTTCATCAGCCAACAGGCCCTTAAA
>CAMYNC010000045.1 GCA_947259685.1 uncultured Desulfuromonadales bacterium | reverse complement strand
CTGCGCCTGCATGGGGAGATGGTGCGGATCAAGTCGCCTGACTTGACCAACGAGCAGGCCAGGTCGCTGTTATATGAGATTCTTGATGATGAGCAGATCGAAAAGTTTGAACAGACCCGTGACCTCGACTTTGCCTATTCGATCCCGGATCTGGCCCGTTTCCGAGGCAACATGCTCGATACCCACCGCGGCATGGCGGCGGTGTTCCGCATCATCCCCAGTGAGATCCTCACCGCTGATCAGCTGAAACTGCCGGAAGGGGTGCGCAAGATGACCCGCTTCAATAAAGGGCTGGTGCTGGTCACCGGACCGACCGGCAGCGGCAAGTCGACCACCCTGGCGGCGATGATCGATCTGATCAACAGTACCCGCAAAGAACATATTCTTACCCTGGAAGACCCGCTGGAGTTTATCCATCAGAATAAGCTGTCGTTACTCAACCAACGGCAGATTGGGACCCACAGCTTATCGTTTGCCAATGCTCTGAAGGCGGCGCTGCGGGAAGATCCGGATATTATCCTGGTCGGTGAAATGCGCGACCTGGAAACCATTGAACTGGCGATGAGTGCCGCTGAAACCGGCCACCTGGTGTTCGGCACTTTGCATACAAATTCGGCTCCCAAGACCATCGACCGGATTATCGATGTGTTTCCGACCGATGCCCAGGAGCAGGTGCGTACCATGCTCGGTGAAAGTCTTAAAGGAGTGGTCTGTCAGCAGTTGCTGAAGACCGCCGATGGCAAAGGACGAGTGGCGGCGCTGGAGATCATGCTCGGCAATGCTGCGGTCGGTAACCTGATCCGCGAAGGCAAAACCTTCCAGATCCCGTCGATTATCCAGACGGCACGCAAAGAGGGGATGCAGTTGATGGATTCTCACCTGGTGGAACTGCTCGATGCCGGCAAGATAACTATTCAGGAGGCTTATCGTTGCGCGGTGGACAAGCGCAGCTTTGAATCGCGCTTACCCAAAGACGAGCAGCCTGAATAGTTGTTTAGAATCTGAAAGAAAGTTATATTGTGAGAGGTAAGGGCACTGCTTGCTGCGCCCTTAGCTTATTCACAGACCGGGCGCAGGAGGCAGCGCCCTTACCGGGTGGGAAAAAACGTGCGTGACAGTTTCAGTCGAAAAATTGATTACCTGCGGATTTCGATCACCGATCGCTGTAACCTGCGGTGTCGTTACTGCATGCCCGAAGATGGCGTCCCCTCGGTCGGGCACCAGTCGGTGCTCAGCTACGAAGAGCTGTTGCGAATTGGCCGAATTGCGGTTGCGCTTGGCGTGCGAAAAATTCGCCTGACTGGTGGTGAACCCCTGGTTCGCAAGGGGCTGCTGGAGTTTATCGACGCTCTGGTGCAGTTGCCCAATCCCCCGGAATTGACCCTGACCACCAACGGCCTGCTGCTGGCGGAGCGGGCTCAGGCTCTTAAGGACGCCGGCCTTTCACGGGTGAATGTCAGTCTTGATAGCCTTAAGCCGGAGCGGTTTGCCGAAATCACCCGCCGTGACCTCCTGCCACAGGTGCTCAACGGGCTCGAGGCCGCCGAGGCGGCCGGGCTGACCCCACTGAAAATCAACATGGTGCCGATTTCCGGGGTCAATGCCGACGAAATCGCCGCCTTCGCCCGCTTGACCTACGAGCATTCCTGGCAGGTGCGGTTTATTGAATTTATGCCGGTGAGTTCTGGCCTCGATTACCGCCCCGAACAGCGCTATCCGGCGGCGCAGATTCAGGCCGATCTGGAGAGGGTGGCACCCTTGCAAGCCTTGCCCCGCCAAGGGATTCTGGGGCCGGCAAAAATCTACCAATTTACCGATGCCAAGGGAACCCTGGGAGTGATCCCCGCGGTTTCGGAGCATTTCTGCGGTGACTGCAACCGGCTACGGTTAACTGCCGATGGCCAGTTGCGACCCTGCTTGTTTTCAGAGCAGGAAATTGATCTGCGGCAGCTGCTGCGCGCTGGTGTCGAAGATGAGGCCCTGGCAGAATTGCTGCTGAAGTCGGTGCAAGCTAAGCCAGAGCGGCATTGCATGCAAGATGACGATTTCCAGCCCGGCAGTCGGCCGATGCAGGGGATCGGCGGCTGATTCAGCCAGGAGCAGGCCAAAGAAAATCGGGGAGCACTGATGGTCAGCATTCCCCGAATATTATTTTGTCGTAGCAAGAAGCCTGCTCACCGACTTTAGGCGTCTTTTTTCTCCTCTTTGTTTTCTGCAATCTCCTCGACTTTGGCCTCTTCAATCTCTTCTTCGGTGTCGTTCATGCCCTTTTTGAAGTTGCGCAAGCCCTTGCCGAGCGCACCGCCAACCTGAGGCAGCTTGCCAGCGCCGAAAACGATCATCACCAGTACCAGGATGATCAGCAGTTCCTGTGTTCCCAATCCAAACATGTAAATTGTCCTCCCTGATATGAGCCAAGCTGATAAAACAGCCTTAACTATGACTTATCTCTGCATGACAGCTAAAGATACACCGTACAGAAAAAAAAGACAATCGGTGTTGCAGATGTATACGCAGCAGGGTGTCAGGGCTAGGCGGACGCCCAGATTCTCAGGCGGTAATCTGTGTTGGGCTAGCGCTCGGGTGGGGACAGCAGATGGGTATGGATTGCCGAAATTAGCGTTGGGATTGCGGCTTTAATCGGCAAGGAAAGTTCCAGTTTTGGCAGGCAGGATACCGTTTGCATAAGAAACAGGTGGATTGCCGGCGGTTCGGGCTGGTGCTGCGCCAGTTGCAGGACTTCAGCCAGGGCAAAATGATGGCCGAGCCGGCGGTGGGGGGGCTGGTCCAGGAGGTCCAGGTCGCTGGCAAGCAGCTGGCGGATTTCTCCCGGCTGGCCACCGAATTCTGCGGCATCGATAATCACCAGTTGTTTGCATTTATAGAACAGATGGGCAAGATTCAGGCCGCCGCAACCACCATCAATCAGTTCGACAGTGGTGGGCAGGGTCAGTTGCTGCAGTTGCTCTAGCGCCACAATGGCCAGACCATCATCCCCCATCAACGGGTTGCCGACCCCGATCACCCGGATGTCGCTCATTTCAACTCGATTTTCAACTGGTGGGTGGAACAGCTCAGGCAGGGATCGTAGGCACGGATCAGCATTTCCAACTGTTTCTGCAGTTGCTCATCCGGTTGGTCGAGCAGTTCTGGCAGCATTGCGCTTAAGTCGGCCTCGATGGAAGCCAGGTTCTGGGCAGTGGGAATCACGCAGTTGGCCTGCTCCAACAGGCCGTTACTAGCGTAGCGATAGTGGTGAAACAGCAGGCCGCGCGGCGCTTCGACGGCGGCGGTGCCTTCACCACCGCTGGTCGCTGGGGCCTGGTTGCGGACCTGGCCCATGCCGCGCAGCAGCAGTTCATCGATGGCTCGCAGCGCTTCTTCGATGTAGTGCACCACCTCGACCAGTCGGGCTTTGAGATTGTCAAACGGGTTGCTGGCAATCGCTTGCAGTTCCAGTACTGCCGAAACTTTTTGCGCCATCGGCGAGAGGTGCTCGGCGGCATTGCAAAGTCGTGCCTGGGCCCCGACCATATAGCTGCCGCGAGCAGTTTTCGCCAGCTTGGCAGTAGAGTGGGGGCTGAGGTATTCCTCCAGCAGCTGTTGGAAATCGCTGACCGGGTAATTGCCTGCCTGGCTGGAGAGCAGTTGCTTGCCGTGCAAGGGATAGCCGGGCTCAGGTTGCAGGCAGATCGCCTCGCGCTCGCGGCTGAATTTCGGATAGCTGAACCCGGCGAACAGTTCGACCGTGGCTTCCAGATCGGGCAGCGCGGCGACCAGCTCCTGGCGCAGCTGTTTGAGGTCACTGGTTTCAGGGCGAGCGGAAAAGCCACCGATGCAGGTGGTCACCGGATGGATCGGCCGGCCGCCGACCAGTTCGCAGATCCGGTTGGCGGTCCGCTTTAAGTGCAGGGCCCGCGCGACCAGCTCCTGATGGTCTTCGAGCAGCTGGAAGAGGCTGGCAACGCCAAGATAATCGGGAACCGCCATAAAGTAGAGCTGCAGCAGATGACTCTGAACGATTTCGCCATAACTGAGCAGCTTGCGCAGCAGTTGCGCCTGGGGCGGCACTTCGATACCGAGAGCGTTTTCGGTGGCCATCAACGACGTTAGGGTGTGGGAGATGGAGCAGACCCCGCAGACCCGGGAGACGATGGTGGCGACGTCCGAGTAATGACGACCCTGCAGCATCGCTTCGAAAAAGCGCGGGGTCTCGACCACTTCCAGTCGGCAAGCGCTGATCTTGCCCTGTTCGCGATCGATCACCAGGTGGGCGTGCCCTTCGATGCGGGTCAGGTAGTCGAGTGCGATCCGCTGACTCATCGGTTCTCCTGTTCGCCGATATTGAAGGTGCGGTACTGGTCGAGAATCGCTTCGATGCTCAGCCCGTGCTGCTCAAGAATCCGATGATAAGGCGAGGTGCGCGGATTTTCGATCAGGCCGCGGCAACCGCGACAGTGGCCACCGCCGTCGATGCAGATCGCCTGGCAGCCAGCCCGGGTGACCGGGCCGAGGCAGACCTGGCCGTGATCGAAGCTGCAGGGATATTCCGCCAGTTTGCATTCGACGCAGACGGCAAAGCTAGGCAGTTCCGGATGCTGCTGCAGCAGCAGCGCCTGCAAAATGGCGAGAAATTCGCGGCCGTCGATGGGGCAGCCGGGGACCCGATAGTCGACCTGAACCACTGCTGACAGCGGTCGCGGAGTTTCGGTGTAGAGGTGTGGCAGATCGCTGGCGTAGACCTGTTGGCGCAGCACTTCTGCAGTGCGGTCACTGCCCAGGGCATTGACGCCGCCATTATCGGCACAGGAGCCGAGGGCCACCAACAGCCGACTGCGTTCCCGGATGCTCTGCAGCCGCTGACGGTCCCCCGGACGACAGATGCTGCCTTCGACAAAGGCAATATCGATCTGTTCACTGTGCTCGCTCATCAGCTCGCGAAACTCGACAAATTCGACCAGCTGCAGCAGCTGCAGCAGGTCCTCCTCCAGGTTCATGATCGTCAGTTGACAGCCTTCGCAACCGGCAAAGTCAAAGAGGCCGATTTTCGCCTTAGCTTTCATCGCTCAATCGCCTCCGCCAGGTGTCGCAGACTACTATAGGGAAAGATCGGCCCGCATTCGCAGACACAGATATTGTTGATCCGGCATTTGCCACACTTGCCGAGACCGCACTTCATATGGCGTTCCAGGTTCAGATAGACATTTTCGTCTGCCAGACCCATGCGGAACAGCAAGGGATTGACCTGTCGGTACATTTCCGGTGGTCCGGACACGGCGGCAATAGTGCGTTGCGGGTTAAGTTCCAGATCCTTGAACAGGAAGCTGACATCGAGCGCCGGAATCCCCCAGCGATTTTCCGGCTCTTTGGTGGCAATCCGACAATCGAGCAGCCCTGACTGGTGCCAGGCGAGCAGCTCCTCAGGAAACATCAGCGCATCGATATTGCGCGCCCCGCAGAGCAGGGTGATGCGGCCGAACTGTTTCCGCTGGTCGAGCAGCGCCAGCAGCAGCGAGCGGATCGCCAGCAGGCCGCGTCCGCCGGCCACCAGCAGCAGGTCCTTGCCCTGCATCAGCTCCAAAGGATAGCCGCTACCGAAGGGGCCGCGGATGCCGATCGCTTCGCCGGTGCGGGAGCGATGCAGGGCCTGGGTCAGGGCGCCGGCTTTACGCACCACGACCTCGATTTCATGGCTGCCGTCGGGACGCGAAGCGATGGAAAAAGGCGCCTCGCCAAGACCGAAGACGGAAAGTTCAACGAAACTGCCGGGGCTGAAGTTGATCGCTTGCGGTAGTCGCAGGCGGAACAGCCGATCCTGGCTGGAGAGTTCCTGGATTTCAACAATCCGAGCCATCTGCGGTTGATATTCACTGCCCGGGCTTTGCTTGATTTCCGGCTGCGGCGATTCGGCGAACAGTTGATTGAGCACCGTCACCGGTTCGATATTGGCAAGGCATTCGCGGCTGCAGCGGCCGCAGCCGACACAGGCGGTTTTTTGGTGCTTCTCCCAGAGATACTTATATTTACGAAAGAAGCGATGGCGCTGGCGATCCGCCTGACTGGAGCGGAAATTATCACCACCAGCGACTTGCGCGAACTGATCGAACTGGCAGGAATCCCAGGTGCGGATCCGCTGCCCTTCCTGCAGGTTGACCTCCAGCTTGTCCTGCACGTTGAAACAGTAGCAGCTGGGGCAGAGCAGGGTGCAGGAGCCACAGCCAAGACAATGCTCACCTAACTGCTGCCAGATGTCATCCTGGTAGGCCTCTTCCAGCAAACTCGGTAGGGATTCTGCCGGGAACTGTAGCTGGTTACTGCACTGCTTCAATTGCAGTGGCAGGGGCGATTCCGCCTCGCTGCTATAGATGTCTGGAGCATGGGTTTCCAGTAGCTGGCGGCCCCGCTCGCTGCCGGTCTGCACCAGGTAGCTGTGATCGCGCTTGTGCAGAAAGAGGTCGAACCCCTGGGCTATGCGGTCGGTGCCGAGACTGGTGCAGAAACAGAATTCATCCGGGATACAGTCGACTCCGATCAGCAGGGTCGCTTCCCGCTTGGCGCGATAGGAACTGTCGGTTTCGCCCTCGAACAGGCAATCGTCGAGAATCTTCACCGCATGCAGATCGCAGGGATGCATGCCGAAAATAATCCGCGGCGGAGTGGCGGTTTCTGGCTGCAGCAGGATATTTTCGTCCAGTTTAAAGCGGAATAGTTGATCCCAGTTGGGAAACAGGAACTTTTTCGGCGAATGGACCCCGGGAGGGAACTCCAGTAAGAGATCGGCGGCATCTTGCAGACTGTCGAGCACCAGCCGGTCACGCTTTTTTTGTACCCCGACCACATCGTAGGCCATCAGCAGAGAGCGGACAAAGCGCAACACCTCGGTCGGCTCGATGGCTCGCCAGAGCGGTTCAGCGGCATGTTCTGTGGTTTGCGTCGACGGAGGTTGCATCACTGCCATAGCTCTTCCAGGGACTGGTTCGGTTACATAAAAACAGGCAGAGGACCCCTCTGCCTAAGGAAAAATATTACGCTGGGTAAGCCGGTTAGGTCAAGCTGGGGGGATTTGTATACGCGTAGCTTTGCTGGGTCGTGGGGAACTTTTCAGGCGGTGCAGGCAGCGGGGTGGAGATCCATGGTTTTTTTGCCTTGACTGAACAGGCTGATTCGAAAGCGTCGATCATGTAGGCCTCCTTTGCTAAGCAGAAAACAGCATAAAACCTGTTGGAATTATAGGTGATTTAAAAAATATTCAAACGTCATTTCAGGCTGACCCGGTTGGCAATAATAAAAGTCATATATTTCCAGCTCTTGCATATGCATTCATGAACATGTTAGAAAGGATGTCATTATTCTTTGTAATGAATAAGCGCACCACTTCGGAAATGAAAAGTTTAAAATTGGGGAGGCTCTTATGAGTTTTAGTGAGGTCATTCGTCAGGCTGCATTAAGTAGAAAAACCGTCAAGTTGAAGATCAAATCGAAAACTGGTGATATCTCAGAATCGGTGGAATTCGAGCCGTACAGCCAAAAGGTGAAAGGGGATAAGGTAAGCTTCTTCTGCCTTGAGGTCAAAACCCGACTTTACCTGGATGTCGAGCTCTCGAGGATTCTGGACGCTGAAGTCACCGAGCGGATTTTTCGCCCGCGATTCCCGGTAGCTTTTTAGACTGATCCTCGCATTGCGATATTAAAAAAGCGGACTCAAATTCATTGAGTCCGCTTTTTTTTGTGTATGTATTTTGGCCTTAATGCTCTTCTTCCATGATCGGTAGATAATTTACCGCGACTTTATACATCATCACGCCGAGGGCCAAAAAGGCGAAGGTGATGGCGAATTCACCGACCGAGGGGAAGTAATTCCAGTTCGGTCCCATGTCCATGCCGATCAAAAAGACATTGAAACGGTTCAGCACCACGGCGCAGATCACCGACAGGGCGCAGAGGAACAGTTGGGTGCCGTTCTTGCGTACCGTCTTCGATTTAAAGGCGAAGTAAGGGATGACGAACAGCGCCATTTCAACCAGGAACGAGTAGCCCTGCACGCTGCCGTCAAAGGCTTGGGCGAGTACACCACGGTAGGCCAGATCACCGAGACGCAGCAGCAGGTAGGTGCCGAGGAACAGCGGCACGTACTTGGCGAAGCTGCCCAAAAGTTCGGTCTCCGGCTTGCGGCCGAAGAACTTGGTCGCCAGAGTGCCCTCGAAGATCACCATCGGGATACCGACGGAGACCGCCGAGGTCAAAAACAGCAGCGGCGACATGGCTGTGTACCAGAGGTCGTGCAGCTTGTAGGGGGCGATCAGCATCATGGTCCCCAGCGACGACTGGTGACCGAAGGAGAGCACCACGCCGGCGATGACAAAGAAGGCCATGGTCTTGCGGCAGAACCAGTCGGCTTTGCTTAAGAACCAGTTGCCGAGGCCGTTGAATTTCGCCAGCGGACCGGGCAGGTTGACCTTGCCGCCACCGAACTGCTCGATGACGTTGGGGATATTCTCGATCCCGAGCACGGTCAGGTAGAGCATAACGCACCAGGCAACCTCGAACAGTACCGAGGTGCCATTCCAGTACACCAGCGCATGCCAGATGTTGTAGTACTTGCCGAGGTCGAAAAAGACCGCCAGGCCGACCAGGAAGTAACCGATAAAGGCGGTCAGGATCGCCGGACGGACCAGGGCGTGGTACTTCTCGCGGCCGAAGATCTCGACGATCGCCGCAGTGGTAAAGCCGCCGGCCGCCAGGGCGACGCCGCAAGCGACGTCGAAGGCGATCCAGACACCGAAGGGGTAGGCCTTGCTCAGGTTGGTGACCGAGCCGAAGCCTTCGAAGAAACGGAAATAGGCGAACCCCGCACCGGTGACCATAAAGAAGATCAGAACCCAGAAGTTCGGGGTGATAAATTTCTGCTGCAAGGGTGCCGCTTTAATACTCATCGTCACCTCCTAATTTGCCCGCGTCTTTCTTGCGGCGCTGATTGTAAGCCATGATACCGCCCAAGATGCTGTAGACAGCGATCGGCGGAATGAAATACTGGAAAATCCGGTGTTGAATGCTTTCGGTCAGCCCGGAAACCGCTTTGTAGTCAAAATCACCCAAACCCAGACTGGCAAAAGCAACCTTCGGCTTGGTCAGGTAGAGGACGTTGGTGCCGCCAACTTCCTTCTCGCCGTAGATGTGGTCGAGGTAGCGCGCGGGTTCCGCTTCGATCCGTTTGCGGGCCAGCTTGAGCAGGTCTTCCCGGTTGCCGAAGCTGATAGCGCCGGCCGGACAGGCGGATGAACAGGCTGTCGGCTGACCTTTTTTCAGACGGGTTTCGCTGCACATGGTACATTTTTTGATCGACGGAATCGCCCGGTGCCATTCGAACTGCGGCACGCTGAAAGGGCAGGCGACCATGCAGTAACGGCAGCCCATGCACAAATCGGCATCGTATTCCACCGCGCCGTTCGGTTGCTTCTTCAGGGCGCCGACGATACAGGCCGACTGGCAGGCCGGATCGACGCAATGCATGCACTGCTCCTTGACGAAGGTGGTCTCTTGGCTTGCTTCATCCTGATGCATCTTGATCAGGGTGTAGGTGTGCTCAGAGAGTTCGCGCGGTGAGTCGTAGATCGCGGTGCCGAAGGCCTTGTCATCGCCGATGGTACTTTCCGCCGGCAGCTTGTTTTCGGTTTTGCAAGCGACCTGGCAGGCTTTGCAGCCGATGCAGCGGGTGCTGTCGTTGAGCATGCCGTACCAGTTCGGATCCGGCTCCCGCTCATCGCGCGCCAGAACCGGCGTGGCAACGCTACAGGCAGCGGCCCCCCCGGCGCCGGCGCCGATTTTCAGAAATTTTCTTCGATCGAGTTTCATCAGTTGGTTCCTCCCGGAAAAGTCTTATTCCTTATCAGAATTAGATTTCTTACCCATCACCTTGGTACCGACGGCGCCAGCGGCAATCCCTGCCAGGGCTGCGTAGCCGGGTGTGACATCAATCGATTTCTTGTTGTCGGTGATGATCGGAGGATAGTTGGCCGGGGGGGTGACGGTGGTCAGCGGCACCGTGCCCCACATGCTGCCTTCATAAGGATATTCCGGTTCGGTGCAGCCGTTACAGGGGTGACCGTTCTCGATACACCAGTTGGTGCCGGAATTGAACTTTTTCTCCGGGCAGTTGGCGTGCGCCACCGGACCCTTGCAGCCGAGCTTGTAGAGGCAGCCTTCGTCGCCGAATTTCTCGGCAAAGACACCTTTGTCAAACTGGCCGCGCAGCGGGCAGTTGTCGTGGATCAGTTTTTTATAGTGCATTTCCGGACGGCCGAGCTTGTCGACCTTGATCGCTTCCGGGCCGTGCAGCAGCACGGCAGCCAGGGTGCCGACGAACCAGTCAGGGTGGATGGCGCAACCGGGCAGGTTGATGGTCGGGGTGGTGATCCCTTCCTGCTTGAAGAACTCTGTGACGCCGACCGAACCGCTCGGGTTCATGTTGGCTTTGTTGACGCCACCGTAGGAGGCGCAGCTGCCGACGGCGATAACCGCTTTGGCCTTGCTGCCCATCCGCTTGATGTGCTCCTTGCCGTGGATACCGTGACCATCCTTTTCGCCGATTTCGCACATGATGCCGTCATCAGCCAGCATGACCGAACCTTCCACGACGAGGATGAACGGTTTTTCCTCGGTGTCGTACATCGCCTGCATGGCCAGGTCGCCACTGGCGGCCATAACGGTCGGGTGGAAGTTCAGAGAGATCTGATGGCCGGGCAGAACCTGGTCGAGCAGCACATCCTGAATCCGTGGTGCCAGGGAGTTGAGCAACGATACCGAACAGCCACTACAGCAACCGGAGGCCAGCCAGACCACTGGGGTTTCCTGAACGGCACTGGCAAAAGCGCTGCGCAAGGTCGGATTGTCAAGCAAGCTGACGCCGAGAGCGGCAGTGCCTGCTGCGGACGTTTTTAAAAATGAACGTCGAGTAAGAGCCATAGTTAATCTCCTATGTATTCAATTCGAAATAATTATTAATTTCCTGCAGCACCAGTTCGCTGGCACGCTCGATCTGCGCCTTGACCGCGTCACTGAGGCCGATGCCGAGGCCGGTGACTTCCGGCTGGCAACCGATGACCACTGTCTCTTTCGGTTTGCAATCGACCAGCTCACCCAGCTTCAGGGTTTCCAGCAGGCCGACCTGATGCAGCGAGTTCATCGGCAGAGCACCATCCTCGACTTCCTGTGGACTGAAGCGGTAGAGGGTGCCGGGCGCTTGCCCGCCACGGACGGCGTCGATAACGATCAGTTTTTCACGACCGTTAAAGACTTCCATCAGGTCGATGGCACTGGTGCCGGCGTCGAACAGTTCAATATCCTCCGGCAGATTTTTTTCCGCCAGCAGGTTGAGAACCGCATCGGCGAAGCCATCATCCATCCGCAGGATGTTGCCGACTGCCATCACCAGTAACGGCGCATAAGTTTCGCGGTACTGGGCTGCGGCTTCCATTACTGCGCTCCGACCACGAAACGGCCGAGATCTTCACCTTTGGGGGTGACGACGTGAACCGCACAGGAGAGGCAGGGATCGTAGGAGCGGACGATGCGCACCAGTTCGAACGGATTGTTGGCGTCTTTGACCTTGGTGCCGATGATCGACTGCTCGATCGGACCCGGCTGACCTTTGGCGTCCATCGGACCGGCGTTCCAGGTGGTCGGAACCACCGCCTGGTAGTTCTTGGTCTTGCCGCCTTCGACGACGATCCAGTGGCCCAGGGCGCCGCGTGGCGCTTCGTGCAGACCCATGCCGCGGCTGTTGACGTCGAGGTTGAAGTCGGTGAAGGTCGGCTGGCCCGGCTGCAGTTGCAGGGCCCACTCTTTGAGTTTTTTGGCGACCAGTTTGGTCTCGATGGCGCGGGCAGCGTGACGGCCGAGAACCGAGAAGAGCGCGTCAGGCGAGGCGTTGAACTTGCCGAGGACACCGTTGACTATGCCCTGAACGGCTTTGTCGCCGGAGACGTAGCTGGCCAGCATCCGGGCCAGCGGACCGACCTCCATAACTTCGCCGTCGTAGCGCGGCGACTTGATCCAGCTGTAAGCACCGGATTTGTCGCGCTCGGGGATGGTGGTGCCGTCGTAGGGGTGCTGGGCGCCGTGATCGGCGAACCAGCTGCTCTGCACCTCTTCGGTGATCTTGCTCGGGTCGATGCGCTGCAGTTTCAGGTCGGAGGTGACGATCCCCTGTGGCAACCAGCGCTGACGCTTGGTCAGATCCGGATCGCTGTCGAGATCGAAACAACCGAAGGACATGAACTGCTTGCAGCCGGCGCCGATGCCGAAGTAGTCGCTGTAGCGATTGGCGACCATCAGTACGTCGGGCAGGTAGTAGCTGTTGATGAAGTCGATCAGCTGCTCCATCCGCCAGATGAAACCGGCGATCTTGTCGACGGTCGGTGCGGCAGTGACCCCGCCGGCAACGATCGACATGTTGTGCGGCATTTTGCCGCCAAACACAGCGACCGCTTCATGGGCCAGGCGGCGCATGTTGAGGGCTTTGACGTAGTGGGAGACGGCGGCGATATTCTCTTCTTTGGAGAGCCGGTAATCACCTTCGTAGCGGGGCACGAAAGGACCCAGGTGGCCGCGAGCGATGAAATCCTTGACCTTGGTCAGCTCGGGATCGCCACCGGTGTAGTCGGCGCAGGCGGTCACATCAACATAGTCGAGGGCGGCCAGTTGGTAGAAATGCAGGATGTGCGACTGAACGTAGTTGGCGCCCTGGATCAGATTCCGCAGAATCCGGCCGTTGTCGGTGATAGCACCGTTGACGCCGTAGGCTTCGTCGAGGGCGTAGGCTGCAGCCAAACCGTGCGAGGTCGGACAGACCCCACAGATGCGCTGCACGATGCGGGCGGCGTCGCGCGGGTCCCGATCGATCAGGATGTTTTCCAGGCCCCGGTACATCATGCCGGAGCTTTTCGCTTCTTTGACGACCCCGTTCTCAACAACGGCTTCGACCTTCATATGGCCTTCGACGCGCGAGATTGGATCGATGACGATCTTGGACATAACACTCTCCTGTCTAGCTCCTTTTTATGAAAAAAGGGCTCCTCTGGTGGAATGCAACAGGCGCCAGCTGCACCTGAAATAGTGGCAGATTCGACCGGAGGAACTGTGGACTGGCCGAATATTTATCGACTGCAACTTGGCAAGGAGCGTGCCGGAGATTTTAATAAGAAGGCTAAGGGGGTGTTAAATGGAGAGAATTCTTCTTAATGTGTGAAAAAATGCGAAGTGGCTTATTTGCGTATACGGACAAAATGTTACAGGGTGTGTCATTCTGTCCCGTTGGTGCTGCTCTCTTTGTTGATGCCGTACTGGTGGAGCTTGCGATCCAGGGTGCGCCGGGCGATCTGCAGGATCTGCGAGGTGCGTAATTTATGGTAGCCGGTCTCGCGGTAGATCTGTTCGATATACAGTTTTTCCAGCTCTTCCAGCGAACTGCCCGATTTGGGGAGTTCCATCGGCGTGACCTGGTCGCTGGAGACCTTGGCTGGCAGGTGGGCGACGTCGATCTTCCCTTCATCGGCAAGGATCACCGCCATTTCAATGATATTCTCCAGCTCCCGGACATTGCCCGGCCAGCTGTAGCTGTTCAGCAGGGTTAAGGCCTCCTTGGTCAGGCTGAGCTTGCCCGGTCCGGCGAATTTTTCGGTGAACAGTCCGGCCAGCGGTTCAATGTCTTCAGCGCGTTCGCGTAGCGGCGGCACCTGCAGGGTGACCACGTTGAGCCGATAGAAGAGATCTTCACGGAAATGGCCGGCGCGAACTTCATCCTCCAGGTTCTTGTTGGTGGCGGCGACAAAGCGGACGTTGGCCCGGCGTACCTTGGTCGAGCCGACCGGGATAAATTCTTTTTCCTGCAGCACGCGCAGCAGCTTGGCCTGCAGGCCGGGGCTGATGTCACCGATTTCATCCAGAAACAGGGTGCCGCGATCAGCCTCTTCGATCAGCCCGGGCTGGCTGCCGACGGCACCGGTGAAGGCGCCTTTCACATGCCCGAACAGTTGGCTTTCCAGTAGGGTGTCGGTCAGGGCTGCACAATTGACGGTCAAAAAGCGTTGCTCGCGGCGCAGGCTGGTGTAGTGAATGGTCGAGGCGATCACCTCTTTTCCGGTTCCGCTTTCGCCCATGATCAGGATGCTGGCTTCTGATGGAGCCACCTTCTTGGCCATTTCGAAGACCTGGCCAAAGGCTTTACTGCGAAAAACCACCTGTTCCGGATCGAAGCGTCGGCGGATTTCGGCTTTGAGGGAGCGGTTTTCCGAGACCAGTCGGTTGTGCTCGATCAGCTTGTCGACCAGGCTGTTCAGTTCGTTTGGAGTGAAGGGTTTGAGCAGAAAGTCGTGGGCGCCCTGTTTCATTGCTTCGACGGCACCACGGACTGTGCCGAAAGCATTCATCATCACCACATGTTGCTGCGGGCGCTGCAGTTTTATTCGGCGCAACAGATCCAAGCCGCCGATATCGGGCAGATGAATATCGAGCAGGATCAGGTCGGGGGCGTCCTCCTGCTGGTCTTCCAGGGCCTGCAGCAGGGGATTGCCCTGGCAGAAGCTGAAAACCTGATGGCCTTGCAGTTGCAGGGTCTTTTCCAGGAACTCGAGCGTACCTTGATCTTCATCGCAGAGGTAGATTTTTCCGGTCTGCATCTATCACGCCCCTCATCGGCTGGTGAAACAGGTCAACCTTACAGCGCAGTGGCTCGCGTATACGGCTGGGCCTTGTCTTGATTTTTCGCTGACTTTGCCCCTATAGTGTCAAATCGAGGGCGATCCTGGTCAAAATTACACAAATCAGCCCTATAACAGACACTTTTTAACTTATCTGTAAAGGGATTTTTTTGCACGAGCTAGGGATTACCCAGAGCATTGTCGAGATCGCCGAACGGACCGCCAAGCAGCAGCGGGCGACCAAGATCCTGTCGGTAACCGTTGAGGTCGGCAGCCTGTCGGGCGTGGTCCCGGAGGCACTCGAATTTTGTTTTGAAGCCTGTAGCAAAGAGACCCTGCTGGACGGCTCGCAGCTATTGATCGATCGGGTCCAGGCGCGTGCCGAATGCTGTGACTGCGGTCGCGAATTCCCCCTTGAAGAACTGCTCGCCTGTTGCCCCGACTGCGGCAGCGCCGCCAGTACTCTGCTGTCGGGCGAAGAATTACGGATTAAAGAAATGGAGATCGACTGATCATGTGTATCGACTGTGGCTGCGGACCAACCGGGCATCATCACCAGCATGAACATGACCACCATCAGGATCCAGTGCAGAAAAAGACCATTAGTATCGAGGAGGATCTGCTCGGCAAGAATAACCGTCTGGCCGCGGTCAACCGACAGCAATTCAATCAGCAAGGTTTGCTGGTCCTGAATCTGGTCAGTTCGCCGGGCAGCGGCAAGACCACGATCCTTGAAACCACTCTGAAGGATCTCAAAGACGAGCTCGGTTTTGCCGTTCTCGAAGGCGATCAGCAGACCAGTAACGATGCCGATCGAATTGCCGCGACCGGCGTTCCGGCCCACCAGATCAATACCGGCGCCGGTTGTCACCTGGATGCGCACATGGTCGGCCACGGCGTCGAGCATTTCGATCTGCAGAAGACCGACGTGCTGATGATCGAAAACGTCGGGAATCTGGTTTGCCCGGCCTCCTTCGACCTGGGGGAGGACGCCAAGGTGGCAGTCCTCTCGGTGACCGAAGGGGAAGACAAGCCGCTTAAGTACCCGCAGATGTTTCGCGCCAGCAAGCTGATGCTGATTAATAAAATGGATCTTATGCCGCACCTGCGTTTCGATCTGGAAGAATGTTGCGACTATGCTCGTCGGGTGAATCCGGAGATCGAAATTATTGAGCTCTCCTGCTACAGCGGCGAGGGATTAGAGCGCTGGTATGATTGGTTGCGGACCCAGTTGGCGCAGAAGAAATAACCGATGATTTGTCGGGGCGAGATAGCTCTCGCCCGCGTTGGCCGGGCGGCATGTATGCCGTTCCTACGAGGTGTTCGCAGGAGAATAGACTATGTGTTTGGCAGTCCCGATGAAAGTCGCTGAAATCGCCGGTGGTACGGCCATCTGTGAGGTGGATGGGGTGCGCCGCGAGGCCAGTCTGATGATGCTGGATGATGTGGTGGTTGGCGATTATGTGCTGCTGCATGCCGGTTTTGCCATCGAAAAGATCGATCCGTTGGAGGCGCAGAAAACTCTCGACGTATTCCGTGAGATTCTTGATTCCGGAATGTTGCCGGAATGAAATACGCCAGTGAATTTCGTGACCCAGAGCTGGCCAGGGGCCTGCTTGCCGCCATCGAAACCGCGGTCGCGGATTACTCCGGCACGATAACCCTGATGGAGGTCTGCGGCACGCACACCATGGCGATCTATCAGCATGGCATTCGCAGTCTGCTGCCGTCGCAGATCCGCTTGATTTCCGGCCCCGGCTGCCCGGTCTGCGTGACCCCGGTTAACTATGTCGATCGGGCGGTAGCTTATGCCCGGCAAGCGGACCTGATCATCGCCACCTTCGGTGATATGGTCCGGGTCCCTGGTTCCAGCAGCAGTTTGTTGCGTGAACAGGCCGGCGGGGCGCAGATAAAGATTGTCTATTCACCCCTTGATGCGCTGACCCTGGCAGAGAAAAGTCCGGAGAAAAAGGTCATCTTTCTCGGCGTCGGCTTCGAGACCACCGCGCCAACCATCGCCGGTTCGATCGTCGAGGCCAAGCGGCGCGGTCTGAGCAATTTTTTTGTCCTCGGGGCCCATAAAACCATGCCGGCGCCGATGGCGGCGTTAACCAGCGATTCCGAACTTCAGGTGGATGGTTATATCTGCCCGGCCCACGTCAGCGCGGTGATCGGCTCCGACGCGTATCGGCCCCTGGCAGAACAGTTTCAGGTGCCCTGCGTGGTGACCGGTTTCGAACCACTCGATATGCTGCGCGGCATCCAGTTGCTGGTCAAGCAGGTGGTGGAGGGGCGCGCCGAGGTGGAAACCGAATACAGCCGGATCGTCAAGCCTGCCGGGAACGCCAAAGCCCAGGCCTTGCTGGCTGAGGTGTTTGAACCCTGTAGCGCCGACTGGCGCGGTATCGGGCCGATTCCCGACAGCGGTCTGAAGATCCGCGCTGAGTATGCAACTTTCGATGCCGAGGTACAGCTGCCGGTTGAGGTTGAGGAGCCGGTCGAGCACCAGGGTTGCCTGTGTGGTGAGATCCTCAAGGGCAAGGTGACGCCGAAGGATTGCCCACTGTTCCGCACCGGTTGCACTCCGGAGAATCCGATCGGGGCTTGTATGGTGTCGAGCGAAGGAACCTGCGCTGCGGAGTATAAATACGGCTGCTGAAAATCTTAATTTACCGCAGAGAACGCCGAGAGCGCAGAGTTTTATAATCTCTTGTACAGATTTTCTCTGCGCCCTCAGCGTTCTCTGCGGTTTAAGCTTTTAAGGGGTTTTATAAGTGAAAAACGATGTCATCCTACTCGGTCACGGCAGCGGCGGCAAGCTGAGTCACCAACTGCTCGACGAGCTGATTATCCCAACCCTCTCGCAGGTGGCGCAGAGCGATCAGAACGATGCGGCGGTACTGGAGGGGATCGAGAGTTCTCGGTTGGCCTTTACCACCGATTCTTATGTGGTCGATCCGATCATCTTTCCCGGTGGCAATATCGGCGACCTGGCGATCAACGGCACGGTCAACGATCTGGCGATGAGCGGCGCCCGGCCGCTGGCGATCAGTGTCGGCCTGATCCTTGAGGAAGGGTTGCCGCTGAGCGAATTGCGTCTGGTGCTCGAAGCGATGAAGGTTGCTGCTGATCAAGCGGCGGTGAGTATTGTTACTGGCGACACCAAGGTCGTGCCGCGTGGCAAGGGCGATAAGATCTTTATCAACACCTCTGGGATCGGAGTGTTCGATCATGACCTGCGGATCAGTGGCAGCGCAGCGAAGCCGGGAGATAAGGTTATCATCAATGGCAGCATCGGCGACCATGGCATGGCGGTCCTGGCCAGCCGTGAAGGGCTGGACCTGCAGAGCGATATCGCTAGCGACAGCATGGCGCTGAACCATCTGGTGGCAAAACTTTTGACCGAACTGGGCGCTGGGGTTCACGTGCTGCGGGATCCGACCCGTGGCGGGGTGGCGACCACGTTGAAAGAAATTGCCCTGCAATCACAGGTCGATATCTGTCTTCAGGAAGCGGCCTTGCCAGTAAGTGAGCCGGTCGCTGGAGCCTGTGCCATCCTGGGACTTGACCCGTTGTTTGTCGCCAACGAAGGCAAACTGCTGTTGATCGTTGCCGCAGAACGGGCCGCTGCTGCTTTGGCGCTGATGCAGCAGCAGCCCGAGGGCAAGGGAGCGGCGATTATCGGTGATGTGGTCGTTCAGTCGGCCGGTCGGGTGATGATGCAAACAGCTATCGGCGGTCTGCGCGCCATCGAAATGTTGGCTGGGGAGCAGCTGCCAAGAATCTGCTGAAAAGATCTGTATTCCCAGCCAACAAGGCCGCCGTTATTTTCGGTGGCCTTGTTGGTTGGCTCAGGTTTTTATCAACTGCTGCTGCAGGTCGAGCAAGCGCTGACAGTGTTCATCGTCTGCTCGGGCCATAGCGGCGAACATATCTTTTAGGTGCTGCTCTTTAAAATCGAAAGAGTTGGCGATGTGGACCTGACGGAATTTTTTTTCCAGTTCAACGCCGATGCTGATTGCCTGCTGGTCATCGACTTCAATTTGGGAAATTTTGGTCAGAATCTGTTCGGTTTGTGTAAGGAGGTCCTGGGCTCTTTGATCTGCTTTTGGAGGGCTGGAGATAAGGGCATTTTCCGGGAAACGCATCGCGAAACGCAATTGGTTGGCATGATCATCTTCGTCGCTGGCCAGTTCTTGTAAGCCTTGCCGGACGACGGCGGTAATTCGCGGTGAGTTGGCCATTTTGCGGTAGATTGTTCCTACGGTTTCCTCGATCTGGATACAGTTGTTCAGGTGTTTTTTCATCGTGACCCTTCAAGTGAAGTTGGTTGTGAGGAAATAGATGAAACTACTGTAATAGTATACTGGGCAGGCATCGACCCGCAAGCGCTGCTCACTGAGGATGGTTTGGGGCGGTGGTGGTTGGAAAAACGGGAATTGGATAAAATAAAAGCCCGGCGATGGAGGGGGGGTATCGCCGGGCTCTCAGATGACGAATCACCTGATTGGCTCTCAGTTTACTCTGTTTGGTTGTTAAGTCAAGGGAAAAAAGCGGGTTCGAAAAATTGTTTTGGGGCAGGAAATCAACAACCTGGTATCGGTTCTGCAAGTGATTTGATCGGGAATCTCTAGTTGGTTTGCTATCTCATGAGTGGGGTTGGCTGTTTTGAGCTGACAACTGGTACTTTTTGCGGTAGTCTTTAGCTCGGTTGGTAAAAAAACGCTTTTCCAATGAGGAGTTAGCTTGAGTGCCGCTTTAATCAGTGTCGTCTATCAGGATGGCACGGTCAGTGAGGTCAGCAATGATGTCTTGGATGTGTTGATTGCCACGGGCCGAATCAAAAGGTTTAAGCGGTCGGACGGCTGGATTGAGGTGAGCGCCGACGGTGCTCAGCTGCGTAACTATCAGCAGCAGGTTGATTATCTTGGCCCGGAGCGGCGAGCCCCCTGGCCAAAAAAAAATTAGGGTTTTATTTGAGCCATCGGTACCGGCGGTGTGCAGAGTTTTCTGCCCACCGCTTTTTTAGTCCTCCGCTGGCTGATTGTCCGCCGGTGTTGCAGCGCTGGTCTGTCTGAAGCCCAGGGGGTCGGCACTGATTCGGCGCAATTGGACCGGTAGGGTGATGCTGAAACAGGCACCAGCATCCGTGTTGATGACTTCAATCTCGCCCTGGTGGTGTTCAATGATGCGGTGGCTGATCGGCAGGCCAAGCCCGGTGCCATCTTCTTTGGTGGTGAAGAATGGGTTGAAAATATTGCGCATCAGCCGTGGTGGAATTCCGCCGCCGGTATCACTGATTTCAACCCGGATGGCCGGCTCTCCCCGCAGCAGGCAATACTGACTGCTGATCCGTAATTCGCCTCCGGTTTTCATTGCTTGCCCGGCATTGCTGATCAGGTTGATGAACACCTGCTCCAGCTGTCCGGCATCCCCCTGCATCAACGGCAGCTCTTCCGCCAGATCCAGCTGTAGTTTAATCCCCGCCTGCTGCAGCATATCGCCCTCCAGAAACAGAGCTCTTTCGAGGACCGCTTCCAGCCGGTAGCCACGGATACAGAGCAGTCGCTGTTTGGAAAAAGCGAGAATGTCATCAAGCATGGTTTCCAGCCGTTCACTTTCCTGCTGGATGACGGTGGCATATTTATGACTTGAACTGTCCGGCTCAAGGGAGCGGGTCAGGCGCCGAGCGAAACCGCCGACCGACACCAGCGGGTTTTTCAGCTCGTGAGCGATCGACGCGGACATCTCGCCGACGGTTGCCAGTTTCTCTTTCTGCAAGAGCAGGTCCTGGGCTTCGCGCAGGTTGCTGTGGGCCGATTCGACCCGCTGCAGCAATTGGGCATTGTCCAGGGCGATTCCAGCCTGGCCGGCGAACATTTCCAGAAACCTGAGTCGATCGCTGTCGATGGGGGCAACACTGTCGGCGTTATCAACCGCCAGTACACAGAGGGTTTTGCCGCGACTGAGCAGCGGCACACAGGCATGGTCGCCCATGTGCAGTTGCTTGCAGGGGTGAACCTCCAAGGCGCCGTCATGGGCATGCTGGCTGATCAGCCGGGCCTTCTGTTCGCGGGCGACCCTGGCCAGGCAGCTGTCGCTGGTTTCAATCACCAGCCGCTGCTGCATGACTTCGCGGGAAAAGGGCGCATTGCGTTGGGCCATCTGGACATCTTCGGGAATCGGAAAGGCCGGCGCGTTGACCGGTGGCAGGCCATCGGGTAGCAGCCAGCTGGCCGATTCCTGAGTCACCCCGAGGATTCCCTGGAGGGTGCCGCCACGCCTGTTGACCATAAACAGCATGGCACGCTGAAAACCGCCACCATCCGGGGTCACCAACAGTGAGAGGATTAGATGGAAGAGTTCGTTGGTTTCCAGGGTGCTGTGCAGCAGCTGGGTGATGCGGTAGAGCAGAGACAGATCCTGCAGGCGCCGAAAGTCGGATGCTGAGACCTGCCGCAGCCTGGCCATGGTGACCAGCTGTTCGATGGTTTGGGCAATCTGGAAGCCGCAATTGAGAAACAGTTCCTGCTGCTCCGGGGTGAACGGCTGATCCGCTATGGGGGAGCCGCCAAGCAGGCTTAAGGTGCCGAAGATCCGGTCATGAACTTTCAGTGGCAGGGAAAAAATCGAGGCCGGCAATTGATGGTGGCGATTGGCCGACAGGGGGAAATGCAGATGGCTGCGCCCCTGATGCAAGGCTTGACCACTGAGCTGACTTTCCTGTTGTAGGAAGTATATTTTCAGCGCCGGGTCGGCTGATTCAATATTGCAGTAGCAGGCTTTTGGCGGTGGATCGCCATAAAGACGAGGACGGATGATGACGCCACAGGCGTCACTGTATTCAAGGAGGATCCGACTGACTGAGGTGCAAAGAGAATCAAGGTCGGACGCCGCATTCAGGGATTGCCCCAACTGTGACAGCAAGGTGAGTTGGGCGAGGCGACGATCGGTTGTGTCCATAGCTGCATCCTGCCGGTATTCGCAGAAATGATCAGGCTGCGCTCTCTGCTGTTGCTGGGCCAAAAACAGAAGCATCCGCGCACTGCTGCAGATGCTTCTAAATCATACACCAGTTTGGGACTGGTCGATCAGCCGATCTTTTCCTGGCGCTCCTGCTCGGTTTTACATTCGATACAAAGAGTTGTGACCGGGCGGACTCTCAGCCGTTCGGCGCCGATTGGCTCTTCGCAGCTTTCACAGAGGCCGAAGCTGCCATCTTCAATCCGCTCCAGCGCCTCGCGGATTTTATTAATCAGTTTGCGTTCGCGATCACGGATGCGCAGTTCGAAATTACGGTCCGACTCCAGCGAGGCGCGGTCGGTCGGATCGGGAAAATTGGTTTTTTCTTCGGTCATTCCCGAAACCGTTTTACCGGCATCCTGCAGCAGAGCGTCCATCTGGGACTGGAGCAATATTTTGAATTCAGCCAAGACACTGTCGTCCATAAAATCACCCTTGAAAAGTCAGAGTTCTACGGAATTTGGACCCTATCATAACGCAAAAGCCCTTCAAAATGCGCCCCTCAATTGCACATAAAGGATTAAAAGCAAAATGCCGACCGCCAGCCAGGCGGAGAAGATATCGCTACTTTTTTCCGGTGGATCCTCTGCCAGCTGTCTGGTCTCTTCGCTGATCACCGGCTGGGGGGCTTTTTCCAGCAGCAATTTCAACAGGCGACCGAAATCGGCATAGCTGTTTGAGAAGATGACAAAATCCTCTTCGCTACTCAAACTGACAAAGGCGCGTTTGCGGACCCGAACGGTGTCGATAGAAGTCAGCTCAGTGTAGCGCAGCCGTTTGCTGCGGAACAGTTTATCGATCTGCACGCCCTGATCATCTATCGTCACCCTGCGGCGATTACTTTCCGCAAAGAGGATGATCACCGGGAGCAGGAACGCCCCAAGGATAATGGTTTTGGCCGGCGGCAGGCCTAACGCGACACAGCTGATCAGGAGTGCCAGGGTCAGCAGGACTACCAGCCCGAGCGGCAGCAGAAAGTTTTTTCGAATGGTAAAGCTGGTCTTATCCATAGAGGTCCTAGTGTTCGTTCACCTTAGCGAAATTATCAGAATGTGTTAACTTTGCCAACTATTCCTTGCGCGCAAAGGTCCCGCTTTTGCCGCCGGTTTTTTTCAGCAGGCGGATTTCGCCAATAACCATCTCTTTATCGATCGCTTTACACATATCGTAAATGGTCAGCGCGGTTATCGAAACGGCCGTCAAGGCTTCCATCTCCACGCCGGTCTTGGCGGTCACTTTGGCGAGGGCGCCGATGTGCAGGATGCCCTGCTGCGGGTCGCAGTTGAAATCGACTTCGATCGAGTTCAGTGATAAGGGATGGCAGAGCGGAATCAGGTTCGCAGTCTGCTTGGCCCCCATGATTCCCGCCAGCCGGGCGACGGCGAAGACATCCCCCTTTTCCACCTGCTGATCGAGGATCCGTAGCAGGGTGGTCGGCCGCATGCGGATTTCCCCGGCTGCCAGCGCCTCCCGTTTGGTCGGCTGTTTATCGCCGACATCGACCATGATCGCTTTGCCTTCTTTATCAAAATGAGTCAGCCTGCCTGGCATGATCTAGCCCTTTCGTTGTTAGATGAATATGGCGTCCAATGCTTCGCTGGCATGGCGTACGCCGATCAGTTTTAGTGATTTTGGAGCTTCAAGGTTTTTCAGGTTGCCCTGCGGCAGCACGCAGTGGGTAAAGCCGAGCCGGGCCGCTTCTTTGACGCGCAGTTCCGGCCGCGAAACGGCGCGAACTTCACCAGTCAGACCGACTTCGCCGAAAATCACGGTTTTTTCGTCAATAACTTTGTTCAGGTGGCTGGAGGCTAATGCAACGATCACTCCCAGATCGACCGCCGGTTCATCTAATCGCACCCCTCCGGCAACATTGAGGAAGATATCCTGTCCGGCCAGTGATAGCTCGACCTTTTTTTCCAGAATCGCTATCAATAGGGCGATCCGCTTATGGTCGATGCCGATGGCGGTGCGTTGCGGGGTCCCGAAGGAGCTGCTGGAAACCAGTGCCTGCAGCTCGACCAAAATCGGTCGACTGCCTTCCAAAGAGGGAACTACGGCGCTACCGGCGCTTTGGGTAGGACGCTCAGCGAGAAACAGTTCCGAAGGATTGCTCACTTCGCGTAAGCCCTGCTCCTGCATTTCAAAAACGCCGATTTCATTGGTCGAACCGAAGCGGTTTTTTACCGCGCGCAGAATCCGGTAGGGATGGCCGGGGTCGCCTTCAAAGTAGAGGACGGTGTCGACCATATGTTCCAGCACCCGCGGCCCGGCAATCGAGCCATCCTTGGTGACATGGCCGACGATAAAGGTCGGCAGCCCATCTCCTTTGGCTTGCATCATCAACTGCCCGGCGCACTCACGCACCTGACTTACGCTGCCGGGGGCCGATTCCAGGTTGTTGGTGAAAATCGTCTGGATCGAGTCGATCACCAGGAAATCGGGCTGGAGATCTTTGATTCGTTGCTTGATCTGTTCCAGTGAGGTTTCTGCCAGCAGATACAGGTTGTCGGCATTAACGCCGAGCCGCTCACCGCGCAGTTTGACTTGGCGAACTGACTCTTCAGCCGTTACATACAGAGCTTTGCCGGTTTTCGCTAACCGGTCGACCGCCTGCAGCAGCAGGGTCGATTTGCCGATGCCGGGGTCGCCGCCG
>CAMYNC010000044.1 GCA_947259685.1 uncultured Desulfuromonadales bacterium | reverse complement strand
TCAGCGACGCCTATTCGCTTAGCCGGCGAACCGATTCGATTACCACCAACGGCTCTGGGAAGTTCTGGAACATCGGGTTTTTGGCGATGGTTTTCACCTTGCCGATCGTTTCCACCACCTCCAGCCCCTCGACCACCTTGCCGAAGACTGCATAGCCGTAAGTTCTCGGATTCTGGCCGCTATGGTTGAGAAATCCGTTATCCTTCAGATTAATGAAAAACTGGCTGGTGGCGCTGTCAACCACGTTGGTTCGTGCCATAGCAATGGTTCCCTTGGTGTTCAGCAAGCCATTGGTCGCCTCATTTTTGATCTGCCCCATGGTGGTTTTACGTTGCAAACTCTGTTCGAAACCGCCCCCCTGGATCATAAAATCACCGATCACCCGGTGGAAAATGGTGCCGTCATAAAATTTCTGATCGACATATTTAAGAAAATTGGCGACCGAGACCGGCGCCTTCTCGTCATTCAATTCCAGTTTGATGGTTCCCATGCTGGTCTTCATTTCCACCAGTTGACCGGCCTGCACGCTGCTGACCGCAACCCCCAACAGCAGGACAAAAACAAACAATTTTTTCATAACGGCTCCTGTTTTAAGAAACTAGAATTATCGAATTTAACCGCGCACCGCTTCAGCTTTTAAGTCACGTAACATCAGGTCACTGACCGCCTGACGCGGGTCTTTATTCTGATAGAGAATCTGGTACATCTGCTCGATGATCGGCACCTCCACCTCCAACCGCTGGGCCAGCTGATAGGCGGAGAGGGTGGTTTTAACCCCTTCGGCGACCATCTGCATGCCATCCAAAATCTCATTCAGCTTGCGCCCTTTGCCCAGCTCGATGCCGACGGTCCGGTTACGCGACAAATCACCGGTACAGGTCAGTACCAGATCACCCATGCCGGCCAGACCGGCAAAGGTTTCCGCCGAACCGCCCAGTTTCAGACCCATGCGGATCATCTCGGCCAGCCCACGGGTAATCAGCGCCGCCCGGCTGTTGTAGCCGAAACCGAGGCCATCGGCGACCCCGGCAGCCAGCGCAATGACATTTTTCATCGCGCCGCCCAGTTCGACGCCGATAATATCATCATGGGTATAAACACGAAATTTTTCGGTACTGAAAATTTCTTGAATCTGCTCGGCCAGCTGCAATTCGCGGGCGGCAGCAACCACTGCGGTCGGCATCCCCTGGGCAACCTCTTTGGCGAAGGAAGGGCCGGAAAGATAACCGAGTCGGCTGTGCAGGCTGACCGGCAACAGCTCCTCAAACACCTGCGACATCAGCATAAGGCTGTCGTTTTCAATCCCCTTGGAGGCGGAAACGATCAAGCTGTGGGGAGCGATAGCAGGCAGCGCCTGTTGCAGAACCTGTCGGGTAACCTGGGAGGGGGAAACGAACAGCAGCAGCTCTTTGCCGCTGACCGCTTCACTGAGATCGCTAGTAAAGCGCAAATTTTGCGAAAGCTTAATCTCAGGCAAATACAGATCGTTGACCCGATTCTGTTGCATCCGTGCGCAAAGCTCGGCCTCGAAGCACCAGAGCGCGACCCGGTTGCCTTTTTCCGCCAGCAGGTTGGCCAGGGTGGTTCCCCAACTGCCGGCACCGATCACCGCATAGGTTTCTGTTCCGTCGGTCTTTTGCATCAAATCGCCTCTTTTTTTGCCGCAATCCGTTTTTTCAACCGCTCAATTTTATCTTCCAGCAACTGCTGCTGGGGAAAATCGCTGAGCTGCTGATACTGCTGCAATGCTTCACTCAGTCGCGACTGTTCTTCGAGCAGCTTGGCCAGATTGAACCTGGCCTGCACGGCATATTCACTCTGCGGATGCTGGTCCACCAGCTGCTGCCAGCTTTGCTGAGCCTGCTCCAGCTGTTTTTCCAGCAAATGCAGCCCACCTTTACGATAGAGGGCGGTGGCGCGCAAAGCACTTTGCGGATAGCCCTGCAGTAGGCTGTCAAGTTCGATCCGCGCCTGGTTATAGTTGTCCAGCCGGTAATAGCAGTCAGCGATCTGATAAAGATAATCATCGCCAGCACTGGGGTCGGCATCAAGCAAGCGCTGATAGTATTCAATCGCCCGGGAAAAATCGCGCAGCGAATACTTGACCAGTTTGGCCGCTTCCTGCTGGGCCGTCAGCACCAGCGGACTGCGCGGATAACCGTGTTCCAGCTGTAGGTAACTGAGCAGCGCCTGCTGATCATGCTGGCGATCGAGTCGCCAGATGCGACCGCTACGCAGCAAAGCCTGGGGTGCCTGTTCTGCTTGTGGATAATCCGCGTAAAGCTGTTGATAAAGCTGCTGGGCCGCAACAAATTCACCCTCAGCTTCCAGCCTGGCACCCTGATTTAACCAGCGCTCGGGGGCACTGAGCTGGCGTTGTTGATAAATCGGCAGCAGCCCGGCTGCCAGCAACGCCAGGAGTGGAATTGACCAGAGCCAGCGCTTATTATTCTTCTTCGCCTGAAGGTGCTGACGGTTCTGCTGATTCAGTTCCTTCTTCAACTGGCTCAGATTCATCCGTCTCATCCTTTTCCGCCAGCTTGGCGACCGAGACGATCAATTCATCATCCTCGAGCACCATCATCCGCACCCCTTGGGTGTTGCGGCCGATCGTGCGGATATTGCTGACCTTGGTGCGCAGCAGCTTGCCGCGATTGGTAATGAACATCAGGTCCGATTCTTCATCGACCATCATAATATTGACCACCTTGCCGTTACGCTCGCTGGTCTTGATGGTGATCACCCCTTTACCGCCACGGCTCTGCACGCGGTATTCGCCGATATCGGTGCGTTTACCATAACCGTTTTCGGTGATAGTGACCAGGGCCAGGGCGGTATTGTCGAAGACCGACTGGAGGCCGATCACCTCGTCATCCCCCTCCAGGGTCATGCCGCGCACACCGCGTGCCGGGCGCCCCATGGAACGGACATCGCTTTCCGGAAAGCGGATCGATTTGCCATTGCGGCTGGCCAGGATCAGATCCATTTCACCATCGGTCAGGCGCGCTTCAATCAGACTATCCCCCGCGTCGATGGTTAGTGCAATGATACCACCGGCACGCGGGTTGGAATAGGCCATCAGCTCGGTCTTCTTAATCGTGCCGCGAGCGGTGGCGGTCACAATGTACTTGCCCGCTTCAAACTCTTTGACCGGCAGGATGGTGGTGACTTTTTCCTCCGGTGCCAGACTGAGCAGGTTGACGATTGCTTTGCCGCGCGAGGCCCGGCCGCCTTGCGGAATCTCATGCACCTTGAGCCAGTAAACCTTGCCCAAGGTGGTGAAAATCAGCACATAGGAGTGGGTCGAAGCGATAAACAGGTTTTCGACGAAATCTTCCTCTTTCGGCTTGATGCCGCTTTTGCCTTTGCCGCCCCGGCGCTGGGCACGATAGAGGGAAACGGCATTCCGCTTGATGTAACCACCATGGGTAACGGTGACCACCATATCCTCTTCGACGATCATATCCTCGAGGGTCAGATCGGCGCTGCGGTCGAGAATTTCGGTGCGCCGCGGGTTGGCAAACTTTTCTCTGACTTCGAGCAGTTCGGTTTTGATGATCTTGAGGATTTCCACTTCGCTGGCGAGAATTTCTTTGAGGCGCTTGATCTGCGCCATGATCTGTTCCAGCTCTTCGAGAATCTTCGCCTGCTCCATACCGGTCAGGCGGTGCAGGCGCATATCGAGGATCGCCTGGGCCTGCAGATCGGAGAAGGAGAAACGCGCCATCAAGCGTTCTTTTGCCTCAGGTGAATTTGCGCTGGTCTTGATGATCTGGATCACCTCGTCGAGGTTTTCCAGAGCGATTTTAAAACCCTGCAGAATATGGGCGCGGGCTTCGGCTTTTTTCAGCTCGAAAATACAGCGCCGGGTGACGATTTCACGGCGATGATCGATAAAACAGTCAAGAACTTCGCGCAGGTTGAGGACCTTCGGCTGGCCGGAGACGATCGCCAGCATGATGATGCCGAAAGAGGACTGCATGGCGGTCATCTTGTAGAGCTGGTTAAGAATGACTCCGGGCACCATGTCCCGCTTCAGCTCTATAACGATGCGCATGCCATCGCGGTCCGATTCGTCGCGCAGATCGCTGATCCCCTCGATCTTTTTATTCCTGACCAGGTCGGCGATCTTTTCGATCAGCCGGGCTTTGTTGACCTGATAGGGGATTTCGGTGACGATAATCGCTTCGCGGCCGCTGCGGCGATCGACCTCGACCAGCGCCCGGGCACGCATCTGCACGATGCCACGACCGCTGGTGTAGGCCTCGCGGATCCCCTCCTTGCCGTTGATAAAGCCAGCGGTGGGAAAATCGGGGCCGGGGATAATTTCAATCAGCTCTTCCAGACCCAGGCGCGGCTCGTCAATCAGCGCCACCAGAGCGTCGATCACTTCACCCAGGTTATGTGGCGGAATCTTGGTCGCCATACCGACCGCAATTCCTTCAGAACCATTGACCAGCAGATTCGGATATTTACAAGGTAGAACCAGCGGTTCTTCCAAGGAATCATCATAGTTGGGACCGAAATCGACGGTCTCTTTGTCGATATCAGCGAGCAGCTCGTGGGAAAGCTTGTCCATACGGATTTCGGTATAACGCATCGCCGCGGCATTATCGCCATCGATGGAACCGAAGTTGCCCTGGCCATCGACCAGCGGGTGGCGCATGGAGAAATCCTGCGCCATGCGGACGATCGAGTCGTAAACTGCGGTGTCACCGTGCGGGTGATACTTACCGATGACGTCACCGACTACCCGGGCCGATTTTTTGTACGGCTTGTTGAAATCGTTGCCGAGATCGTGCATGGCGAACAGGATCCGCCGGTGAACCGGTTTTAAGCCATCGCGCACGTCCGGCAGGGCGCGGCCAACGATGACACTCATCGCATAGTCCATATAGGACTTGCGCATCTCGTCTTCAATGTTGACGGTGACTTTGTTCTGTTCTGTCAGCATCTAAAATCCTCCAAAACCCCCGGATTCGGGAGCAGGGTATGGTGCAAATTTGCTCGTTCAGACATCCAGGTTGGCGACATTCAGGGCATTATTTTCGATGAACTCACGGCGTGGCTCAACCTGGTCGCCCATCAGCACGGTAAAAATCTCATCCGCCTCGACAGCGTCCTGGATGGTCACCTGCAGCAGCACCCGCTTTTCGGCGTCCATGGTGGTTTCCCAAAGCTGGTCCGGGTTCATCTCGCCCAGCCCTTTGTAGCGCTGAATATACTGACCTTTTTTCGCCCGGCTCAGGAAGGTCTCGAGCAGTTCCTTGCGATCAACGATTTCGAGATCAGCTTTGCCTTCACTTTGCAGCAGGGCCGGCCCGCTCTGGCAGATATCCTCGACCTGACGATAAGACTGCAGCAGTAGCTTGTACTCGTGGGAGGAGAGAGTTTCCACCGTCTGCCGGTCGATCCGTGCATGCAGATTACCGAAACTGACCAGAATCCGATCGGGGTTTTCCAGCACCTGAAATTTGGCCTGCGGCTGGATCTCCCGCAGTCTTTCCGCCAAAGGTTCGAGATCGGCTTTGTCGGCAAAACCGTTGCGGATTTTGCCGCGCAGAAACATCCGCAGGATCTCACTCGGCACCCCACGATTGACGATCTTGTCGAAATGCTGGTTAAACTCGAGGATATTGCGCAAAGTCGGGATAATCTGCTTGCCGCGCAGCACCTTGTTGCCCTCATCCAGCTGCAGGGTCACGCCGTCGGTGCCGGTATCGAGCAGGTAATCGAGCAACGCATCGTCATCCTTGAGATAGATCTCTTTTTTGCCCCGTTTGACTTTATACAGCGGTGGCTGGGCAATATAGAGGTGGCCGCGCTCGACAATCTCCGGCATCTGCCGGAAGAAGAAGGTCAGCAGCAGGGTGCGGATGTGCGAACCGTCGACGTCGGCATCGGTCATGATAATGATGCGATGGTAGCGCAGCTTGGAGACATCGAAATCATCTTTGCCGATGCTGGTGCCCATGGCGGTAATCAGGGTGCGGATTTCGTTGGAGGTCAGCAGCTTGTCAAAGCGTGCCTTCTCAACGTTAAGGATTTTCCCTTTGAGCGGCAAAATGGCCTGATAGCGACGATCGCGCCCCTGTTTGGCACTACCGCCAGCGGAATCGCCCTCGACCAGATAGATTTCGCAGAGCGCAGGATCTTTTTCCTGACAGTCGGCCAGCTTACCCGGCAGCGACAAACCATCCAGGGCACCTTTACGCCGGGTCAGATCACGCGCCTTGCGAGCCGCCTCCCGAGCCCGAGCCGCCTCAATCCCTTTTTCAAGAATTTTCCTGGCGACCTGCGGATTTTCTTCCAGAAAGGTCGCGAGCTTTTCGTTCATCAGGGTTTCAACGTAACCTTTGACTTCGGAATTCCCCAATTTAGTCTTGGTTTGACCTTCAAACTGCGGATCTGACAATTTAACCGAGATAACCGCCGCAACCCCTTCGCGCAGGTCGTCGCCGGAAATAGCCACCTTGACGTTTTTCAGCAGGTTATTGGCGGTCGCATAGGCATTCATGGTACGGGTTAATGCGCCACGAAAACCGCTCATATGGGTGCCACCCTCATGGGTGTTGATGTTGTTGGCAAAAGAGAAGATCTTTTCGTCGTAGCCATCGTTGTACTGGATGGCAACCTCGATCTCGCAGCCTTCCTTGACCCCGGAAAAATAGATCGGATCGCCGTGTAAAGCACTTTTCGCCCGGTTCAGATACTCGACAAACGAGCGAATCCCCCCTTCGTAAATAAACTCGTGGTTTTTCTCGCTGCGGTCATCGGTGATGATAATCTTCACCCCGGCATTCAAAAATGCCAGTTCGCGCAGTCGCTGCGAAAGGGTTTCAAAAGAGAATTCGGTGGTATCGAAAATCTCCGGGTCGGGCCAGAAGGTGATCTTGGTGCCTCGCTTAATGGTGTCCCCATCGACCGCCAAAGGCGCAAGCGGCACCCCGCGCTCATAGCTCTGCCGATAGATTTTGCCATCGCGGCGAATTTCCAGATCGAGTCTGCTGGAGAGGGCGTTGACTACTGAAACGCCAACGCCATGCAGACCACCGGATACTTTATAAGCGCCTTCACCCTCATCATTGAATTTGCCGCCGGCATGCAGCACGGTCATGACCACCTCAGCCGCCGACTTGTTCTGACCGGCGTGCATATCGACCGGAATCCCCCGGCCGTTATCCTGCACAGTGACTGAATTGTCTTCGTGAATAGTCACGATGACGGCATCACAATGCTTGGCCAAAGCTTCGTCGATGGAATTATCGACCACCTCGTAGACCAGGTGGTGCAGGCCGTTGACCGCGGTCGAACCGATATACATTGCCGGACGTTTGCGGACCGCTTCCAGGCCTTCGAGAACCTGGATACTGTCCGCGCCGTAATTTTTTTCTTCCGCCATACTGCTCCTCTTGCGTCAGCTGACTACACTGATTTCGCCTTGCTGCACCCGAAACCTTTTCAGTTGTTCGGAGTTATTTATCGATTTGAAATCTGTTGAAGTAATAAAAACCTGACCGGAATTTTCCAGCAGGTTTTCCAGCAGTAGATTTTTTCTACTACTATCCAGCTCACTCGTCATATCATCGAGGATCAGGATCGGATAGTCACCGTGAACCTGTTGATAGTCGAGTATCTGAGCGGTTTTATAAGAAATAACCAAGGATCTTTTCTGCCCCTGCGAAGCGTAACTGCTGGCCGACTTGCCATTGATCGTGAACAGAATATCGTCCCTATGCGGGCCGACCAGAGTATAGCCAAGCAGCTGTTCCCGAGACTTTTTTTTCATAAATTCAGCGCTCAGAAAACCATCGATTGCTGACCGATCGCTCAGCTGCCGAGAATAACTCAGAGCATAGGTCTCGCTACAATTCTTATCAAATGCACCAGTCTTCAAAATTTCATTGATTCTGTCAATATATTTTAACCTTTGCTGAATAATAGTTGCCCCATAACCGAGCAACTGCTCCTGCCAGCAATCGACCCCCGAGGAACCGCTCTTCAGAAAGGCATTCCGCTGCTTTAAACACTTGGTGTAATTCCGGTAGGTTTCGATGTAGTTGAAGTCGGTATAGAAGATCGACCGATCCAGCAGGTTGCGGCGAAAGGCCGGATAACTGCTGATATAGTTGACCTCATCCGGATGAAAAATAATCACATTTATATATTGATAATAATTATTCGTCGCCGGTTTTTTGCCGTTAATCGTCAACTGTTTGGCATTTTTCGTAAAAACCAAATTCAGTCGGTTACTGACCTGGTCATTAAGCAGTTCAATCCCAATAACCGCCTGTTCTTCTCCATCCTGGATAAATTCGGCCGAATTTCTGGTCCGAAAGCTTTTCAGCATAGCTGTCGCGTAAATTGCTTCGACCAGATTTGTTTTTCCCTGGGCGTTGTCTCCAAGTAAAAAATTGATCTGGCTGCCTGGCTGTAATTCCGCGCTGCCAATATTGCGGAAGTTTTTCAGAACCATCCGTTTGATCTGCATTGCGAAATTGTTTACAGGCGCATCGGCATAATCACTGCCAAGCAATTTTCGTCCCCTTCCGGCTGAATCAGTCCTGGTGAAATATTGTCTTTGAGAAACAGCAGCACATTCTCTTTATTGACCGCTTGCAGGATGTCGATAATATACTTGGCGTTAAAGCCGATAGAAATCTCCGCCCCGGAGTAATCGACATCGATCTCTTCCTTGGCATCACCCAAGTCGGGATTGGAAGAGGAGAGGATCAGACAGTCCTTGACCAGGTTGACCTTGATTCCCTTTGATTTTTCACTCGAAAGAACTGAAATTCGCCGTAGCGAATGCAAAAACAGATCGCGGCTTATCAACGCCGAGTTGCTCGATTTTTCTGGAATCACTCGTTGATAATCAGGAAAATCACCATCCACCATGCGCATGATAAGGGTAGTGGTCGCCGTGCTAACGGAAAAATTATTATCGGAAATGCCGATATTCAGCTGCTCTTCAGCGCTTTCAATAATCTTTCTTATCTCATGGATGCCTTTTTTAGGCAGAATAAAACCGGCTTGGAATTTTTCATCAAGACCGCCCTCCAGGCTGCGTTCGATCAAAGACAGGCGATGCCCATCGGTGGCGACAAAAACCAGGTTGTTCTTTTCATCGTCGGTTTCCGCTTTGATAAAAATACCTGTCAGATTGAATTTGGTGTCGTCGTTGGAGACCGCAAAGATGGTTTTATCGATCATCTCGCCGATCAGACTGCAGGGAATCTGACTGCTGCTGCTGCCAATATCAGGAAACTTGGGAAACTCTTCCGGCGAAAGCCCCACCAGATTAAAAATCGATTTGCCGCAGGTAATCTCGACCCAAAAGTTATTCTTCGAGATGAACTGAATATCTTTATCCGGCAGTTCCTTGATGATTTCAAACAGTTTTTTGGCCGATACCGTCACCTTGCCTTCACTGATAACATCCGATATATAGCGGGATTTGATGCCGACTTCCAGATCGGTTGCAGTGATGATGATTTCACCATTGGTGGCTTCTATCAGGACATTGGCCAATATCGGAATGGTGTGGCGTTTTTCGATGATCCCTTGAACCTTGGTCAGGCCCTTTAGGAAGGTATCCTTGTTGATGTGAAACTGCATCATCTCCTCCATGCACAGGGAATTACTATGTATTAAGTCTTTAAATAGAAAAATCGTAGTCTATAGTAATGCCTGTGAATTCGTGAATAGACATTTAAGCTACTGATTTTTCAAGTACAAAACAACAACTCCAGGCTGTTTATCTAATGTTGATCAAATCACCAAAATGTGGATAAAAACCAAATCGGGCTTTTATCGCCGGTTTTTCACCAGTTTCATAAACAACTTATGGCTTGAGATTGTTGATCAGTTTTTCCACCGTCGCTCGCAGTTGGAGATCATCCGCCATCTGCTTTTCGATCTTTTTTATTGCATGGATGATCGTCGAATGGTCTTTTCCGCCGAATTTAGCACCGATCTCCGGATAGGACGAGGCGGTCAGTTTGCGACTGATATACATTGCAATCTGCCGCGGTTGAACCAGTGTTTTCAAGCGCTTGGCTGATTTTAGCTCTGCAGTCTTGAGCTGAAAATGGTTGGCAACGCTCTTTTGAATGGTCTCTACTGTGACCTCTTTGTTCTTTTCGACAATAATATCCTTAAGAATATTTTTCGCCATATCAAGACTGATCGGGGTCGAGGTCAAACTGGCAAAGGCGCCAATTCTAATAAGATAACCTTCCAGTTCCCGGACATTGCTGGTCACTGAACTGGAAAGAAAGAAAGCGACATCTTCCGGCAAAGTGATTTTATTCTGATCTGCCTTCATTTTTAAAATTGCCTGTTTGGTCTCGGTATCCGGGGCCTGTATATCGGCGATCAAACCCCATTCAAAGCGGGACCTGAGCCGCTCTTCCAGATCGGGAATCTCTTTGGGAAATTTATCCGAGGTCACAACAATCTGTTTGTGCGATTCGTAGAGGGCGTTAAAGGTGTGAAAAAATTCTTCCTGGGTGCTCTTTTTACCGGCAATAAACTGAATATCGTCGATCAACAACACATCGATGGAACGGAATTTGTTGCGAAATTCGTCCATCTTGGCATGCCGTAAGGAGTTGATCAATTCATTGGTGAATTTTTCCGAAGAATAGTAGCAGAGTTTCAGGTTATTGTTTCTGGTGATGATCTCGTTGCCGATGGCATGCACGATATGGGTCTTGCCCAGTCCGACCCCGCCATAGATAAACAGCGGATTGTAAGTGGTTGCCGGATTGTTGGCGACCGCCATGGCTGCGGCATGGGCAAACTGGTTAGAGGGGCCGGAAACAAAGCTGTCGAAGGTATATTTTGGGTTGATGTTGGCAAACTGCTCCAGCTGCTCCGGTTTGGCTTTGGGCAGGGCAACCTTCACCGCCGGTTGCTGGTCACTGCGGGTTGGTTCCGCCAGGGGCTGGGCCTGCGTGTTTGCATTGATATTGATATTGATCCGGTAGTTGACAGTACCCAGATCGGACATGATGGTTTCGATACTCTTTAAATAATTATCTTTCAACCAGTCGCGGATAAAGCGGTTCGGCACTTCCAGAATCACCTGATCGTCTTTAATGTTGACAAATTGTAGCGGTTTGATCCAGGTGGAAAAGTTTTGTGCACTCACCTCCTGCTGCAATTTGCTGAGTGTTTCCTGCCAGATTTTTTCCATTTCAGTTATTTAAATCCACAATTTATAAACAGCTGTGTATAAAATGATTATGCTATAAAAAACCACTGTTTAAGGGTTTTTATCGCCGCCAAATTAGCAGACGAAGCAGACAAATGCAAGTGCTTGTAAACAGAGACGACCCAGGCTTTGAAGCGCTTGCAGAAGGGCTGGTTTTAAGCGCTTAAAACAACTGGAGCAGTATAGCTCTTTCCTGCCAATCTCTGCCAGTAGATTTTGGCTTTGCAGGAAAAGTTGTTTATCCATCTGGTGACAACTCGTCAATTCAGGCTCCTGAGTTTTGTTATCCACATTTTTCAGCTGCTGCCAACATTTGTTCAACAGGTTGCTAAAAAGCTTTTTTTTTCAAAAATCAATCGCTTAGAAC
The DNA here is from genome assembly GCA_947259685.1 of uncultured Desulfuromonadales bacterium. Next base: position 25,995 of record CAMYNC010000044.1, on the reverse strand, counting down.
TTTTTCAACCGATCCACAGGTCCTACTGTTAAGGACTAAAAAGCTTTAAAAAGTAATTAATAGAATATAGTTACCTGTGAATCAGTGAGACCGGTGTTTTCTGTTCGCAAAAAGAGCTATTTTGCCTGAACATTTAATCGTTCTCTGGGGTTTTTTGATTGACTTGGACGCTTAATTATGATTAAAGAGCTTCTTTGTCAGACCATAGATTGGAGGAAAGAAGATGTCTAAGCGTACATATCAGCCAAGTCGGATCAAACGGAAGCGTACCCATGGTTTTCGGAAAAGAATGCAGACCAAAAGCGGTCGCCTGGTGATCAATCGTCGGCGCGCCCGTGGTCGCAAGACTTTATCGGCCACGACTCCGCAAAAATAGTTGGGTACAGCAAGTTTTTCCAAACAGCGTAGATTACGCAAAACCTGGGAATACCAACGTGCTTGGAAAATGGGGTGTAAGTTACATACACCCCATTTTATTCTTTTGGTCAGCAAAAATAATCTTGCAGTTTCACGACTCGGCCTCACCGTCAGTCGTAAAGTTGGCAATGCCGTACAACGCAACCGATTAAAAAGACTGGTGCGAGAATATTTTCGCTCCAGTTATCAGCAGTATAAGCAACCGGTTGAACTTTCCGTAGTGGCCAAAAAAGGTGCTGCAGAATTATCGATTCGGCAGGTGTTTGCTGAATTGAATCTGGCACTGACTAAAGGCGGGTTGACAAATGGTTGAAAAACCTTTTGTTTTTATCATTGATATCTATAGCTACTGTATCTCGCCACTGTTGCCCCGTTCATGTCGTTTCTACCCGTCCTGCTCTGCCTATGCTCGTGAATCAATCCTGACCTTTGGCATTTTCAAGGGTACTTATCTATCCCTCGTCAGGATACTTAAATGTCACCCATTCCATCCGGGCGGTTTTGATCCCGTACCGGCCTTCAATAAACAGGAAAATCAGTAATGGAAAATAATAACCGGACCATATTGGCCATCGCCCTTATCGTACTTCTCTGGTCAGGTTACAGCATGTTTTTTGCTCCCCAGCCACTACCAGTCCAGCCTGCAGCAGAAACTGCTGCTGTTTCACAACCAGCTTCTGCTGTGGAAAAACCAGCTTCTGCTGTGGTCGAACCGCTCCAATCGTCCACCCCCATGCCGGCCGATTACCAAGAGCAACTTATATCTGTTTCTTCTGAGCTCTTTAACATCAAGCTATCAACCACCGGTGCCACTCTAAGGGCGGTGGAGTTAAAGCAGTATCGCGAGTCAAATGGCAAGGATGCGCAGCCATTTATCTTTAAGGCACTCGGTGAATCCAGATTTTCCAGCTATAAAACCAGCGGTAGCGAAGGGTTGGCGATACCTACCGATCTGCCGTTTAAATTAATTGATCAAGCAGGCACTTCGATCAACTTGGGTAGTGAAAATAAGACCGTTAGCTTTTCCGCAACAACCACTTCAGGTTTAACGGTCGTAAAAAGCTATACCTTTTACCCCGATTCTTATCGGATAGATGTCAATATTCAGTTACTCAATGATACTGATCATGCAGCCCAGGGCCTGGTTAATCTTTCCTTGATTTCTGAAACCAGTGAGTTGAAAGACGAAGGGATGCAGGATATGTATTCCTTTATCGGCCCACTCTCTTTTGATGGCGAAGAGCTGCTCGAAGATGATCTTGATGATCTGCAGAAGTCAGCGAAAATTTATAATGACAACATTGTCTGGTCTGGATTTGTCGGCAAATATTTTCTGAATATTCTCGCTCCGCAAGATTCTGCCAAACAGGTTCAGGTGCAAAAAGGGGATGGATTTGTTGAAAACCGGTTTGTTTCGCCATTTATCTCGCTTGAAGCTGGGCAAAAGCAATCCTTCGATTATGTCTCCTTTATCGGGCCAAAGGATTTCGATCTGCTTCAAGGAGTAGGCTATAATTTTGAAAGGGCTAAAGATTTTGGCTTCTTTCGGGTGTTGGCTAAGCCACTGCTGCAAGTGCTCAAATTCTTTTACAGTTATTTGGGTAATTATGGTTTTGCCATTATTCTCCTGACTGTTTGTATCAAACTGATTTTTTGGCCTTTGACTCAAAAGAGTTACAAGTCAATGAAGGGAATGCAAAAGCTGCAGCCGGAAATGCAGAAAATGCGAGAAAAATATGGCCATGACAAGCAGCGGCTGAATCAGGAAATGATGTCTTTTTATAAAGACAATAAGGTCAATCCACTCGGTGGCTGTCTGCCGATGGTGATTCAGATTCCTGTTTTCTTTGCCCTTTATCAAGTTCTGCTTGGTGGTATTGAACTTCGTCATGCACCTTTTATGCTCTGGATTACCGATCTCTCCGTCAAGGATCCCTATTATGTTACCCCGCTGATCATGGGAGTAACGATGTTCCTGCAACAAAAGATGACTCCGACCACCATGGATCCGACCCAGGCTAAAATAATGATGATGATGCCGGTGGTCTTTACCTTTCTGTTTTTGAACTTCCCCGCGGGTTTGGTTATTTACTGGTTAGTGAACAACCTTCTGACCATTTTGCAACAATATCTGATCCGTCGTCAGCCCGACTGAATCTAAGGAAATGAGGCCACAGTGAACGCCTCCGAAACAATAATTGCACCGGCCACCGCAGTCGGTGAAGGTGGTATTGCCGTGGTCCGGATTTCCGGGCCACGGTCGTTAGAAGCCCTGCAAACATTTTTCCGCCCTACTGCACAATCCTCCAGGTTTGAATCTCATCGACTTTATCATGGAATTCTCTGTGATCCTCAGGAACAGCATTTGGATGAAGTCCTGGCGGTGTATATGACTGCGCCTCACACCTATACTCGCGATGATGTAGTGGAAATTCATTGTCACGGCAGCCAACAGGTGGTTAAGGCGATCCTTAATCTCTACCTTGAATACGGCTTACGCTTGGCGGAGCCAGGCGAGTTTACCTATCGGGCTTTTATTAATGGTCGCCTCGATCTGTCTCAGGCTGAAGCGGTCGCTCAGCTGATTCATTGTAAATCCGATTCCTCCCGCAGGTTGGCTTTGTCCCAGGTGGAAGGCCAACTCAGCCGGTTGATTTATGAATTTACCGAAAAACTCCGGAATATTCAGATATTAATTGAGGCCTGGATTGATTTTCCAGAAGAAGATCTGCCGTTTGAAGACATGCAATCTATCGAATATGAATTAACCGAAATTATAAGTAAAATAACTATAATTACTGATACTTATAATTCTGGACGCGTCCTTTCTGAAGGGGCTTCTATTCTGTTGGTAGGACGACCGAATGTCGGCAAAAGCTCTTTACTTAATTGTCTGTTAGGTGAAGACCGCGCCATTGTTACTGATATTCCAGGGACCACTCGAGATCTGTTAGAAGAAGGAATGACCATTGGTGGGGTGCCGGTACGACTGGTTGATACCGCTGGTTTACGCCAATCTACCGACCCGGTAGAAGTGGAAGGGATCCGGCGGGCCAAGCAGAAACTTAAACAGGCAGATTTGATCCTGCTGCTGATCGATGGTTCGATACCGATGGATGAACAAGACTACTATGCTATGGAAGTCTGTCAGGATTATCCAGTTTTCTTGCTGAAAACCAAATCTGACCTTCCACAAACTCATAATAAAACTATATCCGAATATCAGGAATATTCCATATCCATTAAGAGTGGTAAAGGTCTTTCTGAGTTGAAAAGGGCTATCGAAAAGTTTCTCCTCGGCGATTATCTTCCTGGCAGTGAATCGGTAATGATTGCTGAAAAACGGCACTTCAATTCTTTGATTGCCTGTAGAAAAAATTTGACTCAGCTTCTTGAATCCCTGCGGACTGAACAACCTCTGGAATTTTTGGCTGTTGAAGTTCGAGAAGCGCTTTTCCAGCTTGGGCAGATTTCTGGTGAAACAACAACGGATGATATTCTAGAAGGCATCTTCTCACAATTTTGTATTGGAAAATAAATGTTTCACGTGAAACATTCGATCTGGATAAAAAACTGATGGGTGGATACGGAAAAAAATATGAAGTCATAGTCGTTGGAGCAGGGCACGCTGGATGTGAAGCCGCCTTAGCGGCATCTCGTATGGGAAGGAAAACCCTGCTGCTCACTATGGGGTTGGATACGGTTGCACAAATGTCCTGCAATCCAGCTATCGGTGGTTTGGCCAAAGGGCACCTGGTTCATGAGGTTGATGCTCTTGGCGGCGAGATGGGTCTTAATATTGATGCCACAGGAATTCAGTTCCGCCGCTTGAATATGAAAAAGGGACCGGCAGTTCGGGCAGCACGAGCTCAAGCTGATCGTATGGCTTACAGTGCGCGGATGAAGGCAGTGGTTGAGGCCGAACCGCTGCTCGATCTTAAGCAGGGGGTGGTAACTGACCTGCTGGCAGAAAAAAATATAATTAAAGGTGTACGTACCCGCGAAGGATTAGATTTTAAGGCGAAGGCGGTGGTGTTGACAACCGGTACGTTTATGCGCGGTTTGATTCATGTTGGGCTGAATAATTATTCTGGTGGCAGGGCAGGGGAACCTGCATCGGAGGGTTTGTCGGAGAGGCTGAGACAACTTGGTTTTAAGGTTGGCCGGTTAAAAACCGGAACGCCTGCACGGCTTTCTGCCCGGTCTATCGATTTTACTAAACTGGAGAAGCAGCCTGGTGATCTGATGATCAAGCCGTTTTCTTTTATGACAGAAAAAATTGAGAGATCACAGGTTGATTGTTATATTGCCCATACCAACGAACAAACCCATCAGATTATCCGCGATAATATTGATAAGTCAGCCTTGTTTGCCGGGGTAATTGAGGGTATTGGACCACGCTATTGTCCTTCTATCGAAGATAAAATCGTCCGCTTTTCGGAAAAGAATTCCCACCAGACATTTATTGAACCTGAAGGTTTGAATAGTGATGAAATGTACCCTAGTGGTATGTCGACATCGCTGCCGCCGGAGGTGCAACTGCAATTTTTCCGGACCATGGTCGGTTTTGAACATGTCGAGATTATGCGACCGGGATATGCCATTGAATACGATTTCGTTGAGCCTACTCAGTTACAGGCAACGCTGGAAACTAAATTCATAGCCGGGCTCTATCATGCTGGCCAACTCAACGGCACTTCAGGTTATGAAGAGGCTGCCGCGCAAGGCTTGCTGGCCGGGATCAATGCGGCCTTAGGTTGCCGCGGCGAAGATCAGTTGGTGATAGGTCGGGATCAAGGTTACCTGGGGGTTATGGTTGATGATCTGGTGACCCAACCGACCCTGGAACCATATCGGATGTTTACCTCCCGTTCAGAATATCGCCTGTTGCTGCGGGAGGATAATGCTGATCAGCGTCTGACCGAGTTGGGACGTAAGGTCGGCTTGGTATCGGAGCAACGCTGGCAAACTTACCAAGAGAAACAAAACCAGATAAGGGTAGGTAGAAATTTATTGCGCGAGAAGATGATAACTTCCAGTAATCAAGGATTGGTCAGTTCCTTACAGTTGGGTGATCTAAAACAGGGAGTTTCCCTGGAAGTGTTATTGCGGCGCCCGGAAATCGTTATGTCTCAACTTCAAGAATTTTATCCTGAATTACAGCGACTCTCCCCTCAGGCGCTTGAACAGTTGGAAATTTCGGTTAAATATGACGGGTATATTAAGCGGCAGCTTGAGCAGGTGGTCCGTTTTCGGGAATATGAGGATATCACTATTCCCGACCAAATCGATTTTTCTCAGGTTGAGAGCCTTTCCTCGGAAGTTAAAGAGAAGCTCGCCGAAGTTAAACCGGCGACTTTGGGACAAGCGGGGAGAATTCAAGGAATTACCCCCGCGGCGATCGCTGTGCTGCATATCTATTTGAGAAAAAACAGTCGTGGCTGAGTTGCTGGACGCAGGTTTGGCTAGCTTGGGTCTCAGCCTGCCGGAAGAGGTTATACAGCAGCAACTGACTTTTCTTGATGAATTACTGCGCTGGAATCAGCGGATCAACCTCACAGCGATACGAACTCGGGAGGAAGCCTTGGAAAAACACCTCCTCGACTCCCTGGTCATGCTGAAATATATACAGACTGATGGTCAACTGCTCGATATGGGGTCCGGTGGTGGTTTGCCAGGTATCCCCCTGACAATTGCTTGTCGTCAACTTCAGCTGATATCGGTTGATGCGGTAGGAAAAAAAATCAACTTCCAAAAGCACATCAAGCGGTTATTTTCTCTGACAAACTTTTTCCCGATTCACTCCCGTCTGGAAAACTTACATCAGGCGATCGATGAAAAAAAGCGGTTTAACCAGGTCGTCGCCAGGGCCTTTGCCTCCTTTAGCGCGATGTTCAATTTGTCTTCGCCATGGTTAAATACCGGCGGAGAGCTTCTAGCGATGAAGGGACCCGACGGGAACAGAGAACTGGAAAGTAATTTAAGTCTGTTGGACCTGTATGGATTTGAACTAAAAAAAACTGTCAGCTATTCGCTTCCTTTCAGTGGTGCAAAGCGACAGCTTCTGGTACTGAAAAAGCTCTAGCATAAAAATCCTTTCGATTTAATCGATTCTTAATCATTCAAGTGCGAAATAGGGCTGAATTTCCAAACCGGCTATGCTAATCTCTACGGCTCATCTGCTACAAAGGAGTCCTCAGTATGGCCAAAATCATTGCCGTCGCCAACCAGAAGGGTGGGGTAGGTAAGACCACAACAGCAGTAAATTTGTCGGCCTCATTGGCAGCTGCAGAGCATCGAACCCTTTTGGTCGATATGGACCCCCAGGCAAACGCTTCGAGCGGTTTGGGAATAGATAAAACCGAAGTTTTCGCGACTGCTTATAATGTTCTATTGGGTGAGTCGACCGCGCTTGAGGCGATTCAGAAAACCGAATTACCCTGCCTGGATGTCCTCCCTTCTAACACCGATTTGATCGGTGCCGAAATTGAATTGCTCGAAAGAGCTGATAGGGATCATCGCTTGGAAAAGGAATTGCAAGCGGTTTCCGCCGATTATGTTTATATTATTATTGATTGCCCGCCCTCGCTTAGCCTGCTCACGGTCAACTCCCTCTGCGCTGCCGATTCGGTGCTGGTTCCCTTGCAATGTGAATTTTACGCCATGGAAGGTCTGGGCCAGTTGATGCAAACCATCCGCCTGGTTCAGCAGGAGTTGAATCCGCAATTGAAAATCAGTGGCATCCTGTTGACCATGTTCGATGGACGTAACAATCTTTGTCGCCAGGTGAGCAGTGAGATTCGCGAGCATTTTGGTGATAAGGTTTATAGTGCCGTGGTGCCGCGAAATGTGCGTTTGTCTGAAGCCCCTAGTTTCGGCCAGCCAGCGTTAATGTATGATATCGCTTCCCGGGGAGCCCAGGCATATATGGCCCTGGCCGAAGAAGTCCTGGCTGGAGCACGTCATGGCCGTTAAACGACCTGCATTGGGAAAAGGGATTGGTGCGCTGCTGACTTCAGCAGCTCAGGAGGGGGGTAAAAAATACTTTGCCTGCCCGATCGAAGATCTTAAACCACACAGTCAACAGCCAAGAAAAACCTTTGATTCCAATAAGATGGCAGAGCTTGTCGCGTCCATCAAGGAAAAAGGGGTGATTCAGCCGTTGGTCGTTCGCCAGCAGGATGATCATTATCAAATCATTGCTGGAGAACGTCGTTGGCGCGCTGCGCAAAAGGCCGGCCTTGATCGTCTGCCGGTGGTGATTCAGGATGTCAGCGAAGACTGGGCACTGGAAATAGCCCTAATTGAAAATATTCAACGAGAAGACCTTAATCCTCTTGAAGAGTCCTCAGCCTACCGGCACCTGATGGACAATTTCGATCTGTCCCAGGAAGAGGTCGCCAAGCGGGTCGGTAAGCAACGTTCCACGGTCGCCAATTCTCTGCGGTTGCTGCGTCTACCAGCCAAGGTGAAAGACGATCTACTGGCCAACCGCCTGACCATGGGCCACGCGCGGGCGTTGTTGTCCCTGGAGCTGGAAGAGGATATCGCCGAGGCGAGTAATGAAGTCATCCGCAAAACGCTCTCGGTGCGGGAAACCGAAAAGCTGGTTAAGAAGATCAAGAGTTTTGGTCTGCCGAAGCCGGCCAATCAGCCGGCGCCAAAACAGGTCGATCCTAATCTCCTGGCTCTGGAAACCGGCCTGAAACAGGCTCTGGGAACACAGGTTAAATTGGCCCCCAAGGGGCAGGGTGGACGGATCGAGATCAGCTACCATGATCAGGATGAGCTGGAACGCCTGCTCGAATTGTTTGGCGTCTCCGGAGAATAGTGGATCGATCCTTTTTACTGTTGAAATGGTGAATGTAATGTTTGGTGGAAAAAAACAGGAGCAAGCAGCAATGAAAAAACCGGTGCCAATCGATAAAGCAGATATCAAGGCATTTCTCGGTCCGGGCAGCCGTTTTGAGGGGAAACTCAGTTTTGATGAGATGGTCCGCCTTGACGGCAGCTTTTCTGGAGAAATCACCTCCAGCGACACCCTGGTCGTTGGCGAGACGGCGAAAATCGATGGCAACATCGAGGTTGGTGCCCTGGTGCTCAGTGGCACCTTTAAAGGAAATATTATCGCCAGCTCGCTGGTCGAGTTGCGCGCGCCAGCCAAGGTTGAGGGCAGCATCAGCACTCCGCAATTGAAAATCGAAGAGAAAGTGATCTTCAATGGCGAAATAAAAATGACTTCAACAGCTGAACCTGAGCAGAGAACTAAGCAAGCAACTCCAAAAGCTTAGCCGGTTCCACAGCAAAATAAGCCTATAACATTGTTGCAGAAGCGTTGCAAAACGGCTTGACACAGAATTATCGATATGATAGCAATGCTCTGCTTTTGGCACTATGAGCCAAGCTTTTCCGACTCGGTAGACTGTATACAGTATACCGAGTACGTATTAACCTGCGAATAAAGAGGTGAGTTAGGTGATCAGTCTTGACTGGACCCTTGGTCTGCAATTTGTCAACTTCATTATCCTGTTGATTATCCTTAATAAACTGCTTTACCGGCCGCTGCAGAAAGTGTTAGCTGAGCGGCGTGAGGCGATCGACGGATCCCACGACCGGGCAAAAAGCCTGGAAGCGGATATCGAAGAAAAAATGCAGCGTTACCAGGCTCAGCTCAACGAAGCCAAGGCCGCTGCTAATGCAGAGCGCAACAAGCTTAAAAAAGCTGCCGCTGAAGAGGAAGCAAAAATTCTCACCGCGGCTCACGGCAAGGCAACGGAACGTCTGCAGGTAATAAAGGACCAGGTTGCTATCGAGGCGACCTCTGCCAGCAAGACTCTCAAAAGTGAAGCTGAAGCTCTCGCCGGTCAGATTGCTACTAAAGTTCTCGGTCGCAAACTGGCTTAAGTTCAGGAAGGGTTTATTGAATCATGCGTAACAAAACCACATCAATTCTTCTTGCTGTTCTGCTGGTTGCTTTGCTGAGCGGCGTTGCCTGTGCTTCCGGTGGTGGCCACACTGATAGTGGGGTACTGCTGAAGGACTTTCTATACCGGATTTTGAACTTCGGTATCGTTGTCGCTATCCTGGTTTATTTCCTACGCAAACCTTTGACAAAAGGGCTTGCCGGACGCCGGGAAGACATCGAAAAGGCTCTGGCTGAAGCCAAGCAGGCCAAGGAAGATGCTGAAGCCAAGTTTGCCGAGTACGATCGCAAGCTGGCCGAAGCGACTGAGGAGATTGCAGGAATCAGCGAGGCCATCCGCCGCGAAGGTGAGTTGGAGCAGCAGAAGATTATTGCCAACGCCAAACAGATGGCTGCCAAGATTGAGCAGGATGCTGAAAAGGCCGCTGAGCTTGAGGTTGCCAAGGCGCGCACAGAATTGCAGCGTGAAGCGGTACAATTGGCTGTTAATCTTGCGGAAAAAACGCTGAAGAAGAACTTCACCAAGGACGATGATGCTCGTCTGATCGATGAGTATATGCAGAAGGTGGGAGATTTACATTGAGTAGCAGTGCGATTGGGATAAGGTACGCTAAGGCGCTGCTTAACATTGCTTCGGAAGAGAAGCAGGTTGAGCCCTATGCGGATCAGTTGGCGAATGTTGCGTCGGTCCTTAAGAGAGAAGACATGCTGCGTCTGCTACTCGATAGCCCGACCTTTCCACTGGAAAAAAAGCAAGCGATTCTGAGTGATCTCGCAGGTCTGCTCGAGTTGAGCGAAGGGATGAAGAAATTTCTCAATCTGCTCCTGGAGAAAGACCGCATCAGCTATATTCCGCAGATCGACTTGAATTATCGTAAGTTTGCCGATGAGCTGTCCGGAGTTGTTCGTGCCAAGATCACCTCCGCCAGTAAGCTGACCAAGGCCCGTGCCGAAGCCATCAAAAATGGTTTGGAGCAGCAAACCGGCAAGCAGGTAGTGCTCAATGTGGAAACAGATAAAACGCTGATCGGCGGCCTGCAGGCCGAGATGGGCGGTAAACTATTTGACGGCAGTGTGAAAACCCAGCTGAAACGGATTGCAGAGACCTTAGCAAAGGGGTGACAAGAATATCATGGAAATCAGAGCAGAAGAAATCAGCGCGATCATCAAGAAGCAGATCGAAGACTTCGGTCGCGAAGTAGAAGTCAGCGAAACCGGTACCATTATCTCCGTTGGTGACGGTATTGCCCGTATTCATGGCCTCGACAAGGCGATGTCCGGTGAGCTCCTCGAATTCCCCGGTGGTACCATGGGGATGGTTCTTAACCTCGAGGAAGACAACGTTGGTGCTGCGATCCTCGGTGATTCTGAGCATATCAAGGAAGGCGACCTGGTTAAGCGAACCGAGCAGATCGTGCAGGTTCCGGTTGGAGACGCTCTGGTCGGCCGGGTTGTTAACGGTATCGGCATTCCGATCGATGGCAAAGGTGATATCAAGACTGACACCTACAGCCAGGTTGAGATCAAGGCCCCAGGTATTGTTGATCGTAAATCGGTTCACGAGCCGATGCAGACCGGTCTTAAAGCGATCGATGCCATGGTACCGATCGGTCGTGGGCAGCGTGAGCTGATCATCGGTGACCGTCAGACCGGCAAGACCGCGGTTGCGACCGACACCATCATCAATCAAAAAGGTAACGGCGTGGTCTGTATCTACGTCGCTATCGGCCAGAAGCGCTCGACTGTCGCCCAGGTGGTTGAGAAGCTGCGTCAGCACGGCGCCATGGATTACACCATCGTCGTTGCGGCAACCGCATCCGACCCGGCTCCGCTGCAGTTTATCTCGCCTTACACCGGTGTCACCATGGGTGAGTTCTTCCGCGACAATGGCAAGCACGCCCTGATCATCTACGATGATCTCTCCAAGCAGTCGGTTGCTTATCGTCAGCTCTCGCTGCTGCTGCGTCGTCCGCCAGGCCGTGAAGCTTTCCCGGGTGATGTTTTCTACCTGCACAGCCGGTTGCTCGAGCGTGCTGCCAAGCTCAGTGATGCCAAAGGTGCAGGTTCTTTGACCGCACTGCCGATCATTGAAACCCAGGCGGGTGACGTTTCGGCCTACATCCCGACCAACGTTATCTCGATCACCGACGGTCAGATCTTCCTTGAGACCGACCTGTTCTACTCTGGTGTCCGCCCGGCGATCAACGTTGGCCTGTCGGTCTCCCGAGTCGGTGGTTCGGCCCAGGTTAAGGCAATGAAGCAGGTTGCCGGTACCTTGCGTCTGGCGCTGGCTCAGTATCGCGAGATGGCTGCCTTTGCCCAGTTCGGTTCCGACCTCGATGCCGCTACTCAGGCTCAGCTTAACCGCGGTGCCCGGCTGGTTGAGATCCTCAAGCAGGGTCAGTACAAGCCGCTGCCGGTCGCTATTCAGGTCCTCTCGATTTTCGCCGCCAACAACGGTTATGTCGATGAGTACCCGACCACTGCCGTCTCTCGCTATGAGAGTGAAATGCTCGCTTTCATGGAAGCTCAGCACAGCGGTATCATCAAAGATCTGACCGAGCAGAATAAGATCGATGATGATCTCGAAGGTCGCATCAAGTCGGCTCTGGATGAGTTCAAAGGTCAGTTTGTAGCCTGATTCGATAAAGGTTTGGACAGATGGCAAGTCTGAAAGACATAAAAAAACGGATCGGCTCGGTTAAGAATACCCAGCAGATCACCAAGGCGATGAAGATGGTCGCTGCGGCCAAACTGCGCCGGGCCCAAGAGGCTGCCGTTGCGGCTCGACCCTACGCGGAAAAGCTGCAGTCGGTGATGTCAAACCTGGCTCAGCGCGAAGAGGGCGACAGCCATGCACTGCTGACACAACGGGGCACCGGTCGAGCACTGGTCGTGCTGATGACCGCTGATCGCGGTCTCTGCGGCGGCTTTAACGCCAACGTTTCGAAAGAGGCCGAGCGCTTCATCCGTGCCAACGAACAGGGGTTTGATGACATCGATCTGATGATCATCGGTCGTAAAGGTCGGGACTTTCTCAAGAATCGCGTTGGTGATCACATCACCAAAGTTCACGAGAACATCACTTCTGATGCGACCTACCAGACCGCTCATTTGATTGGCCAGGAAATTGTTGATGCCTACAGCGAAGAAAAATACGACGCTGTCTATGTCATCTACAATGCCTTCCAGAGCGCCATTGTACAGATTGTGACGGTTGAACAAGTGCTGCCGATTCAACCGAAAGAGGTTGAAGAGACTGCTGAAGCGGCCATTGACTACATTTATGAGCCGGACCGGGGCGAAGTCCTCGCCCAGTTATTGCCGAAGATGGTCGAGGTCCAGATTTTCCGGGCGCTACTTGAATCGAACGCATCGGAGCAGGGTGCACGGATGTCGTCAATGGACAGCGCCAGCCGGAATGCTGCCGATATGATCAACAAGTTGACCCTGCAGTACAACCGGGCGCGTCAGGCGGCGATTACCAAGGAGCTGATGGAAATCATCTCTGGTGCTACAAGAGCTTATTCCGTCGGGATAAGGAGGAAAGGTTTCGTTATGAACAAGGGAAAGATCACACAGGTTATTGGTCCTGTCGTTGACGTGGAGTTCGAACCTGGCAAGTTGCCAGAGATCTTCCACGCGGTTAAGATCACCAACCCCTCCCTGGGTGGAGGTGAGTGGAACCTGGTTTGCGAGGTTGCGCAGCACCTGGGTGAAAACACTGTTCGTACCATTGCTATGGACTCCACCGACGGTCTGGTGCGTGGCCAGGACGTCCTCGACACCGGCGATCAGATCCTGATGCCGGTCGGTCCCAAGACCCTCGGTCGGATCATGAACGTTGTTGGTGAGCCGATTGATGAGGCTGGTCCGGTTGAAACTGACAAAGCCTGGGCAATCCACCGTCCAGCTCCAGACTTCGTCAGCCAGTCGACCAAGGTCGAGGCTTTCGAAACTGGTATTAAGGTTGTTGACCTGCTCGCTCCTTACTCCCGGGGTGGTAAAATTGGTCTGTTCGGCGGCGCCGGTGTTGGTAAGACGGTTCTGATTATGGAACTGATCAACAACATTGCTCAACAGCATGGTGGTTTCTCGGTTTTCGCCGGTGTTGGTGAGCGGACTCGTGAGGGTAACGACCTCTGGGAAGAGATGAAAGAGTCGGGTGTTCTGGAAAAGGCTGCTCTGGTCTATGGTCAGATGAATGAGCCTCCAGGAGCCCGTGCCCGGGTTGCTCTGTCGGCACTGACTGTCGCTGAGTACTTCCGTGATGAAGAAGGTCAGGACGTGCTGCTGTTCGTTGACAACATCTTCCGCTTTACCCAGGCCGGTTCTGAGGTTTCGGCGCTGCTCGGCCGGATTCCTTCCGCCGTTGGTTACCAGCCGACTCTCTCCACTGAAATGGGTGAGCTGCAGGAACGGATCACCACCACCGACAAAGGTTCCATCACCTCGGTTCAGGCGATCTATGTCCCGGCTGATGACTTGACAGACCCGGCTCCGGCAACCGCATTTGCTCACTTGGATGCGACCACCGTTCTCTCGCGGCAGATCGCCGAGCTTGGTATCTACCCGGCAGTTGATCCGCTCGACTCCACCAGCCGGATCCTTGATCCGCAGGTGATCGGTGAAGAACATTACGGTGTTGCCCGTGAGGTTCAGTTCGTGCTGCAGCGCTACAAGGATCTGCAGGATATCATTGCCATCCTCGGTATGGACGAACTCTCCGAGGAAGATAAACTGGTCGTTGCCCGTGCCCGTAAGATTCAGCGTTTCCTCTCGCAGCCGTTCCACGTTGCTGAGGTCTTCACCGGTTCCCCCGGTAAGTACGTTGAGCTCAAAGACACCATCAAGGGCTTCCAGGAAATCCTTGCCGGTAAGCATGATGATCTGCCCGAGCAGGCATTTTACCTGGTTGGAACCATCGAAGAGGCAATTGAAAAAGCCAAGAGCATGGCGGCCTGATCGGCCTGAACGACTAGATTCAAACGTAAAGGACAGTCGCAATGGCTGATAAGCTGAAACTTGAAATGGTCACCCCGTACAAGCGGGTCCTCTCCGAGGATGTTGACGAGATCACCGCTCCCGGTTTTGTCGGCGAGTTGGGAATTCTACCGGGCCACACTCCGTTGTTGACCACTCTGAGAGTCGGTGAATTGACTTACAAAGTTGGCAGTCAGCAGTTTCACGTGGCGGTCAACTGGGGTTACCTTGAAGTCGAAGAGGACACGGTCACGGTTCTGGTTGATACTGCAGAGAAATCTGATGAGATCGATCTAGAACGGGCTAAAGCAGCCCTGGGCAGAGCTGAAGAAGCACTTAAATCCCTGCCACATGAAGACAAACAGTTTGCCACCATGGAAGCAGCCCTGCAGCGGGCAATGATCCGGATTCAGGTTGCAGGTAAGAGATAATCCTTTTAACCTGCTTCAAAAGTAAAAGCTTAGCGGGCGTCTCGACCAGAGGCGCCCTTTTTTTATCAATTCAAAGTTCCTACCAGTAAATCATCACAGCCCTTCCGTAGTATACGGCAAAGCAAGATTATTAAATTGACAGCGGGCCCCTTTTTGTCATTAATTATCACATTGGGTAGCAGGGGTTCTCTTGTTGCGAGAGAAAGGGTCCGCAGCTGATCCATTCAGCCCTTGCCTGCTATTTATTTTCTGGTTGGTTCTGCCCGGTCGTCATGATTTGAGAGGTTATGGCAAATACAGTGACTCCAGACAAGTTCACCTGTTTTGCGATTGCGATTATCTATGCCGTTCTGGGCGGTATGTGGACGTTTTTTTCCGATAACCTGTTTGCCATCCTGCTCAACCAGAGCGACCCTTCCCACCACACCGTGGCGGTAAGCCACTGGATGTTCGTGGTCTTTTCGGCAATCCTGCTCTACTGGATGCTGCGGGTCTGGCAGATCGGCATCAGCCATTCTCAACAGTCCCTGCATAATGCCAACCGCGCCCTGCACAGTATCAGCGAGTGCACCAAGGCGATTACCCGGATCACCGATGAAACCGAATTGATGCAGGAGGTCTGTCGAACTTTTGTAGAAGTGGGTGGTTACCGTTTCGCCTGGGTTGGTTTCGGGGTTCACGATGAGGAAAAAAGCCTGCGCCCGGTGGCCCACTGGGGCTACCAGGATGGTTTTATCGACACCATGAACGCCAGCTGGGAGGATTGCGAACGGGGACGGGGGCCTGCCGGAACGACCATTCGCACTGGAAAAACCACAACCTTCCAGGATTTAAGTACCAATCCCGATTACCGCCCCTGGCTGGCGAAAGCGCAGCAGTGCGGCTATGCCTCAGGCATTTCGTTACCGCTGCGCGACACCGCTGGCGCTTTCGGGGCGCTGGTGATCTTTTCCGATCAGCCGCACGCCTTTGACGATGAAGAGGTCCAGCGGATGGAGGAACTGGCCGCCGATCTCTCCTACGGAATCAACACTATCCGCATGAATACTGAGCGTAAACAGGTCGTAGAAGAGCGGATGATGCTCGCGACCGTCATCGAGCAGGCTTCCGATGGGGTGTTGATTATCGACGAAGATGGGGTCGTCAAATATCTCAATTCTGCCTTCGGGAAGATTTTTGGCATCGCTATCGAACCAGCGATAGAACAGTGCCTGTACGATCTGGATAATTGCAACCTCAATGAACTGTTCTGCTTCGAACTGCTGAAGACGATCTTTTCCGATCAGGAGCAGGCGGCCAATTTCATCAGCCAGCGCGGCGGCAAGCAGTCTGAAATCAATGTCCGTATCTCCCCGGTTCTCAGCCAGAATAAAGAAGCCCAGCGCTATGTGGCAATCGTGCGCGATGTCAGTAATGAATCGCAGTTGGAGCGCCAACTGCGCCAGGCGCAGAAACTTGAGGCAATCGCGACCCTCTCCGGCGGTATCGCCCATGATTTCAACAATATCCTGGCGGTGATCATTTCCAATACGGAAATGGGCCTCGACGATCTGGCGGAAAGCGATCCGCTCAGGCCGCATCTCGATATCGTGCTTAAGGCAGGAATTCGCGGCAAAAAGCTGGTCAAACAGATCCTCACCCTGAGTCATCCGGCCGATATTGAACGCAAACGGATCATGGTTGGTCCGATTGTCGAAGAATGTCTCAACCTGTTGCGCGCCTCTTTACCAACCACCATCGACGTGGAAAGCTCGGTCACTGCCGGTGAGAGTATGGTTCATGCTGACCCAACCCAGATCCACCAGGTGATTATGAACCTCTGCACCAACGCGGCAGATGCAATGCGCGATAATGGCGGCCGGCTATCGGTTGAGGTCAGCAACCTGCAGATCGATCCCTTGGCTATTCGCAACTCTCCCGATTTGCGGCCGGGAGACTATTTGGAACTGAAAGTTCGCGATACCGGGCATGGGATGGGGGCTGGTCATATGGAGCGGATTTTCGATCCGTTTTTCACCAGCAAGGAACAGGGCAAGGGGACCGGGCTGGGGTTGTCGGTGGTGCATGGAATTATCAAGAGCCATGGTGGAACGATCTCAGTCAGCAGTGAACCGGGCCAGGGCACCGAGTTCAGGGTGCTGTTCCCGCGTGTGGCCGGCCAGAAAGATGCTTCAGGGAACAGCCAGACTGATGAACGCCAGGGTGGCAACGAACGGATCCTGTTTGTCGACGATGAGCGGGACTATGTCATCGGTCAGCAGAAGATGCTGGAGCGGAGCGGTTACCAGGTCACTGCCGGAATCGATAGTCGGGAGATTCTCGGGGTTTTCCGTGATCGGCCTGACGATTTCGACCTGGTGATTACCGACCAGACCATGCCGCATCTGACCGGCGAAATGCTCGCCAAGGAAATGCTCAAATTGCGCCCCGATATCCCGATCATCCTCTGTTCCGGCTCAGCCATCGACAGTATCGGCTTATCGCCGGAGCGCGCCAGGGCTATCGGCATTCGCGAAATTCTATTGAAACCGGTTGATCGCAAAGAACTGCACCGCACGGTACGTCGCCTGCTTGACGAAGCTTTCAGCGGGACCCAGCGAGGGAATAATGCCGAATATCCTGATTATCGATGATGATGAAATGATGCAATCGACCCTCTCGATGCTGGTCAAAAAGCGGGGCCACCTGCCAAGTTGCGCCGGTACCCTGCAGGAAGGGTTGGAGCAGGCCAGATCGAATCAGTTTGATGTGGTCTTCCTGGATGTCAAAATGCCGGATGGCAACGGCCTGGAGATCCTGCCGAAACTGGAAGCCGACAGCGCTGCCCCGGAAGTGATCATCATGACCGGCTATGGCGATCCCAACGGCGCCGAACTGGCAATCAAAAGCGGCGCCTGGGACTATATCGAAAAGGGCTCCTCGATCAAGGAGATCACCCTCTCCTTTGAACGCGCCTTGCAGTACCGCAAAGAGAAGCAGGAGGTACTGCAGGCCCGTAAAGCCGCAACTCTGAAGCGGGGAAATATTATCGGCAACAGCCCCGGATTGCGTGCCTGTCTCGATCAGGTTGCCCAGGCGGCCGACAGCGATGCCAATGTGTTCATCACCGGCGAAACCGGCACCGGCAAAGAGATGTTTGCCCAGGCAGTGCATGAAAACAGCCAGCGCAGCAAGGGAAACTTCGTGGTCGTCGACTGCACTTCACTACCGGAAACCCTGGTGGAAAGTTTATTGTTCGGCCATGAAAAGGGTTCTTTTACCGGCGCCGAAAAGGCCCAGGACGGGCTGGTCCGCCAGGCCCACGGCGGCACCCTGTTTCTGGATGAGGTCGGCGAACTGCCGATGGCGCTGCAGAAAGCCTTTTTGCGCGTCCTGCAGGAGCACCGCTTTCGCCCCTTAGGCAGCAATCGCGAAGTCGAAAGCAACTTTCGGCTGGTGGCGGCGACCAACCGCGATCTCGATCAGATGGTCAAAAACGACCAGTTCCGCAGTGACCTGCTGTTCCGCTTGCGCTCGTTCGTGATCGAATTGCCGCCGCTCCGTGACCGCAGCGAAGATATCAAGGATCTGACCCGGTTTCACGTGGATAGGTTCTGCGAACGCTACGGCCTGGCCAGCAAAGGTTTTTCGCCGGAATTTATCGAAACCCTGGAAGACTATCCCTGGCCGGGCAATGTGCGGGAGTTCGTCAACACCCTCGAGCGCACCCTAGCCACCGCCCGTTTCGAGCAGACCCTGTTCCCCAAGCATCTGCCGAATCACATCCGCGTGCTGGTGACCCGTTCAGCAGTAAGTGGTGAAAAAGCCCATTCCAGCGAGCCGAGCGGGCAGATTGTGCAGCGTCTGCCGAAGCTCAATGATTACCGCGAAGCGATCTACGCCAAGGCGGAAAAGCAGTACCTGCAGGAGTTGATGGAGGTGTCCCAAAAGCAGATTCCAGAAGCCTGCAGGATCTCCGGGCTTTCCCAGTCGCGGCTGTACGCCTTGCTGAAGAAGTATGAAATCAGTCGCTCTGATTGATAGGTCTGTTTTTCCTAAATCCACCAGCTGTTATGCATAAATATCGGCCCCTTGAAACTGGCCATCCTAGGTTAATAGTCCTTGAATATAATCGCTCTCTCTGGTTAAATGCACCCTTTCAATTACTTAAATAATTGGATAGACGATAATACTTAACCACCTGCGAGGGTGGGGCGGAAAGCCTACTGGGTCTCACGCAGACAGCCGGGTTGCCGAAATATCATTTTTGATATCGGCAACCCGGTTTTTTTTGTGCCTGAGATGGGACAATCTGTGGCAGTAAACAGAGCCAAACTGTTCCGATGAAAGTTGCAGCAGGTTTGAATTTGAGGACCGTTTTAGAGTTCTCATTATAGTCGTTGGTAGGAAACTGCCGCCACATGAACAAAGAAAGGAACAAAAAAATGAAAAGTATTGTAGTAACCGTAACAGCTTTGCTTGTTGTCTGTTGTATTGGAGTCCTCCCTGCGCTGGCAGCACGGGATAGGGACCATGACGGATTCAAGAGACGACTCGATTGCAACGACCGGGATGCCAGCATCTATCCTGGAGCCGAGGAAATCTGCGGCGACGGAATCGATCAGGATTGCAGCGGAGCAGACCTTGCCTGCCCAGCTGAACCGGACATGGATGCGGATGGCTACACCACCGTGCAGGGGGACTGCAATGACCAGGACGGTGCCATTCATCCATCAGCAACCGAGATCTGTAGCGATAATATCGATCAGAACTGCAATGGAACTGTTGACGAAGGATGCTCGGCCCAGCCACCAACTGGCGGTCACGAAGGGTTGACCTATACCGGTCCCGAAATGTGCGTCATCTGCCATTCCGTCGAGGCGAGCGACATGTTCGCATCTACCCACTATCAATGGCAGGGAGATCCACTTTACATGACCAATAAAGATCAGCCAACGCAAGGCAAGATCTCAGGAGCGGTCAATACCTATTGCGGCAATGTCAGCGGTAACTGGAATGGCTGTTCGGCTTGTCATGTCGGCCGTGGCCTGCTACCGGAAGAAGTCTCATCGCAAAGTCAGCTGGAAAATATCGACTGTTTGCTCTGTCACCAGAAAGAGTATATGCGAATCAAGGTTGATGGCGTCATGGTTCCCGATACTGCCAAGATGAGCATCAGCATGGATCTAGCGGTGCAGACGGTACACCTGCCGGAACGGGCCAACTGTCTCGGTTGTCATGCAAAAGCAGGCGGCGGTGATGCCGTCAAGCGGGGCGATTTGGCCCTGGCGACCATCAATACGACCGATCGAAATTATGACGTGCATATGGCAACGACCGGTGCCAATCTGGCTTGCCAGAACTGTCATATAACTGAGAATCATCATGTGGCCGGCAAGGGATCCGATCTGCGTCCGACTGATTTAGATGTTCAAGTCGACTGCTCCAATTGTCACGGCAGTCAGCCGCATGCCAACTCCGAACTCAACCAGCATACGGCCAGCGTGGCTTGTCAGACCTGCCATATCCCCTTTTACGCAAAAAATGCCAGCGACACCGCTGCCGATGAAGCAACGGAACTGAGTCGCAGCTGGCAAGCAGGTTCAGAAGATACGACTGCACCGCTTCATCCTGTTTTGACAAAAGCCAATAATGTCACGCCAAAGTACAAGTTCTGGAACCGCTTCAGCACCAACTACCTGCTGGGAGATGAAGCTCAACCCAATCCTGAAACCGGACTTTATGCGACTTCTCGGCCGCAAGGGAGTGTCAATGACGGAAAGCTGTATCCATTTAAATACAAAACATCCGATTATCCACTGCGCACCGCCAGTCAGGAACTGATCGCCCTGGATACCGGTGTCTTTTTTGCCTCAGCCGATGCCGATGCGGCAGTCCGGTCTGGCCTGGTGAATATGGGCTACAGTGCCGAGGATGACTATAAATGGGTACTTACTGACACCTATCAGCTTTTGAACCATCAGGTCAGTCCAAAAGGGCAAGCGTTGCGGTGTAGCGATTGTCACCTGAAGACCAGCCGGATCGACTTGCAAGGCTCGCTTGGCTATGCCCCGGTGAAACCACAATCGAGCTGCGCAACAGCCTGTCACGAAAGTTCAAAAGCCTATGAGTGGGAATACGGGGACTGGAAGGAGTTTACCGAACATCATAACAAGCATGTGAACGAAAAAGGCGCCACCTGTGCGGATTGCCATAGCTTCAGCCGTTAATCCGTCCCGATAGGCGAACTGAAAAATGTTTTGGCAAGTATAGAACCTTGAGATGCTTGCTTTATCGAGTGGAAAAACTAAGGGCTGCCCAATCGGGCAGCCCTTAGTGGTTTAAGCGCTGAGGATCTGCTTGAGGTCCTCTTCGGCGGTGCTGATCGGGCCGATGTTGTAGTTTTCGACCAGAAAGTTGAGCACATTCGGGGTCACGAAGGCCGGCAGGGAAGGGCCGATCTTGATGTCCTTGATTCCCAGGTGCAGCAGGGTCAGCAGGATCGCCACCGCCTTCTGCTCGTACCAGGAGAGCACCATCGACAGCGGCAAGTCGTTGACCTCGCACTCGAAGGCGTTCGCCAGGGCGACCGCAACTTGGATGGCGCTGTAGGCGTCGTTACACTGACCGACATCTAGCAGACGTGGGATGCCGCCGATATCGCCCAGATCCAGCTTATTGAAGCGGAACTTGCCGCAGGCCAGGGTGAGGATCACGGTGTCGGCAGGTGCTTTTTCGGCGAATTCGGTGTAGTAGTTGCGCCCCGATTTGGCACCGTCGCATCCGCCGACCAGGAAGAAGTGCTTGATGGCTCCGCCCTTGACCCCTTCGATCACCTTGTCGGCGACGCCGAGGATGGCGTTGTGGCCGAAACCGGTGAGGATTTCCTGGCCTGGTGCATCCTCGAAGCCGTCACATTCCTGGGCCTTTTTGATCACTTCGCTGAAATCCCAGCCGTCGACATGCTTGACGCCTGGCCACTGCACCAGGCCCCAGGTGTAGAGACGGTCGATATAACTTGCCGCAGGCTTCTGGATGCAGTTGGTGTTGAAGATGATCGCACCGGGGAACTGGGCGAATTCTTTGTGCTGATCCTGCCAGGCGCCGCCGAAGTTGGCGACCAGGTGGCTGTATTTCTTCAGGCCAGGGTAACCGTGGGCCGGCAGCATCTCACCGTGGGTGTAAATATTAACGCCGGTGCCTTCGGTCTGCTTAAGCAGCTCTTCGAGGAACTTCAGATCGTGACCGGAGACCAGGATCGCTTTGCCGGCCTTGGTGCCGAGCTGCACCTTGGTCGGCTCCGGATGACCGTAGGCCTCGACATGCGCCTGGTTGAGCAGTTCCATGGTCTGGTAGTTGATCTTGCCTGCTTCCAGGGCCAGGCCGACGTTGGCCATCAGGTCGAGGCTGTCGTCGAGCTGGGCGGCCAGCGCCTTATGGGTGTAGGCGTAAATCTCATCAGACTCTTTGCCGAGGATCCGGGCATGGTCGGCATAGGCGGCGTAGCCCTTGATACCGTAGGTGATCAGCTCGCGTACCGAGTGGATGTCTGCATCGACGCTGTAGTCTTTAACGCCATGCAACTGGCCGAGCTTGACCTGCTCATCGCGCGAAGCCGGCAGCTGCCAATCCTGGGCCGCCGGGGGAACCGCGCCCGCATAGGCGCCAGCCAACTGCTTGGCTTTGCCGCGCAGGCGCACCGCTTCGGTGACCAGCTTGGCGATCTCGGCAGGGTCGAAATCGACGTTGGTGACGGTGGCGAACAGGCCGTCGATCATAAAGCGATCGATCTCCTGGTCCTTAGCACCCTTTTCCCGCGCCAGGTTGGCCCAGAAGGCGATTCCCTTCAGCGAATACACCAGCAGATCCTGCAGCGCCGCTACATCCGGCTGCTTGCCGCAGACCCCGACCACCGAACAACCGCCATTGGCGGCCTGTTCACACTGATAGCAGAACATCGCTGGATCCTCTGCCGTCTTGACGGGAGGAAGGTCGGGAGTAGGTTTTTTGCCGAAGCCGAGAAAATCGAGAATACCCATGGTGTGTCACCTTTCCGTTAGGAGTTGGTACCAATATTATTCGAAAGCCAGTGTTTTTCAAGAAGCTGCAGCCCTTCGACAATGGCTGGGGCAGCTCAATGGCCGGACTATAGGTGATTTTGACCAGCGAAAACATGACATAGGTCAAAACCTGACACTTTTTGTTAGCAAGCCGCTGCCAAGCATATTTTTACTGCCATACCAGTCAGACAAAAGCTTTGTCGCAGAGACATCGAAACTGGCCGAGAGGGAGCTGCGGTTTTTCCCCTGAAAGAGGAAATTTCCTGCGGTTGAGGAATATTCCTGTTTGGTAAACGGAAAAATTCTTATCTGCCTGGCCTAAGTCACTGAATATAGGCTACTGAAGAACAGAGGATGATTGGCACAGCTTCTGCTCAGTTGTAACCGGGAGCGCAACTTGAGCAGTAGAAAGGTGGTTGTGGCATGGATGAAGAGCGTGATCAGCCCCCGGGCCCTCGTCGTGAGACACAGCGAGAAGAATCCAGAGCGGGTTCAAGCCGGTACCGGGTCGATTTAAAAAGCCTGCAGCGAGCACAGATCATCGGTCAGAGCCCGACATTAAATGCCTGTTTACACCAGCTGGCCAAGGCTGCCAGCTGCGATTCAGGGGTGGTGATTCAGGGTGAAACCGGCAGCGGCAAAGAGCTGTTTGCGCGCACTATCCATCAGAACAGCCGCCGCCAGAGGAAACCGTTTGTGGTGGTCGACTGTCGGTCGCTGCCGGAAGAGTTGGTGGAAAGCCTGCTGTTCGGCGATCAGCTGGTTGCCGGCGAGGCTAAAAGCGGTCTGTTGGATCAGGCTGACCAAGGAACCCTGTTTCTCGATGAGGTCGGGGAGTTACCGCTGTCCACGCAGAAATTGTTTTGCCGGTTTTTACTGACCCACCGCTATCGCCCGCTGAATTCCTGCTATGAGCGGCACAGCGACCCGCGATTGATCGCCACCAGCACCCAGGACCTCGGCGGCCTGGCCCGCCGCGGGCAGTTCCGTTCCGACCTGCTGGGTCGTCTGCAGGGGCAGCGGATCAAACTCCCGGCATTAAGAGAGCATCCTGATGACATCGCCGCCCTCAGCCGGCACCTGTTAGCCGCCAAATGTCGGCATTATCGGTTGTCTGACAAGAGCTTTTCTCCTGAGTTGCTGCAGATGCTGCAGCTCTACCCCTGGCCCGGCAACGTCCGGGAACTGGCCAATGCCTTGGAGCAGGCGCTGCTGGCCGCGCGTTATGAAAAGCTGCTGTTCGCCAGACACCTGCCCAGCCATATCCGCGTTCAGGTGATCAGGTCTACGGTTGCCACCCAGCCGCTGGCGCATAGCGAGACCGGTGGCGGGGAAAAGAGTTATCTGCGTGAGCTGATGGCTCGCTGCGGCAATAACATGACCGAAGCCTGCCTGGCTGCCGGACTCACCCCCTCGCGACTCTACGGCCTGCTGAAAAAGCACCAGCTGTTTTCTCCCCAGTAACTCCTTCCTCCAGCGCAGCAATGATTCCTGCCGAACAAGAAGATTCCTGTTCGGCAGGAGCCTTTCCTCTTGAACAAGAACCCCCCAGCAGGAAAGACCTTTTTGGTGGTGTTTAGTAAGTTGCTAATATTGTAAGGGAAAAATAAATATCTAATTATTTCCCTAGATTGGTATGCAGGTTGCTCTAAGTAAGAGCCAGACGCACAAATTAATGAAGTGAAAGGGGGCGGCATGAACGGACGAAAGATTTTGATCGCGGATAAAGACCCGGCAGCGCGCCAGAAACTGGCGGAATATTTTCGCGGTTCCAATTACCAGATCGAAACCACCGGGTCGGCAGCTTATACCTTGAGCAGAATCCTGCAGAAGCAGAATCCGATCCTGTTGCTCGGCAACAAGTTTGACGAAACCATCAGCGCCGCCGAACTGATCACCCTGTTGAAACGTTCGAACCAGCAACTGCGCATCATCCTGGTGGCCGATGCCGACAGTCCGGATGCGTTATTGAAAGTCAGAGAGGAGGGGATCTTCTATCACGCTCTGCGACCTGTGGATCACGCCGACAGTGAAGAGCTGCGGACAGCCGTTGATAGCGCATTTAACGGCCTCGGCGAAGCTGGCCCGGCATTAATCTAAAACCACCTGTGGAATGACACTCACGACAAAAAGGAGACGGAACCATGAAAACCAAAATTCGTATCACTTTGATGGCAGCAACTTTGATCAGCATGGCAACCCCGGTTCTGGCCGCCGCCGAGGGCCGGGTCGATAACAGCAATTACCTGGCCTGGGGATTCCTCGGCATGTGCGCCCTGATTGTCATTTGTCAGCTGTTCCCGATCATATCGATGATCAGCAACCTGATCAAAGGCAGCAGCGCCGACGAGGAGCTGGAAACCGTCACCAGCAAGTATCGCTGATTGCGTAGTGATGATTCTAACGGAGGCAAAAATGAAACAAGCAAAGTGGAAAGGTGTCTTGCTGGCTCTGTATATCACAACGGTCATGGTGGCGCGGGCGTTGGCGGATCAGTTCAACAGTTTAACCGGCTTCTTCGTCGTCTTGGTGTTGGGTTACTGCGGGATCATCGTCGTTGCCCATCTGGTCCAAGCGGTTGTCGATCTGTGCAACTGGATCACGCTGGTGATCGGCCGCGAACCGCAAGCTGACTTTTTTACTGATGCCGAGCTGGATGCGAAAAGCGAAGCCTCCTAATCCCCAGAGCCAAAGGATAGAAAAATGAAGCGAGAACTGAAGAAAACATCTTTGTGGCTGACCCTGCTGCTGGCGTTGCTGCTGCCCGCTGCAGCCCTGGCCATGGAAAATGAAGACTGTCTGGGCTGCCATAACGACAGCGACACTGTCGGCGAAGAGCTGTATATCAATGCCCAGGTGTTTGATCACACCGTACATGCCGAAATGGGCTGTTCATCCTGCCACGATAACGTCACTGATGAACATCCCGATGACGGCGTGACCCCGGCCAAGGCGGTCTGCCTCGATTGCCACGAAAACATCAATGAAGATTATGCCGGCAGCGTCCATGCCAACAACGCCAGCTGCGGCGATTGTCACAACCCACACCAGGTGCGCGGCTTGACCGAAGTCTCCGGTCACGATCTGAACCAGCAATGCGCCGCCTGCCATGATAGCGCTGATATGGTCAAGCAGCATGACGAGTGGTTACCCCAGGCCAACCTGCATATCGCCAAGCTGCCCTGTATCTCCTGCCACACCG
>CAMYNC010000043.1:1240-47053 GCA_947259685.1 uncultured Desulfuromonadales bacterium | reverse complement strand
ATACCGGTGACCACAACTCTACGCATAAGATTCTCTTTCCTTCGACGAACAATTTTCCACTTATTTAAATTTCGTAACTGGCTTTATCCGGCGGGATAAAACACCATGGTGCCGAAAAATAATTTTCCGGCACCATGGTCAATCAATCAGGAAGCCTGGTTGATGTAGTTAACCGCGTCCTGAACTTTCTGGATTTTTTCGGCATCTTCATCAGAGATTTCGACGTCGAATTCTTCTTCCAGTGCCATCACCAGCTCGACAGTATCGAGAGAATCAGCACCCAGATCGTCCATAAATGCGGCTCCAGGGGTCACCTGATCTTCATCTACACCAAGTTGCTCAGCAACGATTTGTTTTACACGTTCTTCAATAGAAGCCATTCGCTTTCCTCCTGTGTCGTTTTGGCTTAAATGCCAGTTGTTTACTTGTTTACATGTACATCCCGCCGTTGACGCCAAGAACCTGACCGGTAATGTAACCGGAATGTTCAGACGCCAGGAATACTACTGCCTGAGCGATGTCCTCGGCTTGACCAAGTCGGCCAAGCGGGATCTGGGTAACCAACTCCAGCCGGGCTTTCTCCGGCAGTTCTTTGGTCATATCGGTCTCAATAAATCCCGGAGTGATCGCATTTACGGTGACGCTGCGCTTGGCCAGTTCTTTGGCAACCGACTTGGTCAGCCCGATTAAACCAGCCTTACTGGCACAATAGTTAGCCTGACCCGGGTTGCCCATTTCACCGACCACCGAAGAAATATTAATAATCCGCCCGCTACGCTGTTTACTCATCAGCTTAGCAGCTGCGCGAATCAGCACGAAGGCGCCTTTCAGATTGGTGTCGAGCACTGCATCCCAGTCGGCATCCTTCATACGTAGCAGCAAACCATCGCGGGTAATACCGGCATTGTTGACCAAGATATCGACTTTACCAAACTTCTCGATTGCAGCACTAATCAATTTGTCAGCATCTGCGCTTGAAGCTGCATCAGCGCTTACCGCCAGTGCCTTGCGCCCCATTGCTTCGATTTCGGCAACCAGCGCCTGCAGTGGCTCGAGAGATCGGGCAGAAACCACCAGATCGGCGCCTTGAGCAGCCAGAGCCAGAGCGGTACAACGGCCAATACCACGTGAAGCTCCGGTTACGATCGCCACTTTATCAGTCAGCATAAACTATCCCTTGAATATGGCTAAAAAATCAACCTACCAGCTTTTCCAGCGTAGCAACAGAATCGACCTGCTGAGTGCTGGAGCCTTTGGCAATCCGTTTAACCAAACCACTGAGCACCTTGCCTGGGCCGATTTCAACATACCGCTCGACACCCAGTCGAGCCATTTCGGCCACCGATTCATCCCAGCGCACCGGGGCACAGACCTGCTTAACCAGGAGAGGTTTTACCTGCGCGGCAGCATTGTAAGGTTTGGCCTCAACATTGCCGACGACCGGGCAGCGAAACGGGTGGATATCCACCTCGGCCAGGACCTCATCCAGACGTTTGGCCGCCGGGGCCATCAAAGCCGAATGAAAAGGGGCACTGACCGGCAGCGGCAGAGCGCGCTTGGCACCCGCCTCTTTTGCTAACTCAATCGCTCGATTGACGGCAGTGGCATGGCCAGCGATAACAATCTGGCCGGGGCTGTTGAAATTGGCCGGGGAGACCACCTCACCTTCAGCTGCCTGCTGGCATAGCGCCTCAAGGGCTTCCGCATCAACACCCATAATTGCCGCCATGGCACCAACCCCGACCGGCACCGCCTCCTGCATAAAGGTCCCGCGCTGGCGCACAGTCTTTACGGCATCGGCAAAGTTAAGCGCACCAGCACAGACCAGTGCCGAAAATTCGCCCAGGGAATGACCGGCGGTATAAGTCGGCACCAGGCCGGTTTCCTCCTCAACAACTCGCAACGCAGCGATGCTGGTAGTTAAAATTGCCGGCTGGGTATTGGCAGTCAGTTTGAGATCTGCATCGGAACCGGAAAAACAAAGCGCGGCGAGATCAAAACTCAGCGCATCGCTCGCCTCTTCGAAAACCAGCTTGGCAGAAGAAAAATTATCGGCCAGGTCTTTGCCCATGCCGGAAAACTGGGAACCTTGCCCAGGGAAGACAAATGCAATCATCGAGTTATCCTAAACGAGGGAAATTAAAAACCTACCAGCGGAGCAACGCTGAGCCCCAGGTGAACCCGCCACCAAAGGCCGACAACAGAATCAGGCTGCCCGCTTTGATCTGCCCCTGACGATAGGCCTCATCCATTGCCACCGGGATAGTCGCACCGGAAGTATTACCGTACTTGTGAACGTTGATATAGCACTGCTCATCTTTTAATTTCAGCCGCTTAGCGGTTGCTTCCAGAATTCGACGATTGGCCTGATGGGGAATAAACAAATCCAGATCTTCGGCAGTTAAATCGTTAGCAGCCAAGGCCTCTTTAGAAACCTCAGTCAAAGAACGCACAGCCACCTTGAAAACTTCGTTCCCCTGCATTTTTAAAAACGAGGTGCGATCTTCAATCCCCTGGACCGAAACCGGGTGCTTCACTCCAAAGCCGGGTTGATACAGCAGATCGAGATAGCTGCCATCGGAGTGCATATGGCAGGACTGAATACCGAACTCCGTGTCCTGAGCTTCGAGGACCACGGCACCGGCGCCGTCACCAAACAGAACACAGGTGTTGCGATCGGTCCAATCGATGATATTACTGAGTTTCTCTGCCCCAATCACCAGCGCCTTTTTACCGCGTCCGGCCTGCAGAAAATCGGAGGCACTGGAAAGCGCATAGACAAAGCCACTACAGGCAGCGGAAAGATCGTAGGCGTAGGCATTTGTGGCACCAAGGTTATTCTGGACGACGCAGGAAGTTGCCGGCCAGGGATAGTCGCCAGTGATGGTGCCCATCACAATCAGATCGATCTCTTCGGCGGAAACCCCGGCCATGTCCAAAGCACGCTGAGCAGCCGTGGTGGCCATATCGGACGTCATTTCCTTATCTGCAGCGATCCGCCGTTCTTCGATTCCGGTGCGAGCCAGAATCCAGTCGTTGGTGGTTTCGACCATCTTTTCAAGTTCAAAGTTCGTCAAAACTTTTTCCGGCAGATAAGATCCGGTTCCGATGACACGTGCTTTTTTCACTTATTGCTCCTTTGCCTGGTGCAAAGCGATTCCAGAGGGGTTGGAAACAAAATCAGAGTAGTTCAGCCAGTTTTTCCTCAATCCGGATCTTGGCGTATTCACCGGCCTGACGAATTGCAATGCTGATGGCAACCGGATCGGAACTCCCATGGCAGATAATCCCGGTTCCCGCGATGCCGAGTAACGGCGCACCACCGTATTCCGCAGGATTGATCTTTTTCTTGAACGACTGAAACGCTGGCCGGCTCAAAAGGTAGCCAATCTTGGCGAGAAACCGACCTTCAATCTCACGGCGCAGCATGGTACTGATTGCAACCGCCAACCCTTCGGAAACTTTAAGCAGAACATTACCGACAAAGCCATCACAAACAACAACATCGACCCTGCCGTTATAGATGTCACCACCCTCGACAGAGCCGATGTAATTCAGATCAGCTTTTTTGAGCAATAAATGGGTTTCACGGGTCAGGTCATTCCCCTTTTTTTCTTCTTCGCCATTGGACAACAGACCGACCTTCGGTTTTGCCTTGCCGAGGACATGCTCCGCATAGATGCTGCCCATAATGGCAAATTGCAAAAGGTGCGAGGGCTTGCAGTCAACATTGGCGCCCATATCGAGAACCATCGTCTGCCCCTGCAGAGTCGGCAGCAACGTTGCGATCGCCGGTCGTTCAATCCCCTTCACCCGCTTGAGCACCGCCATGCCCGCCGCCATCGTTGCTCCGGAATTCCCGGCACTGACGACGGCAGCAGCGTCTCCTCTTTTAACCAGATCGTAAGCTACGCGGATTGAAGAATCTTTTTTCTTCCGCACCGCATCTGATGCCGAGTCATCCATACCGACCACTTCACTGGCATGTTGGATATCGATATGCAGACCATCAATCTGATGCTTGCTGAGTTCGGCCTGAAGCTTGTCTGTCTCCCCAACCAGAACAACCTGGCAGCCCCACTGCCGGCAGGCAGCAACCGCGCCAGCGACCTCGGCTTCCGGCGCATTATCTCCACCCATCGCATCGACAGCGATTTTTAATGGCATGACTAGTGTTTACCAGATCAAGCGTTGTCGCTGCTGATAACTTCTTTTCCTTTGTATGTACCGCAGTTCGCACAAGCGCGATGCGGCATTTTTGGCTCCTGGCACTGAGAGCAGGTTGAGATCCCTGGGGCCGAGACGGAATCGTGAGAGCGACGCATATTCTTTTTGGATTTCGAGGTTTTCTTCTTTGGTACAGCCATTACTATCTCCTTGGTAGCTGAAAAGGTGAAATATTCAGCTTTTGTTTATAATCAGGCTTAAAACCTGCTGTCCTATTCAGGACTTGTCAACTTTAAGATCGGCCAGCGCCCCGAATTTATTATTAAACGGCTGCTTGACACAATCACAACGGGTAGTATTTAAATCACAGCCACATTCGGGGCAAAGGCCCAGACAGCCATTTGCACACAGCGGTCCGATCGGAATCGACATGACAATCTGCTCCTGAAGTGGATCGAGCAACTCCAGGGTTTCGCCACGGTAATAAATCAACCCCAGCTCATCCGCATCAAGCTCAATCTCTTCTGCAGTCTCTTCCTGCACGACCAGTGGAGTGAAGGTCAAGCTAAAATTCGCAGCGATCTGCTGCACAAATGGTTGCAGACAGCGGCCACATTTGACCCCTGCGCTCGCTGCCAGGGTACCATCGACTTCAACAATCTGACCGGTTTTTTGCAAACGCAGGCTAAAGACCAATGGATCATTGAAGTGAATATCTTCTGCTGCAGCCAATTCAGCAAGCACCTGAAAGTCGGTGGCTGAACAGCAATATTCACGCTCTAACACACCATCGATAATTTCTTTAAGCTCTAGGCGCACGACGTCCCTTTGGGCAAAAGTGAACAGTATAAAGAGAGCCCGAATCATGTCAAGGGAAAAGGTCCAGCCCTTGGCGCTTCGAATGGCGAGCTTTCTTAGCTTATCGAAAGTCAATTTGCAAGGTTTTTTTTCTCCAGAAAAATGCTATGGATAAGACTGGTAATAATTACCACTTACATCGATAAATTATCTATCAGCAAAGGGCGCCAACCATGCAAGGTCCGCGGATCAAACCAGCTCTGGATGAGATGCAGCGACTGATCGAGATCATGGCGACTCTCAGATCAGAAAATGGCTGTCAATGGGACCGAAAACAGTCACCTGAATCCCTCAAACCCTACGTCCTGGAAGAGTGCTACGAACTGCTCGAAGCCATCGACAGCGGACAACCGGAGGAAATCTGCGACGAACTGGGCGACCTGCTGCTGCAGGTGGTCTTCCAAGCTCAGATCTTCAGTGAGCGGGGCGCCTTCACCATTGACGACGCCGCTAAGGCGATAGCCCAGAAACTTATCCGCAGGCATCCCCATATCTTTGCTGCCGAAACTTATCAAGGTCATGAGCAACGCTGGGAAAAAATAAAACTTCAGGAACGCACCGAGCGAGGCAAATCCAACCATCTGGCGGATCGTATCCCCAGCAGCCTGCCGGCTCTGAAACGAGCCACCAAGCTAAGCAAAAAACTCGTCCGCGCAGAGAGTTCAGTAAATTTCCTTCAGGCAGAGCAGCAACTTTTGGGCTTTCATGAAATTATCGACAACCCCCTGATATCATCAGAAAACTGCCAACAAAAACTCGGTGAGTTACTGTTTAGCATCGCCAGACTCGCTGATTCTCTCGGCCTCGACGCTGAAGATGCGCTACGTACCACCACGACAAAAAAGATTGCCGAAATCGATGCGAGAAATGAAGCAACTTGAGTCAACAATTCTAAAGTTAGCGAAAAATCGATAGTTTTACAGCTCTTCCACAAATAATGTGGACAAGCTGTGCAAAACCCTGTTGAAATGATCTAAAGCTTTGTAAACTGAGCCCCCTTCTACTCCTTGCTCATTTTTTGGGCACATTATTAAGTCTCAGTATTTCAATAGCTTAGAGGAATGTATCATCAGAGCATAGGAATTACCATATTGCTGCACAGTTTAATTTAGGAATTTTTATAAAAAGGCAAATATAATGTTTATAAAGCTGATTTTACTCTTTACTTTGATCCCGATCCTGGAACTTTATGTCCTCATCGAAGCGGGAACCCAGATCGGTGTCGGTGCAACCATCGGGCTGATTATTCTCACTGGAATTCAGCTGATTAATCGCATGCAGAATGACCTGAACGCTGGACGCGTTCCAACGGGAGAGATGCTCGATGGGGCAATGATCCTGGCTGGCGGTTTATTACTGCTCACCCCGGGGTTTT
This sequence comes from uncultured Desulfuromonadales bacterium, assembly GCA_947259685.1. Next base: position 40,653 of record CAMYNC010000043.1, on the reverse strand, counting down.
GCACCGACCTTTTCGGCTTTACCCTGCTGACGCCAGCGACAAGAGCAATCTTCAAGGGCTGGGCGAAACTTTGGTTGGAAAGAAAAATCGCCCGGGGGGAAATTCACTTTAAGCGCCTCTAGGAATTGCCTTGCGGCTTTCTGCGGAGCAACAAATTCAGCCCCTGCTTGATCTCCTCAAGCCGAAACAGGAGGCAACTGGCAAGATAGATCAGTCCACCACCAGCGACCGCAGCAGACAGGCAGAGAGCCTTTTCCAGGCCGCCACCGACCTGTGACCAGTCAGTCAAACTCAGCAGCTGCCAGACAAACACCGCCATCAGAGCACAGCCAGGCAAAGCCTTGAGCAGTGGCTGCCAGAGGCTGCCCTGCAGGAATGGGCCAACCTTGGTCCTCAGCGCCCAAAGCAGCATTATCGCGTTAACCAGCGAAGCCAGGGTCAGTGCACCAGCAAGACCAAGGTGCCCGAAGGGGCCCATCAATACCACCCCAGCGACCGCATTCACCAACAGGGTCCAGAAAGAGATCACCACAGGGGTTCGGGTATCCTTCAGGGCAAAAAAGGTCTGCGCAGCGATTCGACTGTAACCGACGAACACCAGCCCGGGGGCATAACAGACCAGTGCCCATGCGGTATTTTCCAAGGCGGCCTGATCAAATTCTCCGCCGAGGAAAAACAGCGAGTAAACCGGCTTAGCACAGAACATCAAACCCACCACTGCCGGCAGGGCAAATATGGTGATCAGTGCCAGGGCAAATCTGAGTGATTGCTGCAACCCCTGATGATCATCCTCGGCAACCTGCCGACTCATCAGCGGCAAGGCGGCCTGCGCCAGCGAGACAATAAAGATGCCCTGTGGAAATTCGAACAGCCGCTGTCCGTAATACAGATAGGAGACACTCCCCTCAGGGAGAAAAGATGCCAGCAAGCGGGTCACGATGACATTAATCTGATAAATCGCCACTCCGGCGATTCCTGGCAGCATCAGGCGGACGATCTTGCGTAACTGTTCATCCTGACGAAACCGGAAATCAAACCGAAAACGGATCCCATAGCGCAACAAAACCGGCCACTGCAGCAGCAGCTGTAAACAGCCACCAAGCAAAACGCCGATCCCCAAAGAAAAGATCGGTTGCTCAAAAAGCTGGCCCAGGGTCAAGGCGCTAACAATCATCGCCAGGTTAAGAAATAGCGGCGACAACGAGGGCAGGAAAAAGTGGCCATGCACATTCAACACCCCAGTCAGCAAGGCCAGCAGTGAAACCAGGCCGATAAAGGGGAACATTAACCGGTTTAGCTGATCGGTCAGCGCCAGCTTGCCTTCGATCTCGCCAAATCCAAAACCGATCCCCTGCACGACCCAAGGGGACAGCAATATACCCAGGCAGACGATGACCAGCATTACCAGCAGCAGTAGACTGGCGCAGCGATTTGCCAGTTGCTGCGCCTCCTGTTTGCTGCGCCGATGATAGACTGCAGAAAATATCGGCACAAAGGCAGCGGTCAATGCCCCTTCGCCAAAAAACCGGCGCAACAAATTCGGGATGGTAAAAGCCATAAAAAAAGCATCGGTTGCGAAACCGGCCCCGAAAAGCCGTGCAACCACCATATCCCGAACCAGCCCTGCCACCCGACTGAGCGCGGTTGCCGAAGCCATGACCAGGGTCGCGGCGGCTATTTTATTCTTCACTGCCATTGTTTAATAAATTTAATCCCAGGATTAAAATTGCTAAGCTACTGAACAAACGATAAAAACCAAGAGTGATTTGCATTTTCTAACTTGACAGCAAGACTCAAGCTGATTATTATCCCGGCACTTTGCTAGCTAAAATCATTATCCAACCAAGGAGAACAGATCGTGGCAAACCATAAATCAGCCATCAAACGCAACAAGCAGAATAAAGTTCGTCATGCGCGCAACACCCATATTCGTTCGACCATGCGCACCCTGGTCAAGCAGGTTCGTGAAGCTGCTGCGGCAGGTGAGAAGGACGCTGCTCAGGAAGCCCTGGCCAAAGTGATCCCCTATATCGACAAGACCAGCACCAAAGGGGTTATCCACAAAGCGACCGCCAGCCGGAAAATCTCCCGCTTGACCAAACTGGTGAACAGCCTGGGCTAACTTCTGCACTCAGGATAGATTTTTAAAGGGGCCGTCAAGGCCCCTTTTTTTATCTTGTGCGCCGCTTGGTCAGCTTAAGCAACAAGCTATCCAGCAGTGCTTCCGCATCGCCGCCACTCGACTTCATCGCCAAGTCGGTTTCCAGAAACAGCTCATAAGCCTGTTGAAAATCTTGCCGGGAAAACCGCTTGCCCTGCGCAACCAATGCATCAACTATAAAAAAAGGCACCCCGGCACCGCTGGCAATCTCCCGCTTGGCTTGATTCTGCACCTGCAGTTCCCGCACCTTCCAAAGTTGCCGAAAGTGTCTGACCAGCAGCGATAAAATCTTCAGCGGCGCTTCTCCAGCGTCGGTCAGCGCCTTAACCAGGGTCAGCGCCCGGGCCACATCACCCCGCCCTACCGCATTACCCAATTCAAAAATATTCTCCGTATGCCCTTTTGAAACAATGGCCTGAATATCGGCAACGTCTACCAGGTTCCGCTGACCAAGATAGGTGAGCAGCTTTTCCAGCTCGCTGTGCACCTCATGCAAGCTGCCACCAAGCATATTGCAGAGCAGATCGAGGGCATCACCAGTTATCCTGACTTCGCGCTCCTCTAAAAAGGAACGGATATGCCCAGGGAGCTCCCGCTCAGAAAGTGGCTTGAACTCAACGAGGGCACCGACTTTTTTAAATTGCTGGAAAAATTTCCGCCGACTGTCGATTTTTTCGCCGATAAACAGCAGACAGGTTTCTGGGACCGGCTTTTTCAGGTAGGGGATTAGTTCTTCCAACTCAGCAGCCGGCAGCTGATGAGCATCTTTAATCGTCACCAGACGGCGTTCCGCAAAAACCGGAAAAGTCAGCGCAGCATCAATAATCTGCACAGCGGTGGACTCTTTGCCGTAAAACTGGTTATCGTTGAAATCATCTTTGCCGGCGGTCAGCACGGCGCGTCTGATCAAGCCTGCCACTCGTTGAATCAGGAATGGTTCCTGACCATAGAGAAAGATCAGCTCCGGAACTTGCTTATTGCGCAGCCTGCCCAGCAGGTCATCCGGTTTCATCTGCCCGCCTAAAAATTATCGATCAAGCGATAAAGGAGTTCTTCTGCGAGACGTTGGCTGATTTCGTCGATAGCCTCTTGTTTCAGAACTTCCTGAAGGTTCTTGTTCGTTGCCGCATCATAGGCCTCACTCCAAGCAACAGTCCCCTGCCAGAGCAAGCGGCCGTCGTCCTCCTGGAGCAACCGCGCTTCAACCTGAATGGTGGCACGGTACTCGCTGATATCATCATTCTGATCATAGGCAAGCGCCCTGCTGCTAAAAGACTTGACCACGCCCTCAAACACCGCATCCGCAGCTTGCCGATCGGCAATAAGTGACATGCGGTTGTTGCGCGCGAAAACCACGCTGACGGCATTGCTGAGGTTATTTTCCAGCAGTGGTTCAGCTGTCTGGTTTTTGAACAGGGGAACAAAAATCGTTTTGGCGCCACCCGGCAGCTCCCCCTGGCCGGCAAAGTTATAGCCGCAGGCGGTTAAGCAAAGCAGCAACATGCAGCTCAGCAGATTTCGCATCAAGACACCACGATGTTGATCAACCGCTTCGGCACGATGATTATTTTTTTTACCTGCTTGCCTTCGATAAATCTCTGCACATTTGGATCGGTTTGGGCGGCAGCCTCCAATTCGCCTTTTTCCGCAGCAACCGGCACCTCGACCTTGCCACGGACCTTGCCGTTCACCTGCACCACCAGGGTAATTTCGTTGGCGACCAGGGCGGTGGCATCAAAAGCAGGCCAGCCGGCGGCCTCAACACTCTGACTGTGGCCGAGCAGTTGCCAAAGTTCTTCACTGGCGTGTGGCACGAATGGGTTGAGCAGACGCACCACCGTTTCAAGAGCTTCACGTAAGACCTCAGGATGGTCCTGGCCAGCCTTGAATGCATAGATTGCGTTTACCAGTTCCATCACCGCCGCAATCGCCGTATTGAAGTGAAAGCGGCCGTCGATATCTTCCGTGACCTTTTTGATTGTTTGATGAGTTTTCCGGCGCAAATCTACAGCACTGCCTTCGGCGTTGCTGGCAACCTCGGCCCTGGCAATCAACTCCAGATTGTCGCAAACCGCCCGCCAGACCCGCCCGAGGAAGCGGGCGCAACCTTCTACCCCCTGCTCGTTCCACTCCAAATCTTTTTCCGGTGGTGCTGCAAACAAAGAAAAAAGGCGTGCGGTATCGGCCCCGTACTGCTCGATCAGTTGATTGGGATCAACAACGTTTTTCTTCGACTTGCTCATCTTCTCGGTGCGCCCCAATTCAGCGGGCCGACCGCAAAGCGAACAGCTGCCCTCGCTGATCTGTTCCGGGTAAAGCCAGCCATGCTCGGCACAGCGTTGGGTCTCCATGCAGACCATGCCCTGGGTCAGCAGGTTGGTGAATGGCTCATCAACATCGAGCATGTTCAGGTCACGCAGAACCTTGGTGAAAAAGCGCGCATAAAGCAAATGCATGACCGCATGTTCGATTCCACCAATGTACTGATCGACCGGCAACCAGTAGTTGGCGGCTTCTTTATCAAGCGGACCGCCCTGAAAATCGGGGCAGGCATAGCGGGCAAAATACCAGGAGCTTTCGACAAAGGTGTCAAAGGTATCGCTTTCACGCCGGGCTGGCTGATGACACTTCGGACAGGTGACGTTCAGGAATTCCTGATGCCTGGCCAGTGGCGAGCCACCTTCACCAGTCAACGCAACATCTTCCGGCAACAACACTGGCAGATCTTTCTCAGGAACTGGCACGGCACCACAATCATCACAGTAAATGATCGGAATCGGCGTCCCCCAATATCGCTGGCGAGAAACCCCCCAATCGCGTAACCGGTAGTTGATGGTTTTGCGCCCTTCGCCACGACTGTCAAGATATTCGGCAATCTGTTCTTTGGCCGCTTCGTTGTCAACCCCATCAAACCGACCAGAATTGACGAGCAATCCAGAACCAGTGTGGGCTTCAGCCATCTGTTCAGCGACCAGGACCTCCCCTTCCGGCTGAATAACCACTCGAATCACCAATTCATACTTGCGAGCGAACTCGAAATCGCGCTGATCGTGGGCCGGGACCGCCATAACCGCGCCGGTTCCGTAATCCATCAACACGAAGTTGGCCAGGAAAACCGGAATTTTGTCCCCGGTCAGCGGATTGATGGCGTAAGAACCAGTGAATACCCCAAGCTTCTCCAGCTCACCACTGGTGCGCTGAAGCTTGTCCTGGCGCTCAACTTGAGCGACAAAGCTGGCCACCTCTTCCTGCTGTTCGGCGGTAACCAACGACTTTACCTGCGGATGTTCCGGTGCCAGACTCATAAAGGTCGCACCGAATAGCGTATCGGGACGGGTGGTAAACACCCTGATCTTTGCTTTGCTTTCAACCACCGGGAACTCAATTTCACAGCCGTAGCTTTTGCCGATCCAGTTACGCTGCATCGCCAGCACACGCTCCGGCCAGCCCGGAAGTTTATTGGTCCAATTAAGCAGTTCATCGGCATAGGTGGTGATCTTGAAGAACCATTGGTCGAGCTCTTTTTGCTCAACCAGGTTATCGCACCGCCAGCAACAGCCATCATCGACCTGCTCATTCGCCAACACCGTCTGGCAGTCGGGGCACCAGTTCACCGAGGAAGCTTTTTTGTAAGCCAGACCAGCTTCGAGCATTTTGAGGAAGATCAACTGCTCCCAACGGGAATATTCCGGGTCGCAGGTGGCAAATTCCCGCTGCCAGTCGTAAGAGAGGCCCATCCGCTTGAGCTGCTCGCGCATACTGGCGATATTCTCATAGGTCCATTTCTTCGGGTGGGTGCCATGTTCGATCGCGGCGTTCTCCGCCGGCATTCCGAAGGCATCCCAGCCCATCGGGTGCAGGACGTTGAAGCCCTGCATCCGCTTGAAACGGGCGACGACATCGCCGATGGCATAGTTGCGCACGTGCCCCATATGGATTCGACCGGAGGGATAGGGAAACATTTCCAGCAGATAGAATTTCTGTTTTTCTGAATCCTCAGTAACGCGAAAAGCTTGCGCCTGCTGCCAGTTTTGTTGCCACTTTTGCTCGACTTCTTTGGGGACGTACTGCTTTTCCATAGTTCCTCCGCAACGGCAGGAATTGACCGTCACATCTTCACCGGATCAAATTAGAGAGTAGATACACGAAAACCGGCGCAAGCCGGTATCATGATCACTGCTGGGGAGAGTCCCCCCTGCACCTATCCCACTTAACCCAGAGAAAGATTCATAGCGGGACGCTGAAATTCTTACTTCGCCCGGTAGGTAATGCGACCGCGCGTCAAATCATAAGGTGACAGTTCTACGGTAACCCGATCACCAGGCAGGATACGAATATAATATTTCCGCATCTTTCCCGAAATGTGCGCCAGCACCACATGACCATTATCCAGTTTGACCCGAAACATGGCATTCGGCAATGGCTCGACAACTTCCCCTTCAACCTCGATTGCTTCTTCTTTTGACAACTCTGCCTCCTGAAATGGATCTTTTTCATAAAAAGTGTGAAATTAGCGTCTTATTGCATGTTCACCACAGACTGTCAAGCCTCTAAAGACTTGGCCTGCAGCATTAACCAGCCGGTTCCAGCAACTGCCTGGTCACCTCAATTATTCGCGCCGTCTGAATCGGCTTGGTGATGTATTCGTTCGCCCCTAAAGCGATGGCTCGCTCTCGATCCATCTGCGCACCTTCAGTGGTAATCACCACCACTGGCAAGGACTTATATTGTGGGTCGTTGCGAACCAGGCTGACCAGCTTCAAACCGTCCATAATCGGCATATTAATATCGGTCAATAACAGATCGTAGCTCTCTGCTGATAACTTTTTCAGCGCTGCCACACCGTCGCCAGCTTCATGAATCTGCAACCCGGCGATCCGTCGCAAGGCAAAAACGATCAACTGGCGCATGGTCGGTGAATCATCGACAACCAAGACTTTGCTATTCTGCATCTCCCCTACTCCATCGCTCAGCACAGGTATAACCTGATTCATGTATAACAATTGAGGTGCCACTGTAACAGTTTGAGCGGGTAAATACCAGCGTCACAGGCTGCGGCAACGTTTCTGATTTGGAAACGAGCATTTTTTTGCATGGCCAAGGAAATCAAGGAATTGCGCGGAGACGTACATGGTACATCGCACAAATAAGTCCGCAGATTGGCGCAGGGATTGCAAAATTGGGCGTTACCGGACAGAAACTAACTGACGGGACGTCGAGGCCGACAGCGTAGTTCTATTTCTGCCAACAGCTGTGGGAGCGGCACCGATTTTTCAACCTTGCCGGTTAAATAGGCTTCCTTCGGCATCCCATAGACAACGCAGGTTTCCTCAGCCTCAGCCAGCACCCGTCCTCCGGCGTCCACAATCGATCTGGTCCCGGAGGCACCATCGTTCCCCATTCCGGTCATCACCACGCCAAGCGCGCTCCCGCCATAAACTTGAGCGCCGGTACGGAACAGCACGTCGACTGAAGGGGTGTAAATCTGCACTTCCGGGGGATCAACGATCCGCACCCGGGCAAGGCCGGCAGCTTCTTCAAGTTCCATATTCTTGCTGCCAGGACAGATCAAAACCTGGCCGGGGAGCATCCGGTCACCGTCTTCAGCCTCTTTCACATGCATCGGTGAATTATCATTCAGTCGATTAGCAAAAGATTGGGTAAATCCGGGGGGCATGTGCTGGGCAACAGCAACCGGAATCGGCAATTTATCCTTGATTGCAGAAAACAGTTGATGCAGTGCCGGGGGCCCACCGGTTGAGGCGCCAATCAGGAGCACTTCTGACCGATAGTTGATCGGCCTGGCAAGCTTCACCGGCTCGTTAGTAGTGAGGCTGCCAGCCGAAATGTGGCGTAGCAGCTTTTTGCCTTTCAATCTTGCCGCTTCCAAGACTTTAAGGGTCAGATCCTGCTCGATCGAATATAGATCAGAACTTTTCGCCCGGGCCGGCTTGGCGATAAAATCGATCGCCCCCAATTCCAGAGCTTTAAATACATCCTGCCGCTGGTTTTGCGAAGAAACCACAATCACCGGCACCGGGTTGTTCTGGGTGATCAAACGCAACAGGCCGAAGCCCCCCATACGCGGCATCTCAAGGTCAAGAGTCACGACATCTGGCTGCAACTCAAGCAGTTTTCGCAGACCCTCTTCTCCATTAACGGCATAACCGACAACCTGAATCGCCGGGGTTTTTTCCAACATTTTACCGATCGAAACCCGACTGAATGCCGAGTCGTCAACGATGAGGACCTTAACGGGAGCCACCATCAACGCACCTCCCTGGATAAATCCGGCCGCTGGTACACCATGTCATGAGTAAAGTGGCGCAGATCGAACTCAGTACTGATATTCATCAACGATTCAGAGTGACCCAGCAGAAGAAAACCGCCGGCTTGGAGTGAATGATGCAAAGTGGCAATGACTTTTCGCTTGGCCGCCTGATCAAAATAGATAATCACGTTGCGACAAAAAATAGCATCCATAGGTCCGAGTAAAGAAGCCCGTCTGGCGTCTAGCAGATTTAGATGACTGATGGTGACCAGGCGTTTAACCGAGTCGGAAATCTGTAATTTTTCACCTTGCTCAGTAAAATAACGCTGGATAAAAAAATCATCAGTGCTGCGGAAGGAATTAGCGCTGTAAAGCCCCTGCCGGGCAATTGCCAGTACCTGCTGACTGATATCGGTCCCAATAATCTCAATATCCCAGCAGCGCAATGCGGGATTCTGCAGCAACAGCATGGCAAGGGTATAGGGTTCTTCGCCTGACGAACAACCGGCGCTCCAGATTCTCAAGCTGCGCTCACCGGTCCTGCGCTTTTTTTTCACCAGCTCTGGCACAATTTCATCAGTAAAAGTTTTGAGTTGAAAATCCTCCCGAAAAAAATAGGTTTCATTGGTCGTCAGCAGGTCGATAACAATCGCCAGTTCAGCATCTCTGTCCCGGCTGTAACGCAGTTGATAGTAGTAGTCTTTAAAACAGGACAAATCGTGGTGCCGTAACCGCTTATTCAGCCGTTTTTCCAGCATATATTTGGCTTCAAGGTCAAAATGCAAGCCGCAGTAATCGTAGATGAAGTCGCGAATCTGTCGAAATTCGTCAGCATCCATCTTTATATCTGGCTGAAAGGTAAACATGCGCTAGCCCTCAACAGAGCGACGCAAAAGCTGCTCGAGTTCGCTACGCACAGCGGGATCGACTTCAGCACTAAGCTGCTTTTCCAGCAAGGGCCTCCAGGTGTCGATATCAGCCTGTGCGATCTCGGCCAGGGCATAGAGTCGCACCGGTGAACGGGGATCGGCCAGCACCGATTCAGCATCTCCAACCGCCACCAGCAACCGGGTTGCGGTCCTGACCACCTCTTCGTCCTGGTGATCCAAGGCCGCCAGGAATTTTACCGCGGCAGATCCCGGTAACAGGCCCAGGGCGGCTTCCAGCGCGGCAATCACCACCAGCCCAACCGGATCGGCCAGGCCGCGGTCGATGACGGCTTGCAGTTGCTGCGGCTCACCTTCGCGGAAAGCACTGATCGCAGCCATGCGGACCCAGGGATCGGAATCTTCACCAGCGTGCGCAAGAACCAGGTTGGCCTGATCGGCGGGAAAAACACCCAGCGCCTCTGCGGCCAAGCGCCGGACATCAGCGACCTCATCGGTCAGGGCCAGCGTTAGCCCAGAAAAAAGCCGCTGCGAATTCCCACCATTCAAACCACGCAGAGCCTCACAGCGCACCTGCGCTGACGAATCCTTCAGCGCCATCAATAAACAATCCTCGCCTGCGGTGGAATCAAGCTGGCCGAGGGTGCGCACAACCAGCATCCTCAGCTGGGCATCGGCAGACTCAAGGTAAGGGCAAACGCACCGCACAACAACCTCAGCATCGAGTCTTGCTAACTGTTGCAGTGCCTCGACGGCAGCTTCCTTGATCTCCAGCAGGTCATCGTTTAAGCGATCACCCAGCAATGCAGCGGCAGAAACCTGGCCAATTTTCCCCAGGGTCATTACTGCCGCAAACCGCAGCTGCGGATCTTCAGCCGTTAGCAGCTCGAGGGCTACTGGGGCTGCGTCTTTGATGGACAAATCGGCGGCAAAAAGGCCGTAAAACAAGGCCTTCGGAATCCGCCGGAAAGCGACCAACAGATCAGCACGCAGTCGTTCTTCAGCCAGCAGGGGCAACAGCTGATCAATCACCTCGGGACTGGGGAACAGGCTGAGAATCTGGCTGGCCGCAGCACGCATTTGCCCATCCTGATGTGTCAGCAGTTCTATGAGCGGCTGGCAAGCCTGCAGACTCTGCCCTTTAAATGCTTCCAGCAAAACCTGATCATCCACCTGCCGAATTAAACTCCCCAGGCCTAAAACTGCCGCCTCACGGACCTTGCGCAAAGGATCTGCCAAGCCTTCGAATAGCGACTGAATTCCATCTGGATCACCAATTTTCCCCAGGCAGTTAAAAACTGTTTTTCGCAACAGCGGGTCTGCGCAATAGCCCAGCAGTGGTTTGGCTGGAACCCCGGCTCCGATCGATGAGAGCGCGGCAAAAACGGTAAAGGCGAGACCGGTATCAGCGCTTTTCAACAGTTCAAGCAATGGCTCCACTGCGTCAATTGCACGTAATTTCCCCAGCGTTTCCACTGCTGCATAGCGAACATTTTCATCCTCATCTTGCAGCACCGGCAACAGATGCTGAATGGCGCCAAGACTGCCAATTTCTCCAAGAATATCAACGATAAATTTTCTTACCTCGGCATTGGCGCGCGGCAATTCGCTGGTCAAATCGGGGATCGCCTGACGACCCAAACTGATCAGAATTTCGATAGCAGCATTCCGTAAACCGGCGTTTTCCGGATGCTGTAGCTGCTCGAGCAGAATGGTGTTACGGCTCGCGGCCTCCGGCAGCTGCAGAAACCAAAGAACAGCCTCTTTTCGCACCCGCCAGTCATTATCTCCCAACGCCTTGACGAACAATGACTCAGGAAATTCCGCAATCTGTTTAAACGCACGCACGGCTTCCAGCCGGGTTTCCACCTGTTCTGCATTCAGCATTGTCTGCAGATCCGTTTGCGTCAGCTTCTGCTCCATAATTTTATTCAACCCTCAACTTTTATTGGCATTCCGCCGGTAGTGTTCACAAAGACTCTTAAAAGCATCCTCAATGATATCCTGCTCAAGCTCAGCGGCGATCGGCAAGCGTTCGTACAGCAGGCGTCGCCCCTCGCTGAGCTCATCGGCAAACAGCCTCAGTGCGAAGCCTTCTGTGACCGCCTGCTGAAAACGTTCCTGATGATAAAAAGTAATATCGGCGACCAGCAGCTGGGCCAATTCCCATGCCTGCGCCTGCAACTCGGTCTGCCGAAGCGGTCTTTCTCCGATTTGAATCGCGGTTCGACCAAGCCGGGCAACCTGCTTTCGATAACCAGGAACCAATTCTGCAAACAGCCCGAGGAGTTGATCACCGATATGATGCAACTCCAAATAAGCATCCGCTCCGTACAACGAACCCGGCTTTTTTTTATAGGCCGTCCGATTATAGACAGAAGGCAGGAGAACAACCTTCGTCTGCTGAGCTTTGGCCTTTTCAATCAAATCGAAGGGAAACATACCTGAGAAAGCGACATCCAAAAACAAGATATCCCTCTTACCAGCAATCAATTGTTGAGAAACCTGCACTCGGTCCTGACAGGTTTTTGTTGCGATATCCAAAAGCTGCAAACGTTCCATGATCTGCCGGCAGACCACCGGATCTGGATGAGCGATTAAAGCGATGGTAGCAGCAGCGCCACCTGCTCGCGCTTTGAATTGCTGGGCACAATCAGGGCAACGCAACCTGAGAACTGAGTTACCCAAGAGGCCCGAATTAAGGCGTAAAGCTCTCTGGCAATGCGGGCAAATGACAACCATCAATAATCAATGGCCTTCGCCAGAGGATGGTTGCAGGCTCTGGCGCATATCGATGGCTGCCTGACTCCCCAGCAGCTTGCGCGGGTCGAGCAGCATCATCAACTGCTCCCCCGAGCGACAGACCCCTGGAAAAAAATCGGCTTCAGGTCCGGAAAGAAAATAAGGTGTCGGGCGCACATCAGCCTGGCGGCAACTGCGGACCTCGGTCACTTCATCTGCCAGCAGGCCAACAATTTTCCCATCAATGGCGCAAATCACGATACGCTGCTGCTTTTCACCTTCCGTGACCGCCGGCATGCCGAATCTGCGGCGCAGGTCAACGACCGGTATCACCGCTTTGCGCAGATTAATCACTCCATCGACGTAGGCGGGCGCCTTAGGCACGGCAACAATCGGCAGCGGACGGATAATCTCCTTTATACACATGATATCCAGAGCGTAATATTCGCTGCCAACGCGCAAACAGGCGACCTTGATCGCATGCGACCCGTCAGCTACGGCGAGATCCGGAGGCTCTTCAGTCATGCCGTTACCTGTTCAATAAAGATTCGATGGTTTCCATCACCATGGCCGACTTGAAGGGCTTGGTCACATAACTGTCGGCCCCGACTTCCTGCCCACGCGCCAGGTCCTCCGGGGTTTTTTTGGCGGTCAACAGAATCACTGGAATATGCCGGGTCGCCGGATTTTGCTTGATCCGGGAGCAGACTTCAAATCCATCCATTTTCGGCAACATGACATCCAGCAGGACCAGGTCCGGCGCCTCTTCATCGATCGCCTCCAGCGCCGCCAGTCCAGAAGTCACCCCTTGCACCAGATACCCCTTGGTTGTCAGCAGGATACTTTCCAGTTTCAGCAAACTCTCTTCATCTTCAACAATCAGAATTTTTTTCTGCATATCTCGCCCCCTGGCCAATTGCATGGCAACTGGCGGAAGATGTGTAACCAAGCAGGATCGTAGCCTGCAAAAGCACAAGTTCTAAATTGTCAAAATTTCATTCGGGTTAAGCAGTATTAGCAGCCGCCCTTGAAAGCGCCCTACCCCAGCAACAAAATCCTGCTCCCCTTCAGCCAGAACCAAGGGTGCAGGTTCGATCGATTCTTTCGGCATTCTTACCACCTGGGTTATTCTGTCAACCAACAAACCGATCGATTGTTTCTTACCTTCACAAACAATGATTCGCTGAAAGTCCTCATCCTGCCCGCAGCCTAAGTGAAGCCGTTGGCGTAAATCGATAACCGGAACCACCTCGCCACGCAAGGAAAGGATTCCGCGGACATAGTCTGGAACCTTCGGCAGGTCGGTATAAGCTCTGGGTTTAATCAGTTCCAGAACCACGTCAAGCGACAGGGCATACTCTTCTTCGCCAAGGTAAAAGGTCAGCCAGCGAACCGTTTCGATTTCCGTGCTATGGTCTTTTCCGGAAAGGCCCTGGATGTAATCTTCTTCACTGGCCAACTCGATCCCCGGAAAATACCTTTGCAGGCCTGCCGCACTACCCACCGGGACTGCGGGCAGTATAAAATCTTGTTCTTCACCGTCTGCCGGATTCGTTAATTCAACCGGCAGCCTCGACTCCAAGAGCGCATCTGCAGTGCCCTGATCGCCCTGCTGACGGGCTTTTTTCCGAATTTCGGCTATATCCATTGTCTCTTCATCCCCAAACAACGAATCAGAGTATACCAAGAAACCAGCACCAGAAAACTCTCTGGCAGCAAGGGGCGGTTCACAACCCCACCAATTCGTCGGCGACCGCGGCAACAATTTCAGCATCGATCTGGCGTTGCTGACGACCAAAACCTTCCAGCAACGCCAGAGAGGCAAGTTGATTGATCCGACGCGGGATTCCCTGCGAACAGCGACCGATCTCTGCCACCGCTGCTTCGGTGAATATGCGGCCCTGGCAACCGGCAGTTTGCAACCGATGCTGCAGATAGGGCCCGATTTCTTTTGGCTGCAGCGGACCGAGTACATATTGAATTCCGACCCGCTGCCGTAAGGGTTCATAGGCGGGATGGGCCAGGCGCTTCAACAGTTCCAGCTGGCCCATCAGCACTACACTAATCAGGTTAACCTCATCGAGCTGAAAATTAGTCAGGAGGCGAATTTCATCGAACATATCCCGATGTGGAACCAACTGAGCCTCATCAATCAGCAACACGGGGTGGCGCTGCTGCCGATAGAGCGAATAAAGTCGGGAACCCAACTGTTCAAGCAATGCCGCCTTGTTCATTGCCGGCGCATCAATCCCCAGACGCAGGGCAAGCGTCTGTAAAAACTCAAACGGGGAAAGCCGCGGATTGGTGAGCAATACAGTCTGGTATTGCTCACCCAATTCATCCAGCAAAGCTCTGGACAGGGTGGTTTTGCCACAGCCGATGCCGCCGACCAACAGAATCATCTCCCGTTCCTCAATGGCATGCTGCAGCCGCGCCAGAGCTTCCCGGTGGCTGGCCGACAAAAACAGATAATGGGGGTCAGGAGTTTTGGCAAAGGGGCGATCTTTCAACCCATAAAAGGCCTTATACACTGACGACCCCATCCAACTGCAAGGTCTCACCGATCAGACCACCGACATCAAGCCCCTCCCAGAGACTTGATCACCACATCCTGCTGGCCGCGCAAAACATCGGTCACAATCCCCAAACGCTTGTCGGCAAATCCAGCAACGACGACGAACTGGCCCTTCGGGGAGGTTTCAGCTTTCAACTGAAACAGTTGATCAATCCGTAGCAGCGGCAGGGTCTGTTGCCGAAGCTCCATGACTTCCCGGCCTTCGATTGTCTGAATAGAGTCCGCTTCCAGCATCAGGGTTTCCAGTACCGAATTTAGAGGAATGGCATAATCGGTCCCGCAGACGCTAATAACCAGTGCTTTAATGATGGCCAGGGTAATCGGCAGGGTCAAGCTCATCACCGTCCCCTCGCCGACTTCACTTTCCAGCTCAATCAATCCCGAGAGCGAAGAGATGTTATTCTTAACCACATCCATGCCGACCCCTCGGCCGGAGAACTCGCTGACCTGATCACGGGTGGAAAATCCGGGGTGGAACAACAGGCCGAACAGCTCCTGCCGACTGAGGTTGGCATCTTCGGCAACCAACCCTTTTTCAACCCCTTTTTGCCACAACAGCTCTGGGTCAATTCCCTTGCCATCATCACGCACCTCGATGACAACATGATTGCCCTTCTGGGTCGCTGAAAGAACCAGGGTACCGCATTCCGGCTTGCCAAGCGCCATCCGGCGTTCTGCCGATTCAATGCCGTGATCCAGAGCATTACGGATGATGTGCATCAGCGGGTCGGCCAGGTCCTCGACGATCAGTTTGTCCAGTTCGGTATCTCCGCCATAGATTTCAACCTTTACTTTTTTGCCCAACTCCTGAGCCATCCGGCGCACGATCCGGTTCATTTTATCGAACAGCTGGCGAACCGGAACCATCCGCACATCCATGACGCCGGACTGCAGGTCGTTCAGGCGCCGATCGAGCACATGCACTGCTTTTTCAAGCTCCCGCGACTGCGCAACCCCGTTCAACTGCATTTCTTCGCACAACTGGGAAATCGCGCTTTTGGCCAGCGCCAGCTCACCGACAATCGTCATCAAATTATCGAGTTTACCGATATCAACCCGCACCGAACTGCTGAAAGAGCGGGCACTTCCCGCTTCCTGGCCAGCCGATTCACCGGCGGTAGCTTGGGGGGTCGGCAGATCGATGTCTGCACCGGGAGCCGTTTCGGCGGATGCAACTGGGGCAGGTGGCCCCTGTTTTACGGCGGAACGAGCAGCGACGACATCGATTTCCAGGTCTGGATTGTCCAGTTGTTGACGCAATTGGGGGGGGGCATGGTCGGAACCACAGAGGATTTTGAACGCCAGCAGTTCAGGATTATCATTGATTCCCGGAAGCGTGCTGATCACTTCGCCATCCTGTTTGAGCGCCTCAGTCAATTCGGCGAGCTCGGTATCGAAACTCATCAACGAAAATGCGACCTTGATAATGAGCAGAAACTTGCCTTGGTTGAGGTTTTCCTGAAGCCGATGCTCTTCGTACTCTGTGAGCACCGCAAGCATGCTGGGATCAATATCCAGCGTATCAAAACCCTGACCTTCCGTGAGCGGCTGGCCACTGAGAAGATGTTCAATGCGGGTCAGATAGGGCGATAAATCCTGGCTGAATTCAGGATTTTCGGCCTTGCCACTGATCAGTCCAGACACCCCCTCCAGGGTATCGAACAGACAATCAACCAAACTGTTGTCGAGGGAAACCTTCCCCAACCGGAGATGATCGAGCAGATTTTCCAGATGGTGAGCCAGTTCGGCGACATCAGCAAAGCCGAACATTCCGGCCAGCCCTTTGATCGAGTGGGCGTCACGAAAAATCCCATTCACTAAATCAGGATTAGCCTGACCGTTTTCAGCCGCTTCGGCAAGAGTGGCCAGATCTTGATTCAGCTTTTCAAGCAGTTCTTCAGCTTCAGCGAGAAACTCATCAATTGCCTGAGGGGCCATCCGGGTTCAGTCCTTTAGTCGAGCAGCTGGGCAACCAGCTGTTGCAGTTCTTCGGGTTGAAAGGGTTTAACCAAGTAGGCGTTGGCGCCAAGCGCGAGACCCTTTTCACGATCTCGGCTGCTTCCTTCGGTGCTGACGATAATTAAGGGAGTTTCTTTATACAGCGGGTTATTGCGCACAAAACTGACCAATTCCAGGCCGTTGATATCCGGCATATTGATGTCGGTGATCACCAGATCGACTTTTCCCCTAGGTAACTTTCTCAGCGCCTCAAACCCGTTGGCCGCTTCAACCAGCTCAAAATCATCCATCGACTCAAGCGTAGATATGATCAACGCCCGCATGGTTGATGAATCATCCGCAACCAGAATCTTTTTCAAAGCTCAGCCTCCCTGCTGCTGTCCCGGGCCTTAACCTGCTCAGGCTTACTTTTTTTCATGATTAAACACCATCAACTGGCATCAGTGCCTGCTCCATAGCTGTTCCGGCTTGGGACAGAAACACTTCAAAAGAATGTGCATATTCAATCGGGCCACCTGCAAGACCATTGTCGCCATATAGCATCGCCACAACTCTACCGTCACTGACCAAAGGCGCGAGAAAAACTTCCTGACGACTACCGCCAATTATTTCCAGCAGGGTCCTTTCCGCCTGGGTGGAACCGAGATAGCCAAAAACCGCCTTCTGCTGCTGTAACACCTGCCCAAACATAGATTCGGGTTCCGCAGTCAGCCGGATTTTGCGAACGATCTCATCGGCAGCGTTTGACAACCCGCTCAGCCCAAACTGGCCAAGACCGATCAGCTGACGACCGCGCACATCGAACATCACTGCCCGCTGCATGATTTCACTGGCATAGCGTAAAATCAGCAGGATAATGCCGCCACCCGCAAAAGGATTTTCCAACTCGGCCAGCATTCCTTTAAGCAGGCAGATATCCCTTTCCTCGGTGCGGCGTTCAAGTTGGAGCGCCTGCTGCTGCAGTAGCTCCTCATCCACAGTGTCTGCAGCCCCCAATTGCTGCTTCTTGATCACCAACCATTGTGGGCAGATGCCTTTTTCAAGCATAAAATCAAGGAGGTTCAGGCGGCTGCCGAGTTCCTGCTGCTCTTCGAGTTGAAAATGAAAGGACCCTTCTTGCCAGGAAAAAAACTCAAAGACAATTTTCTCAATCTGCTCCTGGACAGCCACCTCGATCTGCTCAGGGCAAAGCTGGAAAAGTTTAACTAAAATCTTCCCTAGCGGCTGGTGTTTTTTTAAGGAACGCTGGTGAGCAAGGGCCTGGTTAAGCTGCTCTTTGCTGATGAGACCGCGACGGCAGAGGAGCTGCCCAAGACTGTCGCTACCCTGGTCAGAAATCGCCCGGATCACCTGCCCATCGAGAAAAGCAATCGCGCCCTGACGCTGTTTTGCGCGCAGAGTCAGGGTCCCCGATTTTTTACTTAAGCTGATAATCTGCAGGATCTCACTGATCCCCAGATCTTCCAGATAGCCTTTTAGGCCCATAGTGGCAACTACCCTGAGCAGTGTCGATAATCGGCCGTTAAGGCCGGTATTGAAGAAGGTTCCATCAATCTATCTTTATAAGGATAACTTAAGATAGCGAAGAAGCCACTCGGAGTAAAGGTTTTGTTGGATTTTCAGGCCTGCTTTCCTCGCCCCTTAAATTGCAACCGGATTGGCACCCGGTTAAAACCGAATTTTTCACGAAAACAGTTGATCAAGTAGCGCTGATAGGAGAAGTGAATATTATCTGGACGGCTGGTAAACAGCACAAAGGTCGGCGGCCTTACCGCCCCTTGCGCAGCGTAGTAAAACTTGATCCGCTTACCGCCGACATAGGATGGCGGATTGCGCTCGACAAACTCTTCTAACCCTTTGTTTAGCTGTGGTGTCGGGATACGCAGATTAAACTCTGCAGCCACTTCAGCGACCAGCGGGACAATCTTCGCCACCCGCTGCCCGGTCAAGGCCGAAACAAACAGGATCGGTGCGAACGGCAGATACTTGAAGCGGCGACGAACCTCCTCGACATACTGCCCCATGCTGCGTTCATCCTTCTCCGGCAAGTCCCATTTATTGACCACCAGAATCAGCGCCCGGCCCTTTTCATAAGCGTAACCCGCGACTGACAGATCCTGATCGGTCACCCCCTCTTCGGCATCGATCACCATCAGCACCACATGGGCTCGATCCATCGCCCGCAAGGCATTGACCGCGCTAAACTTTTCTAATGCCTGGCTGACTTTCCCCTTACGCCGAATCCCGGCGGTGTCGATCAGAACATAGCGTTGATTGTTATGCACAAAAGGCGTATCGATGCTGTCACGGGTGGTCCCGGCAGTCGGATTGGCCACCACCCGCTCAAAACCGAGCAGGCGATTCACCAGCGAAGACTTGCCGACATTCGGCCGACCGATCACCGCCAGGCGGATTTCATTCTCTTTTTCCTGCGGGTCCGGAGCAGGCGGCAGCAGTTCTTCGAGCTCGTCTATCAGGTCATTCACACCACGACCATGCTCGGCCGACAAGGTATATAATTTCTCAATCCCCAAAGCATAAAATTCCGCCGCGGCCATTTCCTGCTTATCACCATCAACCTTGTTGATCAAAAAGAAGACCGGCTTTTCAACCTTTCGCAATTGCTTGGCAACGTCTTCATCCGATGGCGTCAGTCCATCGCGTACGTCCATGACAAAAAAGATAATATCCGCCTCTTCAACCGCCAACTGCGACTGCTCACGCATCTGCATCAGCAGCCGCTCTTCACTGGCCGGCTCGAATCCTCCTGTATCGATCAGCAGAAATGGCCGTTCAAAGCGGGTCACTTCAGCGTAATTCCGATCCCGGGTGACCCCGGGGAAATCCTCGACGATCGCTTTGCGATGGCCAAGGATCCGGTTAAACAGGGTTGATTTGCCGACATTCGGTCGACCAACGATGGCAACAACAGGTAACATTCGGCTTTTTACTTTCCAAGCAACGCTTAATTTTTTTAATGGCAATAAGGGTTCAGCACGCCCGATTTAAGTCTGCGGACAAGGCACGAGCAGCGCAGAAGCGCAGCATACACCAGTATGTGAGCATTTGAGCAGCACAGCATCGCCGCCAGCGGGCTTAAGGCGGGATGTATTGGACGCTTATTTATTCGTAGCCGAGTTCGCGGAGCATCCGCTCACTCTGGCTCCAATCCTTATCAACCCGCACGAACAGTTCCAAAAACACCCGGGTGCCGAGAAACCGTTCGATTTCCCTGCGCGCATCCTGACCGAGTTTGCGGATCATCTGCCCGCCTTTGCCGACTATGATCTTTTTGTGGCTGTCCCGTTCCACATGAATGGTCGCCTGAATCACCACCAGATTCTTCTCTGGCTTTTCTTCAAAGGTTTCGACCTGCACTGCCACCCCGTAGGGGATTTCTTCGCTAGTGCGGCGCATCACCTTTTCGCGCACCATTTCAGCAACGATAAAGCGTTCCGGCTGATCGGTAAGCATATCTTCGGGGTAGTATTGCGGCCCTTGCGGCAGATAGGGCTCAATGGCGCCGAGCAACCGTTCGACCCCATCACCCTTCTCGGCGGAAATCGGCACCACCTCTTTAAAGCTGAAACGCTCTGCATAGGCTTCGATCAGCTGCAGCAGGCTGGGTGGCTCAACCAGATCGATTTTATTGATCACCAGGCAGACCGGCGTACCGGCCCGCTCAAGTAACTTGAGGATATATTCGTCACCGCCACCCGGGCGATCATCCGCCTCGACCAGAAATAGCACCAGGTCGACATCGGAGATAGTACTGATCGCCTGATCGACCATAAAGCGGTTCAGCTTCCCCTTCGGCTTGTGGATTCCCGGCGTATCGACAAACAACGCTTGCCCGCCGGTAAAATTATGCACCCCGAGAATTCGGTTCCGGGTGGTCTGCGGCTTGTTTGAAGTAATGGCAATCTTCTGCCCAAGGATACGGTTCAGCAGGGTCGATTTGCCGACATTCGGTCGGCCAACGATGGCGACAAAGCCAGACTTGAAATTGTTTTCGGTCATTCCATCTCACTGTTCCCGCAGTAGCGGGTGATCAAGGGCACGGGCAGCAGCCTGCTGTTCAGCGCGTTTCTTACTCGGTCCGCGGCCACTACCAAGCAGCTTATCATCAAACCGGACTTCCATCGAGAAAACCCGTTCATGGTCAGGCCCGGAAACCCGCACCAGGAGATATTGTGGCAAGCAGCCATGAAGAGCCTGCAAACGTTCCTGCAGGCGGGTTTTATAATCGGTTCCGTAACGACTCTGGGCCGATTGGGCAATAGCATCGGCAAATAAGTGTTCAACGACTCGGCAGACCGTGACAAAATCGGCATCGCAGTAGATCGCTCCCAACAAGGCTTCCAGGGCGTCTGCCAGCAGGCTCGGTTTCTCTCGCCCACCACTTTTCTGCTCCCCTTTGCCCAAACGCAGCCCCGCTCCCAAGTCCAGAGCGCGCGCAATCGCCGCCAGTCCCTTTTCACTGACAACTTCTGCCCGGATCCGGGTCAACCCCCCTTCCGGGATATCTGGATACTGGCGGAAGACCCATTCGCTGACCGCCAGTTCCAACACGGCATCGCCGAGAAATTCAAGCCGTTCGTTATGCAGGACATCATCGGCCTGTTCATTACTGAAAGATTTATGCGTCAAGGCTTGTATCAGTAATTGCGGCTGCTTAAAGCTATAACTTAAAGCTGTTTCGAGGCTTTCTGGTGAAAAACTCACAGGGTATTTCTCCATCCGAGGGAAATGATGTCGCGGAGTATATAGAAAAGCCCCCGCCAGTTCAATTCGTTTACCGAGTAAACATCCAGCAAGCTCAGCCTTTAAACTTGATTCGGCCGCCGCTGTTTCCCTATAATGGGCGTTTTTAAGTGGCGTGGTTGACTCTTCGGTCGCCGCCGCCAACCTCAGACCACAATCGGACCAGCAACTGATGGCAGCATTTATCACCTTTGAGGGGATCGAAGGCTCGGGAAAAACCACCCAGATCCAGCGCCTCGGCACCAGCCTTGAAGCCGCCGGCCACCAGGTATTGCTGACCCGCGAACCGGGCGGCTGCCCAATCGCAGACCAGGTTCGCAGCATCCTGTTACACCCGGACAATGCTAAGATGGTGCCTCGGACGGAACTGCTGCTGTATGCTGCAGCACGGGCTCAGCATGTCGAAGAGGTGGTCAAGCCAGCCCTGGAGAAGGGGCAAATAGTGCTCTGTGATCGTTTCACCGATGCCACCCTCGCCTACCAGGGCGAGGGGCGCGGTCTGAATCGCGAACTGATTATTCAATTGAACCGTCTGGCAGCCGGAGATTGCACCCCGGACCTGACCCTGCTGTTCGACCTGCCGGTAGAGATCGGACTTGGCCGGGCACGACAACGTGAAATCGACCAGCAGGACAGCTCCGAAGGTCGCTTTGAGCGTGAAGCACTGGAGTTTCACCGCCGCATCCGCCACGGCTACCTTTCCCTGGCCGCTGCCGAGCCCGAACGTTTCCGGACAATTGCCGCCGAGCAAACCCCAGAGCAGATTGCCGTGCGTATCGTTGAATTGATTGCGCAATTCTTAACTGCGCGGAACTCAGCACCATGACCTTCGACAGCATCATCGGCCATGAGCGACAGAAAAATATCCTGCGCCAGGCACTGAGCAACCGGCGGATCGCTCATGCCTATCTGTTTGAGGGGCCGGATGGCATCGGCAAGCGGCTCGTGGCTCTGGCAATGGCGCGGTCGCTGCTGTGTGAAACCGGAACCGGCTGCGGGGACTGCACCCCGTGCCGTAAAGTCGATCACAACAATCATCCCGATATCCACCTGCTCGATGCGGATGGTGCTACGATCAAGATCGATCAGGTGCGTAATCTGCAAAAAGAACTGGCGCTGAAGCCGCTGGAGGGGATTTATAAAATCTGCCTGATCGATGGCGCCGAACAGTTCAACCCAGCGGCCGCCAATGCGTTATTGAAAACCCTGGAAGAGCCCCAGCCGCACACCCTGATCATCCTGCTCAGCAGCCGTCCCGAAAGCCTGCTGGCGACGATCCGCTCTCGCTGTCAACGGCTACCCTTTCAGCGGCTGCCGAAACAACGCCTGGCAGAAGTATTAGCCAACCGCCTTGAGCTGGACGAAGTTCAAGCGAATGTCCTGGCGGCACTCTCAGACGGCAGCTTCAAAAAAGCCCTGGGTCAGAATCGCGAATTATACCTCGAGCGCCGTCGCGAACTGATCCGGTCACTCTCCGCCCTGTCTTCCGGCAGCATTATTCCGCTTTTTAAGCTGGCGGAGGAACTTGCCGGGGATAAAGATATCCTGCCTGATATCCTGGAGATTTTTCAGGCATTTTACCGCGACCTGCTGTTGTTGAAACATGGGCGACCGCAAACCGACCTGGTGAATCAGGACCTGCAGGAAGCTCTGCACCGTCATCTTGAACAGGAAACCACCGAAAGTCTGCTGCAAAAGCTGCGTGCCCTGGAGACCGGTCGCTATCACCTGCAACGGAATGTCAATCGGCAACTGGCCATGGAAATCATGCTGCTGCGCATGAATGCGGCCTGAGCAGTGAATCCTGGCTACTGAACCGATAAAAGGAAAATCAATACATGGATAAATTACGCATCGTCAGTATCTCCTTTCACACTGCCGGCAAAATGTTCGACTTCGATGCCCGCGACTTGGAACTGGTGCCTGGTGATCAAGTGATCGTGGAGACGGAACGCGGCCGTGCTCTAGGCACTGTCATCAATCAGATCCGGGAAATTACCCCGCAGGAAGCCCCGCCAAAGTTAAAAGCGGTCCAACGACTGGCGGGAGAAAATGACCTGGCCATGTCTGAAAGCAATCGTCAACGAGAAGCAGAAGCCCTGAAATTCTGCAAAGTCCGGGTTGCCGAGCGGAAAATGGAGATGAAACTGGTCCGGGCCGAATATCTCTACGACGGCTCGAAAATCATCTTTTATTTTACCGCTGATGGACGGGTCGACTTCCGTGAACTGGTCCGTGATCTGGCCCAGCACTTCCGCACCCGGATCGAAATGCGCCAGATCGGCGTCCGTGACGAGGCCAAGCTGACTGGCGGCATCGGCATCTGTGGTCGCGAGCTCTGTTGCTGCTCCTACCTGCGTAACTTTGCCCCGGTTTCGGTGAAAATGGCCAAAGCCCAGGGGCTGGCGCTGAATCCAAGTAAGATCTCCGGCCAGTGCGGCCGCCTGCTCTGTTGCTTGGCTTACGAATACGAAACCTATAACGAACTAAGAAAAAACCTGCCAAAATGCGGCAAAAAGATCCCCATGGATTCGGGCTCGGCCGAGGTGATCGCGGTCGACGTTCTGGCCCAGAAGATGACTGTCTGCTGTGCCAATGGTGAGCGCTGTAGCATCACCCTGGATGAAATGAAAAAAGGGGTGGACAAATGCGCGACCGACCAACCACAATCCCCCCAGAGAAAACCTGCCAGAGCGCCAGCCAAGCAGACGGAAAAACAGGCTGACGAGCAGGACAAAAAAACCCCACAGCGCAATCGCCGCCCCAGTGGCCGCAACCGCAGTCAACGCAGTAGTCGCCCGGCAGAAGCACCACAGGAAAGGCCACAGGATCAGTCTAAACCGGCCCAGAAGCCAGCACCCAAACCAGAACAAACCAAGCTTCAGGCTGAAACCAAAACCGACAAACCTGAAGGGCAGGAACAGAACCGCCGGCGCCGCAATCGGCGCAGACCAAAACGACGGCAGAACCGGCCCAATCAGCCGGAAAAAACTTCCTGAATTTCATTTAAAATATTGTTATCTAAGATTAGGAGCGCTGTTCATGGCTAAGCATTTTTATATCACCACGCCGATCTATTACGTCAACGACGTCCCGCATATCGGCCACGCCTACACCACCCTGGCCTGCGACGTGCTGGCCCGCTACAAGCGTTCTCGCGGTTACGAAGTCGCTTTTCTCACCGGCACCGACGAACACGGCCAAAAGGTGGAAACCGCTGCCAAAGCCAACGGCGAAACCCCGCTAGAGCTGGCCGACCGGGTGGTGAAACGCTTTCAAGCGCTCTGGGACAAGCTGAACTGTTCGCATACTGACTTTATCCGCACCACCCAGGAACGTCACAAGCATACCGTCTGCGAGCAGTTCAAAAAAATCGAAGCAACCGGCGATATTTATCTCGGCTACTACGAAGGCTGGTACTGCACGCCGTGCGAAACCTTCTGGACGGAAACCCAACTGCTTGACGGCACCTGCCCCGACTGCGGCCGGGAGACCTCGAAGCTCAAAGAAGAATCCTACTTCTTCAAAATGAGTAAGTACCAGGATCAACTGATTAAATACATTGAGGAGAACCCTGACTTCATTCAGCCGAAATCCCGGCGTAACGAAATTCTCAGCTTTGTCCGGGAAGGTTTGCGTGATCTGTCGATTTCTCGGACCTCCTTCTCCTGGGGGATTCCGGTCCCGGGTAACGAAAAACATGTCCTCTATGTCTGGTTCGACGCCCTGACCAACTATATCTCCGCGCTTGGTTATCCGGAGGATAAAGATGGGAACTTCGAAAAGTTCTGGCCAGCCGTTCATGTCATCGGCAAGGACATTCTGCGCTTTCATGCCGTCTACTGGCCGACCTTTTTGATGGCGGCCGGCCTGCCCCTACCAGAGAAAGTATTCGCGCACGGCTGGTGGACCGTCGAAGGCCAGAAGATGAGCAAAAGCCTGCGCAACGTGGTCGAACCAAACATGCTGGTCGACAAATACGGTGTCGATGCGATCCGCTATTTTTTGCTGCGTGAAGTTCCCTTCGGCCTGGATGGCGATTTTTCCCACAGCGCGCTGGTCAATCGGGTGAATTCCGACCTGGCTAACGATCTGGGGAACCTGGTCAGCCGCACCACCGCTATGCTCGGCAAATACTTTCAAGGTGAGCTACCTAAACCTGGGCCATTGAGCGAAACCGATCAGGCGCTGATTGATCGCTTCCCGAAGGCTCTGCAGACAGTCGATAAACAGCTCAATGAGATGGCGTTCAACAAAGCGCTGATGAGTATTTGGGAGCTGATTTCCGCCGGGAACAAATATATCGATGATACCGCTCCCTGGGCTCTGGCCAAAGATCCTGCGCAGCGGGAGCAGCTCGGTACGGTGATGTACAACCTGCTGGAAGGGATCCGCATCATCGCCCTGCTGATTGCTCCCTACATGCCGGAGACCGGGGCAAAGATATTCGAGATTCTCGGCTGCGACAGGAGCAACCTGTCGCTTGAAGGGCAGGACCAATGGGGCGAACTGCTACCGGGTGTGCAGATTGAAAAAGCCGCCCCCCTTTTCCCACGGATTGAAACCGAGTAACATAAAGAGGAATAAGGTCACTTCTTCGGGGCGCTCTGTGGCGCCCCGTTCTTTTTTGGAGAAGAGTTCAGATGTCAACACCACTCCCCACACTGGTCGACAGCCACGCCCACCTTGATGGCAGTCATTTCAACAATGATCGTCAGGACTGTATTCAACGCGCCCTCGACAACGGCATCAGCCATATCCTGACGGTAGGTTGCGATCTAGCGAGCTCCGCCGCCAGCGTCGCCCTGGCACTGAAATACGAGCATATCTACGCATCGGTCGGGGTTCACCCGCACGATGCCAACGAAATCAACCAACAAAGCTTGTTGCAGCTGCGAGAACTGCTTGCCCGACCTAAGGTGGTCGCACTGGGCGAAATCGGTCTCGACTTTTTTCGCGACCGCTCGCCGCGCGATATTCAGCGTACCGCCTTCCGCCAGCAGATCCGCCTGGCGAAGCAAGTCGGCAAACCGATCATTGTCCATGATCGCGATGCCCACGATGAAGTTTTACAGATTTTGCAGGAAGAAGGTGCCGCAGCGGTCGGCGGGGTACTGCATTGCTTCAGCGGTGACCTGGAGATGGCGAAAAAGTGCCTCGAACTCGGCTTTTATCTCTCCTTTCCGGGGACCATCACCTACCCTAAAAATGACGCGGCTCGCGAAGTGGTCAAAGCGATTCCGGTCGATCGGATGCTGGTCGAAACCGATTGTCCTTATCTGACCCCGCAGCAGTTTCGTGGCAAACGCAACGAGCCCGCCTATGTTCGCTACACAGCTGAAAAGGTCGCAGACATCAAGGGGCTGTCGATTGCAGATGTGGCGCGGGTGACCAGCCGCAACTGTTTCGACCTGTTCGGCATCGGCAGTATCGACCAAAGCAGCAAAATCGCTTACCAGATTCGCAATTCGCTCTATCTGAACATTACCAATCGCTGCACCAACAGCTGTATTTTCTGCGCTAAATTCGACGATTTCGTCGTCAAAGGGCATGAGTTAAAATTGGACCATGAACCCTCATTCGAGGAAATCAAACAGGCGGTCGGTGACCCAAGAAAGTATGCGGAAGTGGTCTTCTGCGGCTACGGGGAGCCACTGCTGCGATTGGAGGTTGTCAAGCAACTGGCCAGCTGGCTAAAACAGCAGGGCGTACAGGTGCGGATCAACAGCGACGGCCAAGCCAATCTTGTGCATGGTCGCAATATCCTGCCGGAACTCAAAGGGCTGGTTGATGCCATTTCGATCTCCCTCAATTCAGCAACCTCGGCTGAATATCAGCAACTCTGTCAGTCCAGTTACGGCGAACAGAGTTACCAAGCGGTAAAAGATTTTTTGCAGCAAGCCACAGAATACATCCCTGAAGTCACCGCCAGCGCAGTCACCTATCCGGGTGTCGACATTGCTGCCTGTCGACGGGTCGCTGAAGAAATCGGAGTTCAGTTCAGGGTTCGGGAGTATCAGGAAGTCGGTTGAATTACTGCAAGCAATAAATACTCAAGGAGGAAGGCATGTCAGACTACGACTATGATCTGTTTGTCATCGGTGCCGGATCCGGCGGAGTACGAACGGCACGCATGGCCGCAGCCGAAGGCGTGCGGGTTGCGGTTGCCGAACAGAGCCGTACCGGCGGCACCTGCGTCAATCTGGGTTGCGTACCGAAAAAACTCTACGTCCATGCCGCCGAATACGGTGCTGGCTTCGCTGAGGCCAGGGGCTTCGGCTGGCAAAGCCAGCAGCCAACCTTCGATTGGGCGACATTGCGCGACAACAAATCAGCTAATATCGCCAAACTCAACAGCCTCTATGAAGAAACCTTGGCAAAGTCCGGGGCAGAGCTGATAAAAGGGACCGCCCGCCTGCTGGGTCCGCAGCAGATTGAAGTCGCTGGCAAACAATACCGTGCAGAGAGAATCCTGCTGGCAACCGGAAGTCAGCCATTTATTCCTGAATTTCCCGGCAACGAGCATGTTCTGAGTTCAGATCAGATTTTCGATCTAGCACAGCTGCCAAAACGGATGCTGATTGTCGGCGGCGGCTACATTGCAACTGAATTCGCCGGTATTTTTCATGGCCTGGGGGTTGAGGTCAGGCAACTCTATCGCGGAGAACTTTTCCTGCGTGGCTTTGACCGGGAAATCCGTGAATTTGTCGCGGAACAAATGCGCGGCAAAGGGATCAAACTACACTTTAACTCGGACATCTCAACTATTGAAAAATTAGGAAATAATAGCTTGGTAGCAACCCTGGCAGATGGGACTACCGTCGAAACCGATTGTGCCTTGTATGCAACCGGCCGGACACCGAATATTGCAGGGCTGAATTTACCCTCGGCCGGCGTAAAAATGACTGAATCGGGCGCAGTGTCAGTGGATGATTATTTTCAGACCTCCGTACCATCGATCTATGCGCTGGGAGATCTGATTGACCGGATGCAGTTGACCCCGGTTGCTTTGGCTGAAGCGATGGTTCTGGTGAAAAATCTCTACCGGGGTAAAACCGAAAAGCTTGACTACAGTTTGATCCCGACAGCAGTATTCTGCCAACCGAATATCGGTACCGTCGGCCTGACCGAAGCTGAGGCGGTTGAGACATATCCAACTATCGATATCTACACTGCTAATTTCCGCTCCCTAAAACATGCCTTGAGCGGTAGCGGCGAGCGTGTGTTGATGAAATTACTGGTTGATCCCATCAGCGATCGGGTGCTCGGGGTACATATGGCAGGAGAACAGGCCGGGGAAATTATTCAGGGAATTGCGATTGCCTTAAAGGCCGGGGCAACAAAATCGATCTTCGATCAGACCATTGGCATCCATCCGACCAGCGCCGAGGAGTTTGTCACCATGCGAACGGTCAGCCGCAGCCAGGTAAACTGATTCAAACCCGCTACCCTGCTTATGTCTCTACACTCACAAATTTATGAGATTCAAGCAATGTTCTTCAGATTGGTTCTCAAAATGCTGAATCTAGATTATTGGAACAACGATCAATTCGATTTATCCTAAGGCAAAACAGGGATTACATTGTCGGCCAACATATAAGAAAGCCTCAGCCCGCATAAACAGGCTGAGGCTTATTTTGTTCTGGAATGAGTGATTTATTAGACATCCGGTCTCCATCAAAATTCCTTTAGATATATGAAAACTCCCTGGTCTTATTGCTTTCACTTGTGACCGTGTCTCTCAATATTGCTCCTGTCCCCCCAAAAAAACTCGGCCAAGTAACAGTGTCAAAGTAACACCTCGAAAAGCTGCAGATTTTTTCCTTGCCATGAAAGAATGTTGCGGTACACTTTGAATCGATAGGGGAATTATTACCACATGTGCACTTTCGGGAGGGCTACTTAAGTCGACTAAGAGCGTGTTTGTTTGGGCAGGTAGTACTATTTCTGTGCTTTTTTATCCCAAAGGGGAACCGCTAAGAAAACGACTAATCTCGGTGGACTTATGGGCCAAGGGGTGTGGCGGATGGGAGGTAGAAATGAAAACCGCGAAACAAGCTTACGTTGAAGTGATTCTGGCGGGATGCCCAGTTACATTTTCTCAGTGGGATGGCTCCGCGCTCCGGGGTATGGACCAGGATAACGTTAAGGAACTGCTGGCAGTACCGGCCATCCCCGTAGGGTTGAAGGCTCGTGATTCTCCTGAGAAAAAATCCCCCGAACCGCAGGCCTCTTAGCCTCAGGACATCATGTAAAACAACTTCAAGAGATGAGGGGCTGCAGCAATATTCATCGAGCCCCGGATTTTCGTCGCCACCAACCTCGAAAAATCATCCACCTGCCTCCACGACCCGTCTCCAGTTGAGATTGAGCGGCGAATAAACCACCAAAAGCCGTTTGGCTAAGCAGAAGGTATCGGTCCGGCAATCCGTGCCGATCCGGGCCTTCCCCAACGAAAAAAGGAGGTCGGTCATGCACATGAAGCAATCCACGACAGTCTTGATGTTTGGTGCCCTACACACCCTGAGAAGGGATCGGGGCCTAAAGCCATCGATCGAAATCACCCTTCCCCCGGAAGGTCGCAAAGCCGGAGATATCGGCCGCGACCTGAACCTGCCACTTGAATTAATCGGTTACATTTATTGCAATCATATCTCCTCTGACCTCAACCAGGTGATACGACCCGGAGACCGGATGGCGTTTGTGCCCAGAATCGTCCCGGGACCGTACAGGCGCTTTCAAGGTTTTCCAAAGCCAGAGAAGAGTCCTGCCGCTACCGAAATTCCGAGAGCCATGCATGAAACGCTGGATCCGGTTGTGAGCGCCTGTCCTGATTTGATTTAAAGGGCCTCTCTGGTTAAGGTTCAAAAACCCTGCCTGCGAAACAGGAGATCGCAGACCCCAGCTTCTAAAGGTTGCCGGATACTGAAGCACAACCAGAGCTCTAGACACTCCGGTAATTTCGATAAGCAGTAACGTAAAAAAGACGGCCCTGCCATTTCTGGCGGGGCCGCTTTTTTTGTAGATATAACCGCCCAGGGCCTCCCTGCCCACTGAGGTCAATCCCAAACGCGGATAATGCGTCTATGTCGACTCAATTTACGCTAAGCAGTTTTTTTGCTCCTTCAAGCGCCTCGGTGATATGAGAAAAAACGCACTCCGGGCCGATCTTACTAATCAACCCTGCCCGCTCCAATGGCCCCCTCAATGAGGGTTGCACACCAGAAAGCAATAGCACGGTTTTTTCTCTGCGGGTTTTATCCAACAAATCCTCAAGAGCCCTTAATGCGGTGGCATCGATGGTTAATATATGCCGTATGCGCAAGATAAGAACCTTGGGAGGGTTTTTGATGATTTTCAGTTTATCCTTGAAGACATTGGCCGCCCCGAAGAAAAATGGTCCATATATTTCAAACACTTCGACTCCATCTGGAATCTGCATCAGAGTTATCGGTGCCTCGTCGAGCTCCTCATAGTCCTCGTTAACTTCACTGGTTATGCTGCGAAATTCCGTCGCGTTAGCCATGCGATTCATGAACAGAATGGCTGATAACACCACCCCTGCTTCAATGGCGACCGTTAGATCGACAAAGACCGTGAGTCCGAAGGTCGTCAACATGACCAGAATGTCGGACCTTGGTGATCGTAGCAGCATAAGGAAGTGCCTCCATTCGCTCATGTGATAGGCAACGACCAGCAATATTGCCGCAAGGCAGGCCATTGGAATCAGGGTGACCCAGCGGCCAAAGAAAAACATAATCAAAAGGAGCGTAACAACATGGATCAATCCCGCGACAGGGGTCTTGCCACCGTTCTTGATATTGGTAGCCGTCCGAGCGATAGCACCGGTTGCGGGAATGCCTCCAAATAGCGGAGATGCAAGATTGGCAACGCCCTGCGCAACCAATTCCATATTTGATCTGTGCCGTGTTCCGGTCATCCCGTCGGCGACAACCGCAGATAGCAGCGACTCTATGGCACCCAGGAGCGCAATGGTCAACGCCGGGGAGATTAATTGGGGGATCATCTCCCATTCAAAATGGGGAAGTTTCGGCGCAGGCAACATATTCGGCACACTGCCGAACTCGGAACCGATCGTTGCTACGGGCAAGTCAAACAGGTGGACCAGGGTCGTGGCGAGGACAATGGCAACAATGGAGCCAGGGATCCTTCTGGTGACTTTCGACCAAAGCAGGATGGTGACCAGAGAAACTCCGCCGACCAGCAGGGCATAGACATTTAAACTATCGAAATGATGGGCGTAGTCAGCCAGTTTGTGGATAAATTCCGAGGAAGTCGAGGTAATGGTGAGCCCGAAGAAATCCTTGATCTGGGTTGTGGCGATGATCAAGGCGATGCCGCTGGTAAAGCCTACGGTCATTGGGTAGGGGATAAATTTGATCACGGCCCCGAGCCGGGCCACTCCCATCAAAACCAGCAACGCCCCAGCCATCAGTGTGGCAATGGCCAAGCCATTGTAGCCATGCTGCTGGACAATGCCGAAGACAACGACAATGAAGGCCCCGGTCGGGCCACCGATCTGGACTCGACTGCCACTCAGGGCCGAAATCAAAAATCCAGCCACAATGGCCGTAAAGAGACCCTGCTCAGGCTTAACTCCCGAAGCAATGGCAAAGGCGATGGCCAAAGGGAGAGCGACAATACCAACGATCACTCCGGCCATGGCGTCCTGGGCAAAGCGCTTAGGGTCGTAACCCTCTTTCAGGCAGGAAAACAGCTTGGGCACCAAACGCGAACTCATCAGACAAACCTCCAGGCACTGATAGTTTCGTCGTCAGATAGAAATCAGATGGTCGTGCGTCTCTACGCGAGGGGCTGAACCGCAGGGTAAAGGCTGGGCCAGGTGATAGGTACCTTAACGAACACTTTGTAAGTATGATCGCAAGGCGGGGCTGCAACGGATTGTTGCCCCCGTCATATAAAATGCATGTGCAATTTAATGCTGACGCTTATTAATTTCAAGGATAAATGAATGGTTTCCTGTGATTAACAGCCGCACTCAACATATAGGTCCTAAAAATAATATCGGACTCTCAGTTCCAGCTTACTTCTGTTGAGCTTTTCACCGTGCTCAGTGAACCTTCCACCATCAATAAGTGAATATCGCAAGCGTAATTCCCAGTTGGTAAACCCAGTGTAAACTGCTTCGGGGCTGAAGGAATAACTCTCATCGTCAAGGTTGAAGATTGCGGTTATCCCTGGAATGAAATAGAGCAGATCGAACGGCTCCTTCTGGGTAATTCTGCCGTAGAGATAGTTGCGTCCCGACTGAGGTTTAGCATAACCGGCCTTGCTGATGAGGGCTGCCTGGCTAAAAAGGCTGTCCTCTCCTGTGTTGTTATATTGTTTGTTGGCATCACTGACCAGTTGGTAAAACCGATCCATCTCCATCTCGGAGTAGCCCGCATCGTTGTGGTAATACTCAAGGATGGTGGTAAGGTCGTTTTCAGTCAAATAACGCAGGCCCAGCAGATAACTGGTGACGGATTTTTCAAGACTTTCCAGGATCCCAGAATTGTTAAGAACTTTTACTCTCTGTTCAGGAGTGTGAGCCAGCTCCCCATGTATTTCGAAATTAGTGGCCAGGTTTTTCGAGAAATCTATCCCATAGCGGGTTGAGCGGCTGTCACCGGTGAACACGACAAAATCGATATCGGTATCACGGTAAAGAAGATAAAGCTTAGCGGCAAAATTGTTATGGTTCAGCTCGCCGAAATCATTGTTGACATCTTCCCGGACCGGCAGCACCACCCCTGTCAATGCCAGTGTCTGCAGTGTCCCGGGAAAACTCTTGATCAGGTCGATAGCCGCGACAACATAGCCTTCAAGGGCTTCTTCCGGATTATTTGGATCTTTGGGACGCTCGATAAAACCGACCGGGTTCCAGGCATAGCCCTTGCCCCATTTGAAGGTTTTTTTACCAATTTCGAAGGTGGCAGAAGGAGCCGACTTAATGCTGGCGTAAGCGGAGAAGATATCCAGGTTCTGTTCGGATTCGACCTGGTCATTCCGGGTAGAAGCCTGCAAACGCCAGTTGAAATCGAGTATGCCCTTATTGTAGTTGCCATCCAATTGAACTGTTGATGTCAGTCGGTCCAGATCTGAGCGCGGGTTAGCGTAGAATCCAAGCAGGCCAAAGGCACCAACCCGGTTGATCCGGTTGTGATCCCACTTCAGTTCGGCATAACCGCCCCATTCAAAACTCTTCTTTTCGAATTCGTCCAGATCGAAGCTGTATTCCTCGGCCAGGCATAAAGCAGGGGCAGACAATCCCACGGCCACTAGATGGAACCAACAAGCCGCAACAACTAGCTGTTTTGTCAAAACCATCTGACCCTCATCAGCATCTGCTCATTTACCATGGCATGAATTAACTATCGCAGCTCATCTACCCGCGGCAGATAGTTGAGGGAAAAGATCTCATCCGCAAGTTCTTTCTGGCTAATCCTGGCGTAGATCATGGCCGACTTATAGCCTTTGTAAAGTGGGCTGTCGGTTTCCAGCACCGACGGGCGCACCACGCCATTGCCGAAATCTTTCGGTTCCTTGTAATAGAGAGTTTTGATCAGCATGCCGCTGGAGGCAAAACACTCAATCTTGGTGGGAACCAGGGCCTTCTTATCAACCCGCATCTTCAGCTTGTCATAGGCGATAGCATTCGACTTTGCTTTGAGATCAAGGAGGTAGAAAGCACCCTCTTCGGTCACGCTTGTCACATCATATTCGGCGCTGTAGTCAAGGCGCAGGATATCTGAATTGTTGAACACTCCACCGACCACCGACTGCAGACTGGTGATCCGGATCGGCTTGCCGACATTGGGGATATAGAGCCACATGTTGTCGTTCAGGCGCAGGGTGGAGCGCCCCTTTTCACTGGCCGGAGAAAGGAACAGGGCGACCATCTTGTCCCGTCCCTTTTTCACCGAATAGAGAACAAATTCCTTTTTACTGCCGTCAGGCTCAATATTGATCAATTTGCGATACATCTCGTAAGACTCAGGGTTCAAATTTTTATCCACCTGCAGCAGAATAGCCGTGCCGTCCAGAGCCTGAGCCACCGTGGTAGCGCACAGTAAGACCGGCAACAGAATTACCAAGATTTTACTGTTCTTTAATAACTGCTTTAACAACCTCATGGGCAACTCCTGCTTGCAGAATGAATTTTATTTTATTTGAGCTCAAGGCCCGCTTCATCTTGGATCCGAAGTCGCCGGCGATAACCAAAGCAACCCCCTTACCAGAGAGAAAAACTGCTGCTTTTGAACCGGCCCCGCCGGGAAGACAGCTAAATGAGTTTTTCTCTGCCGCCAGAAAATTTCCATTCCCATCAAAAAAAAGAAAGTAGGCTGCCCTGCCGGCCTTTTCGCTGACCGCCGCCTCCGGTCCCGAGCCGTCCGCCGCCACGGCGATGGAGGCGGTATTTTCGGCAGCGGTTGCACCGAAAGCCAACTGCAACCCGAGAAAAGTCAGAATCAAAAGGGTTCTCATTTTGAAAAAGCACATGCCAATTCTCCTGTTTGTAGGTTTAAACATGCCGCAAGGCCGCGATCGGATCCATCGTGGCCGCTTTCCAGGCCGGCTGCAAACTGGCGACAACGGCAATAGCAATAACAATCACCACGACCAGAACCACGTCCGCGGCTTGGATCGTCGGTGATAGCAGCAGTCCGGTCTGGCGCCCGAAGTCGAAACTGATCTGCGTCACATTCATGATCGCAATGCTGATCAGGCTGATTGCCGTACCGACAACGGTTCCAAGAACCCCCAGCAAAAAGCCTTCAACGACAAAAAGTCCGAGAATTTTGCTTGGTAGAGTCCCCATAGCCGAGATGGTGCCGATCTCGTTGATCCGTTCGTAGACGGCCATGATCATCACGTTCATGATACTGACCAGCACAATCGCCACCAGCATGACCTTGATAAAGAAGGTCATCAGATCGATCATTTTGGCAATATTGAAGAAGGGAGAGATGCTCTCCCAGGTATGCACCTCGAAAACCGGCAGCCCCTGCTGATTTTTGATCGCTCCCAGTTCGGCCTGCAGGCTGGCAAAAACTGTCGGCAACTGGGCAATATCTTTCAGGCGTATAGCAATTTCACTGACCTCGGCAGCATCGATCCTGAGCAGCGACTTGGCATCGTCAATATGGATCATGCCGTCACGTCCGCCCGGTCCGGAAATGCCTTCCAGAATTCCACGCACCATAAAATTCTGACCATTAACCGAGCCATCCTTGTTGGTGGCCACCAGGACAATCCCGTCACCGATCTTGACCTTCATCCCCTTGGCGATCAGTTCCGGAATCAGAATTTCACCCTGTTTGAGCAGGTCCTCTTTTTCCCCTTTCAGAATTCGTTCGGTCAACAAGGGCGCAGTCTTGATTTCATCCTGCGGAGTGACCGCGTTCAAGCGGATACTGGTCGTTTCAGTAAAATTACTGAACATCGCCCCCAGCTTGATGCGCATGGAATAGGCCTCAACCGCATCTTCCCCTGCCAGAACCTGCACAACTTTATCAATCTGCTTGCCGGTCAGGTTGCGATTAAGCGGCAAGCTGTCAACCGAAGCCAGGTAACCATTTTTGTGAACCTGAATGTGGCCGAGCATTGAATCGGTGACCTGTCCAACCATCAACGCCCTAAATGAGCCGGAGACGGAGATAAACAACAGCACTGCGACCACCCCCAGAGTGATCAGCATGGAGGTCAGCAGAGTTCGCCGTTTGTAACGGAACAGGTTTCTCGCCGCAAGTTTGAAAATATTACCCATGCTTACCCCCTCCGGACTTCTCGTGCCCGAGCAAGCTGCCATCTTCGAGAGCAAAAGTGATTTCAACGTTATCGACGATGCGCGGATCGTGAGTGGAAAAGATAAATGTCGTATTGAACTCGTCACGCATCTGCTTCATCAGGCCGATAACCCGATTGGCGGTTTCCCGGTCCAGGTTGGCGGTCGGTTCATCCGCCAGCACCAGCTTGGCATTGGTGACCAGAGCCCTGGCCACCGCAACCCGCTGTTTCTGACCACCGGAGATCTGGCTGGGATACTTGTGCCCCTGGTCCGCCATCCCGACTGCATCCAGCAGTTCCTGAACCCGTTTCTTCCGCTTCTCCCTGGGCCAGTCTTGTACCATCTGCAGTGGGTATTCGACATTTTCGAAGACAGTTAAAACCGGAAGCAGATTGAAATCCTGAAACACAAAGCCGATATTCTCACCGCGAAAGCGGGCCGCATCCTGGCGATTCAGATGGGTGATTTCCTGCCCGGCAACCTGAAGGTCCCCCGCCGTCGGCGGATCAAGGCAACCGATCATGTTCAGCAATGTCGATTTCCCGCTCCCTGAAGGACCGATAAATGACACAAAAGAGGCCGGTTCAATGGAGAAATCAACCCCGCGAATCGCTTCAACCTTGATGTCACCGGTGACATAGGTTTTAATCAACTGCTTAGCAACAACCAGGGACATAATATGCCCTCACTTTCTGCTGACCCATAAACCCCTTCCCTTGGTCTCAACATCTCCGCACATTGTTTGTCAGGTCTTAACTCGATTCTATGAGAGACAATCAAGTCCAGTTGCGTTGAAAAGAAACCTTAACAGATCAACGATGGTGATATCTGCAACAACTCTTTTCTCTCTATCCAGAACGGGGATCTCTTTCACATTGGCCCCGAGCATTCTCCGCAACACCTTGCCCACTTCTTCCTCTTCGGTGGCAACCACGGTGTTTTTTTGCATGATGTCCTTGGCGGTTTCGGCGGTAATCATGTCGATGAGATGCCTCGGGTGGATTTGCGGCTCGTGGCTGGGCGAGAAGACATGCCGAGTCAGCAACCCCAGGGAAATGGTGCCTGAGAGTCTGCCCTCCTCGTCTACCACGTAAATGAGTCGGCTGTGCTCAATGCTGGTCATGGCGTCGACGACTTCTTTAATGGTCGCGTTTTCAGGTATGAGCGGAAGGCTTCTCTTCTTGATGAGCGCAACCACCGCGCTGACTCTGGTGCTATTTAGTACTTTTTCTACCTCCATGATTCCTTCCCTTTCACTCGGCCGACGCAATAAATACGGTTTGATTTGCCAAATATCAGCGCATTGCTTCACCTGCCTTCAAGAGCGCGAAACGGACGGAAAACGGGGTCAGCAGCTCGTTGATGATGACCGCTCCCAGCACCGCATTGACCATCACTTCTGCCTGATGGGTCGCCCCGAATACCTCCTTGGCCACCAGCACCAACCCAACGGCGACACCGGCCTGCGGCAAAATAGCAAAACTCAGATACTTTTGGACCACATTGGGGGCTCCTGATATTCGAGCTCCGAAATGGCATCCCAACCACTTTCCTGCAAATCTTCCCAGGATTATCAACAGGGCAAGCCCGCCCGCTGCCCAGATCACCCGAAAATCGAAATTAGCACCGGCCAGGGTGAAAAACATCCCGAAGATTGGCTCCTCGATGTTCTCCACCACTGCGAAAAGGTCCTCATGGCGTGCGACGAAATTGGTCACCACAAATCCCAGCATCATATTGGCCAGCAGAGGAGAGACCTTCAGGCTGATCGCCAGACCTCCGACCAGAAAAACAGCCCCGGTCATCACCCCGAACATAGCCTTCTTGCGGGGAACAAAACGGATCAGCTTATGCAGGAGTATCCCGACCACCCCGCCTATCCCCAGGGAAACCAGAATGGAAAGAAGAGGAGAAACCAGGACACTCAACCAAGTGATGGCTGCATGGTTCACCAAGCTGTGGGCGATGGCAGCAGCAAAGGCGAAGAAGAAAATGGCCAGACCGTCATCCAGGGCGACAACTCCCAGCAGGATAGCGGTCAAAGGTCCTTTCGCTTTGTATTCATGGATTATGGCCAGCGTCGCCGCCGGTGCCGTGGCCGAACTGAGCGCTCCTATCATCAGGGCCATCGGCAGGTAGACGGTCAAGAAAGCAGGCGCGAGGGGCGTGAAGCCGTTGAGCAGAAAAAATGCCAAGCAGAGAACCACCGTAACCACAAAAAAAGCGGCGGAAGCTTCGGCCAATGTGATCCAGAGGATGTGCTTGCCGAGTCTTTTCAACTTTGCCCATCCCAGGGCGCCCCCGATGGAAAAGGCGATGATCGACAACGCGATATCGGTGATCAGGGTCAGATCCTCCTTGACCAGCTTCTCGTGAAAAAGCCCCAGAACCGAAGGGCTAAGCAACACCCCGACGACCAGATAGCCGGTCACTCGGGGAGCCTTGAGAGCGTTAGCCAGTTTCCCCCCGACATGGCTAAACAACAGAAGCAACCCCAGGAAGAAAAGCGGATGAGCCGTCTTCAGCCATTCGAATATGTTGAAATCGATCAATTCCATAGCACTTCCTTTTTGCTGAACGGCCCTAAAAACAGGCAGGCATTTAACCAGTGCCTGTTGCTTAGCATCCTGAACCACACCAGCCTTGCGCGGGACGAATGTTGCAAGAGAAAGCGTTGTTCGGTCTCAGACTCCCGATGTCTCTTCTTCACTCTCCTTTGATGTCAGCGCTTCGAATCCGGAAATGACATCGAGCAGCTCCTCGGTGATGGTGCTTTGCCGCAGGGAATGATAGCGAGCGGACAGCGCGCCCTTCATCTCCTCGATGTTATTTTCGGCTCGCTGCATGGCGGCCAGGCGGGCCGCGTTCTCGGCGGCCAGCGAGGCGGCAAAGGCTCGAAACAGCGAGACGAACAGGTATTCGCCGATAAGCGCCGCAAAGAGCTCCCCCCAAGGCAGGGTGTATAGGGGCAGGCTCCGGCCGGGCCAGTGCCGACCGCCGATCTTCTCCAGCCACGTCCGGTCCGGCGGCAACAGGTGAATCATGGCTTGGCTGTAGGCAGCACCCTTGAGCGGAACATTGTAAAAGAGCACCAGGCGGGTCTCGTCCTGTTGCCGCCGTCGCTGCTCGAATCGTAACAGCAGCTCCTGAACCGCAGCGGTGATGAGTGTCACAGAAGAAGGCAGGCCGAAGGACTGGTCGATAGTGCCGAAGCGTTCCTCAGCGCTGCCGGCGACCTTGCT
>CAMYNC010000043.1:0-1134 GCA_947259685.1 uncultured Desulfuromonadales bacterium | reverse complement strand
GTCGATAATCGCCTCGTTGAAGCGTCCGGCCATCCCCTGGTCGGAACCGAAAATCAGCACCACCGTTTCGCCGGACTCCTTTGTGCGCGGCAGCAGCGGCCGTTGCAGCAGCGCTGCCCGCAGCCCCAGTTCCACCGCATGGTAGTAGTCGCTCAGTGAACGCACTGCCTCCTCGTATTGGTGGATTTCCACTGCGGCCAGGGACTTCATGGTCCGCACCACCGCGTGGAGATCGCCGGCGCTTTTGATCTTGCGTTTCAACCCCTGGAGCGTTTCCATCAGTCGCCTCCCCCGTTCTCGATCAGCGGCGCCACCGCCGTCTCGGCGGCCCGCAGCATCGCTTGCAGAAGATCCTCCGCGAGCGCCTCCCCCTGTTCGACCTTGGCGACGACCTGGGGAAGGTCGCCGGCAGCCCGGCGCACCGCAGCTTCGGCTTGGGCGAGATCTTCCTCAGCGACCTGGTCGAAAATTCCCCGGTTGGCGGCATGAAGGACCAGGACCTGCTCGGCAGGAGTGAGGGGTGAAAATTGCGGCTGCTTAAGGATGGCGCGAATGCGGCGACCGCGGTTCAGGTTTTGTTTGGTCTCCTCGTCCAGCCGGGTGCCGAAGCGCGAGAACACCTCCAACTCCTCGAACTGGGAGTAGCTGAGTTTCAAATCCCCGGCCACCGCCCGGTAGGCCGGAAGCTGGGTCTTGCCGCCGACCCGGGAGACCGACTTACCGACATCGACCGGAGGCAGAATCCCCTTCTGAAAAAGATCCGGCGAGAGGTAGATCTGGCCATCGGTGATGGAGATCAGGTTAGTGGGGATGTAGGCCGATAGATTCTGCGCCTCGGTCTCGATGATCGGCAGCGCAGTCAGCGAACCGCCGCCCAATTTTTCTCCCAGATGGGTTGAGCGCTCCAGCAGCCGCGAGTGGATGTAAAAGATGTCGCCGGGGAACGCCTCACGGCCCGGCGGCCTGCGCAGCAGCAGCGACAACTCCCGATAGGAGCGAGCGTGCTGGGTCAGGTCATCGTAAACCACCAGCACATCGCGCCCCTGCTCCATGAAAAACTCGGCCATGGTCGTGGCCGCATAGGGCGCAATGTACTGCAGCCCCGGCGGATCGTCCCCCTCGGCCACCACCACC
>CAMYNC010000042.1 GCA_947259685.1 uncultured Desulfuromonadales bacterium | reverse complement strand
AACCGATAGAGTGTTGATCGCTAAGGCAAAACCGGCTGACGGCCCACCGACGTTATAGGATGCTGACAGCAATTGGTGGTGCAGCGAGTAACCGTCGAGGAATTCGCCCAGCAGGCGTGACATATTGACCTTGGGCAGCAGCAGCTGCAGGTAGCTTTCCACCAAGGTTAGTGCTTCACGGGCGCTCTGGTGGGTCATCTGTACCGCCAGATCGAGTTCGGCACCGGCTGCGGAACTGGTAGAAACAGCGCCGGTAACGACGATCTTTTCTGGAAACATCCGGTAGACCAGAGCCGAGGCGATCGGCAGCAATACGCCGCTGACATCATTGGCGCCGACCCCGACGACAAAACCGACCTGAGGTTCTTCAGAGAGCTCGGTTTCGAGAAATTCATCCAATTGCTGTTTGCCCTTGCGCAAAGGACTGCCGGCCAGCTGCTGGCGGGCAGTCTGCAAGTGCCAGCGGGTGATCGGAAAGTCCTGGGCC
This sequence comes from uncultured Desulfuromonadales bacterium, assembly GCA_947259685.1. The sequence goes on along the minus strand of CAMYNC010000042.1, from coordinate 28,237 downwards.
GATTGGATTTTTGCAAAACGCGAGATCAGTTCATCCAGCCGGCTAAGCATCCCTTCTTCTCCCTGACGAGCTTTGCGGGTCAAAGCGGTGTCGGGCATCATTCCCTCAAGCAGGCCAAGCAGAATTTTATAGTTAAAACGCACGAAACGAGTTTTGGCGTCGGTGCTCTCCGGGCCAATATTGACCAGTTTCTGGATCACTTCCATTTCGGTGTTGCGCAGCGAACGAACTTTTTCTGCATATGCGGTGTAATCAGCGGGCGTTTCACACAGGCTGTTGGCCTGGCGGGTGATCTCTTCAATCGTCAGTTCCTCGGCCAGAGGGATGTCTGCCATCTCTTTGGCGACAATCTGTGAGCAGTCCTCATCGCGCATGTGACCGGTGACGTTGAGGACTTTCAAACGCTTGGAACGGATCAACGCCGGGTCGATAATGTCGAGGCGATTGGTGGTGAGGACAGTGAACACCCGATTCAGTGGCGATTCGCCATCGATGATTGAGAGGAACTTGTTGGTGACCTTGTCGTAGGGACTGCCGCCCTGCTGCGAACGGCGGGGGGCGACCGCATCCCCTTCGTCGAAGAAGACCATCGCCGGCGAGATCATTTTGGCGATGTCGTAGAGTCGCTCCAGGTTGACGACCATTCCTTCCATGGGGTTATTGGCGTCGGTCAGATCCGAGAGGTTCGCTGAGATATCCTGCACGTCGTGGTTATCACCCAGCCAGGCGCGGACCATGAAGGTCTTCCCCGACCCGGGCGGACCGGTGAGGACCACACCTTTTTCTTCATTGATGTTGTAGAACAGGGCATTGTTGGCCATTTCAGAGAATTCATTCTTGATATTGCCGATGTAATCTTTCCAGGGCACGCCGCGATCCATCTGCCCGACAACCTTGTTGTAGATTGAGCCGTGGACATTGCGGGCCACTGCCTTTAATGCATCACGCACCAGCAGTTGATCATCAAGACAGTCGGGAATGGATCATCCAGACAGTCGGGAATGAAATGGCCTTTGATAGTGATCAGCGAAGCGATCAGACGGCGCACATAGGCTGGGGTAATTCGTAGGCTGCGCTGGCGGAACACGGGGTAGAGTTTCTGTACCGCATGGTCCAGGTCCTCTTCGGATAAATGTGGCGGTCGAGGTGCCTGCAGGTCTTTGGGATGATTGCGCCGCCGCAGTTCCAGACAGACGACTTCGCGCAGATTGGCGGGGTCTTCCCAGATATCGTTGACGTCGATAATCAAGCCGCGTTCAACAAATCGGCGATAGATGGCCGGATCGAACTGCTCCGGTTGGTCGGTGGTGGCGATCAGGATGCAATCACGTCGGCCATGCGCGATTTCGTCGAGGATGATATTGCCGGCATCGACCAGGGTTGCCTGTTGCCCCTGAACCGTGCTGCGCTCATCGGGGCGGCCGAAGGCCGAATGAGCTTCTTCCATGTGGCGGATAGCTAGCTGGCGCGGGTTGCCCATCGCTTTGCGCAAAAAGTTTCCCGGTTCACCGGCCCAGGCGGTTTGATAATCATTCGGCGTGATCACACCGAAATCGACCCGCACTCCTTCTTCATCCAGGGTCGATAATGCCTGGCTGATCTTGTTGCGGAAGATATAGCGGACAATCGGCACCCGTGAGAAAAACCGCAGTCGAGCCCGCTTGCGCCGATGTTCGATGCGGATCGCCAATTCCGGGTCGACCTCTGTCAGGCTCCGCCAGATCGGTTGATTGGCCATCACGGCTTCTTTTTTGGTATTGAGATCGACGACCGGTTTAACCTCCGAAGAGAAAAACGTCTCTTCGATCGCCTGTTTGACAGTGGCGCTTTTACCGCTGCCTGAATTGCCGATCACCAGAACCAGGGGAGCTCGCGGTACCTCAGGGTCGTCGGAATACTCCTTGAGAATAAAGGCGTGGTAAAGCTTGTCGAAAATATCGTAAATAGTTTTGGGCACGAAGGTGTCGACCGTCTCGTTTTCCAGCAGATAGGTCAGGTATTGATGATCCTGGCGATCAAGCTCTCGCGACAAGATCCGGTTCCAGGCGGCATTGGCATCCTGTGAGCCGGCGGCCTCGAAACGTTGATGCCAGTCATTTAGCAGGCTTGGATTCTGCAGCAGTTTGAATTCGCGCTCTTGTGGATTGAACTGATTCCGCAGCCAGTTGCGCAAGCGTTCCAGCAACGAACGGGTCGGACTGTACTGCTGCAGGCGGCGCAAGATAAACCGGCGGGTTTCGCTGCTCCAACCGGCGACCAGGTTCTCGATCTGCTGGATACGTGCTTCCGAGAGACTGACGTAAATCGGCGTCCTGGTCTTACGGGTTTGTGGCATCGTCGGTTACCGGAAACGTAGGTTGCGGTTTGGGCGGTGCGGGCAAAGTCACCGGCACGCCTGAACCGGTGTTGTTAAGCACAAAGGTATTCTGCCCCTGCTGGTTTTTTTGGTAAGCAGCAGCCCATTTCTGCTGGTTCAGAAAATCGAACAGGTAGGGGTCGTTACGACTGCTCATATTGAGTGCTTTGCGCATCTGCTGAATCGACTCGCTATAGGCGGAATAGAGCTTTCTGGTCCGGCTGGCTTCCAGGTCGGCGGCGTAATTCTCTGCTTCGGCGATCAGTTCGCGGCGTTTTTTCTCTTCACTGGCTTCAGCCAGTTTTTCTCCGTAGCGGGTGTCGCGCAGGACGAAAGAGATGACTTCAATGCCGTACTTCTGCTCCAGGTTCAGGCCGCCTTCGTTGATCGGTTGATCCTTCAGGGTACGATAGATCTGTTCCTTAATGCGCACCCGGTCCGAGATCAGTTCGTTGATCGATTCGCTCTGCATGACATCTTTGACAATGCCATCGAAGTCGGTCTGCAACAGGGTCTGGGGCGAACGATTTTCAATCCCCCAGCGGTCCAGATCGCGAATTCGAAAGGTCAGCATCGCACTGGTCCAGAGGGCGACATTGCCTTTCGACATGATCCGTTGTGGTTCTATGCTGTTGCCCAAATGAAGTTCCTGGTTCATGAGTGGCACTTCCAACTCCAAGCGGGTGAAAATCGGCAGACGCAGGTGCCAACCGACATCGGTAATGGCGGTGCGTTCGCCGGAGAGGGTTTCCAGAATCACGGCATAATTGCGGCGGATTTTATAGATGGTTTTGGTGGCGTAGATCAATGCTACCCCGCCATAGAGCAGGACGAACACCAGCAGCAGGATGATGACCCGTTTCAGCAGGTTTTTCAGCCGGGCGCGGTGGAGAAGACTGGATTGGAGTTCCTGATTCACAACGCTCTCCTGGCAAAATGATTTGGAAAAGGCAGGGTTCGACGCTTACCTTTTAGGGCGTGATTGCTTTTAATGATATCAGGAATGAGAATAGATTTCAGCGGAAAAGATGACAATATTTTTGACTGGCATTTTCTTAGGGGTGGTACCTATATCGGAACGATGTTTTAACCTCTAGGTGGCCTTCTCAATCGCTGTCAGTGCCGCAACTGCACCTGTGGCAAAAGAAAGATGCGGGGCGCCGATCTGCGGCTCCCGGGGGTTGATTCTCAGAACCCTGACCTGGTTTCTTTGGCCGAGCTGTTCACTGAGATTGCGGATGGTTGGAATGGCGGAGCCGGCACCCATTTCAATGATAACCAGTTGCGCGCCGGCAGTTTCTTGCTGGAACTGATCGAAATTTTCTTGCTGGACAGAGCTCCGCTGAGGCAACCATGAATAGTCTCCGAACATCAGAATGTTCGGCCGGGCAACTCGATGGCAGCTGGGGCATTCAGGAGTACTGTCAGCCCGCATACTCTCGTGATCTATGGTAAACTCAGCGTTGTTCGGCCAGATGCTGCGGTTGCAGGGAGCGGTGCATTGCAGGTGGTGAATGGAGCCGTGAACTTCGAGAATTCGCGCTTCGTCGAAGCCGGCTTTCTGAAACTGGCCATCGACATTTGAGGTGACGACAAAATGCTTGAGTTGGTAACGCTCAATCCAGTCGCGCAGCAGCTGAAACCCAGCGTGGGGCTCGGTCTGGCGATACAGATTGGTCCGATGGCCGTAAAACCCCCAGCCGAACTCAGGGTCACGCTCGAAGTGCTCGGGATTGGCGGCCTGGATAAAACTTAAACCCAGCCGTTCGTACATGGGGTAGGCATTCCAAAAGCCCTGATTGCCGCGAAAATCGGGCAGGCCGGAATCGACCCCCATGCCAGCACCGGCGGTGATCACCATGGCAGAGGCGTTGCGGATGGCTTCGGCGGCTTGTTGATAAATGCTCTCGGTCATCTGGTCCTCCTCACAAGAATCTATGTGCTGATCTGGGCGGAGCTGCTAAGAAATAATAACTTAAACCATTTTCTAGATTTCGGTTCCCAGGCCAATGCTCAAGCAGATAGCTGAGCTGGAAACAACTTTAAGTTTCTCAGTTTTCTGTCGGTCTTTCGTCTGTGGCTATATCCCTCAGTTGGGTATTCCAACCTTAACCAGCCTTGGCTTGAGGATGCTCTGCAAATCCCGGGGAGCTATCTCCACCAGCAGGCCGCGCCGACCACCGTTGATGTAGATCTTATCCAGTTCGATTATACTCTGCTCCAGGTAGGTAGGCAGCTGCTGCCGGGTGCCGAAGGGAGAGATCCCACCGGTCTGATAGCCGGTCAGGCGATCGGCTTTTTGCGCCGGACAAGGACTGACCTGCTTAACATTCAACTGCCTGGCAAGCTGTTTGGTCGACACTTCACAATCACCATGCATCAGAATGATCAACGCCTTACCGGTTTCATCTTCCATCACCAGAGTTTTGATGACCTGGTGCTCCGCGACGTTTAATTCCCTGGCACTGGTCTGGGTGCCACCTTTGTTTTCATACTTGTAGGGGCGAGGCGTAAATTCGACGCTGTGCTGTTTTAGTAAACGGATCGCCGCTGTTGTGGGGATTTTCTCTTTGGCCATTAAAAATACCGAGTAAACAGGGTAATAAAAATGAACAGGATGCTCAGCGCGGTCAGGACAACAAAGGTCCAGGCGATAACGTTGAATAGCTTGTCGGTTTTACGCTGTCCACGAACGGTGGTCGGAATAACCCAGCCGAGAGCTGCTCCTGTCAGTGCTCCACCGAGGTGGGCGGCATTGTCGGCGCCGATCACCAGGCCGAAAACAAACGCCATCATCGCCCATTGAAACATGAAATTCCGCCGCTGAATACCCAGGCTGCCACCGACCCGATGATAAAAACTTACGGAAAAGCCGATCAGGCCGAAGATTGCTCCTGAAGCGCCGACCACGGTCACGTTCGGATGCCAGAACAGCCCGGCAAGGGTCGCGACCAAGGCACTCAGGGTGTAGACCGTAAAGAACCTTTGCCAGCCGAGTTCGCCCTCGAGCATCGGGCCGACCTGGTAGAGGACCATCATGTTAAAGCCGAGATGAATTAGCCCGCCGTGGGTATAGGCATAACTCAGGCAGCGCCACCAGTCACCGAGCTGAAAAACTGCCGGCCAGACCTGGCCACCCCAGGCCTGTAGCAACCTGACTGAAGGGCTGAACAACACGCTCATGCCTTGCCCTGAAACAGTGCCGTGCAGCGCCATCAAGGTAAAGAGGATCAGGTTGGTATAGATCAGGATTTGAACCAGCGAATGACCGCGTAACGAGTTGCGGAGAAAGAACTGCTGGCGATGGCGTTGAGCATTCAAAATAGGACTCCCGCGGTGAGTGGAAAAATCAACAGATAAATTAACGCAGAAAAAATATCCGGGCAAGTTATCTATTGAGAATTATTATGGCATAATTGACGCCTGTATCTGTCTGTGCTGCAATTTAAAAGGAGTCACAATGAAGAGATTGGTTTTCGGTTCGAAGGGCTATGAGTGGTTTGAGGTCCTGGTTGTCGCTGCCCTGACGCTGATGGTTTCTCTATCGGTGATCATGACCCTGCTGCATGCTGGGGCGGAGTTGTTTCATGTCATGAGCCTGGGGGCGAGTCGTTTCGGTCACGATCAGTTTGCGAGTGTTTTTGGGGCATTTATGACGATCCTTATCGCTATGGAATTCAACCATACCGTGTTGCCGGAAATCTCCAGCGGCACAGCCATCGTTAAGGTGCGCGCGGTCATTCTGGTGGCCCTGCTGGCGTTGGCCCGGAAACTGGTGCTGGTTGACTATCATAAGGAGGAATACACCTCGCTGATCGGTCTGGCGGTTCTGGTCTTGTCTGCCACTGTTGCCTATTGGGTGGTCTGCAAAACTGAGGAGGAGGAAACTGGCAAGGCAGGACACTGATATTGTTGCCTTCCTGGCATTCAGGAGGTCTGGGGGGCGGTTAAATCAAATCTTTTAACCAACCCAAAGCCACGAAGGTTCCTACCGCAGAACCGATCGAAGAGAACAGAAACACCAACATCACCCGTGCCAGGCGATTCTGCCACCAGCCTTTGACGGTCATCAAATCATCTCCGACATGTTCCATGTCGCGTACGGTCGGCGCAGCAACCATGGCTTGGACGAAGCCGGTGACAAAGCCGGCGCCGATGGTCGGGTTAAGCGAGGTCAGCGGTGCGGCGATGAACGCACAGACCACCGTAATTGGGTGGCCAAAAGCAAGCAGGGCGCCGATTGCGGAAAGCAACCCGTTGGCCAGGACCCAGGCGGCCGCGGCATGAGCCAGCTGGTCGCGGTTACCGAAAAAAAATCCGCCGATGAACAGCGCGATCACGATTCCCGGGATCAACCAGGGAACCATTTTTGAAAAGGTGGTTTTGTCCGGAATGGTGGTTATTTCGTCAATCTCCTGCGGGCTGATATCTTCCTGTAACTTGGTCAGGATGCCGGGCAGGTGAGCGGCGCCAACCACCGCCAAGATCTTTTCTCCCGGCGCGTTGCGGATATAGTAAGCCATGTGCGTGTCTCGCTCATCGACCAGGATCTGCTTGACTGATGGCAACAAGCTGCCCATTTCTTCAAGCATGTTCGACAGGGTGTCGCTCTCGCGCAGTCGGGCCAGCTCCTGCTCATCCAGTTGTTGGGTTTCAAACAGGCTGCCGAACAGCGCCGCCATGACTTTCAATTTGTTCCACAGGCCGGTTTTGCGCCAGACTCGCAGCAGGGTAGTGCGGATGTTCCGGTCAACCAGCTCGACTTCCATACCGCGTTCTTCCGCTGTCTTTGCGGCGGCAGCCAGCTCCGCTCCCGGTTTGACACCGGTCTGCAGACCCATCCGTTTCTGGTAGGAGGAGAGGGCCAGATTGGCCAGCAAAAAAGGGATCTGGCCCTTTTTAATCACCTCTTTTAGGTTGAGCGATTCCCAACCTTGCTGATTGATCAGGGAATTGTAGCGCTGCTGGTCGAGCTCAACACAAACGGTATCTGGCCGCAGCTCATCGATAGTACGTACCACTGTATCGACAGAATCCTGGGAAATGTGGGCAGTGCCGATCAGGATAACTTCTTTATCTTCGACCTGGACTCGGGTGTAGTCGGTGGCTGGGGAACATTTCATTTGGGATCAAACCCTCCGGATAAGAATTGGCAAATCAGCGCGCAAGTCTAGCACAGTCCGAAAAACCTGAGCTACCGATAAAACCCGACGGGGCAAAAAAAGCCGTGGGGGATTAAGGTTGGGCGCGGTGTCAGTTGACATTCGCTTTGGCGCATACACAGCACTTCTTTCAATATAGACAGGCTGGAAATTAATATCAGGCATTCCAAAATGATGGTTGTTTGCTAAAGTTGGGGTTGTTAATTTCGACATACAGGTAGGGTATGCACTCCACTGAACGCCAAAACAAACGCAAAAAACTGGATCGCCTGGCCTGGTATCTGGATAATTCGATAAAGATCCCAGGGTTGGATTACCGGGTTGGTCTGGATGCTCTGATCGGACTAATCCCGGGGCTTGGAGACACAATTGGGGCGCTGTTATCGAGCTACATCCTCGGTGAGGCGGCCCGTTTGGGTGCACCCAAAGCGGTGTTGCTGAAGATGGCTTTTAATATCGCTTTGGACGCCCTGGTCGGAGCAGTGCCGGTCCTGGGAGATCTGTTCGATTTCATCTGGAAGGCTAATCAGCGAAATGTGCTGTTGCTTGGCGAATATCTGGATGAGCCTCGTAAGACTGTCGTTGCCAGTCGCCTGTTTGTGTCGGTCCTTGCATTGTCGCTGGTCGGTTTGGTGATCGTGGTCAGCGTGTTCGGATTTTTACTGTTTCGGGCGATCTGGAACGCAGGCAGCGGTAGCTAAAAGGTTTGTAGGGGCTGAAAACTAAAAAAATCCTTTGGACGATGATCGCATCCAAAGGATTCTCTCGTTAACTGTCTCTCCACCGCTACCGTGGGTCATTGGACTCACATCGAGTTCCAATGAAGTGGGATCTTCTGTTGGTCCTTAAGGCGTCCCGCTCATGGCGGGCTGGCTCACCGGACCCCTAAGTCGATCCCGAAAAAATGCTATTCCGAGTGGACGTTCTGACCTCACCTGTAGAGTAGAGAGACAAGCAAATTTGAACTCAGTATATAAAAATCCTAAGTAAAGGTCAGCAATAATAATATTAAATTTGCCGGGGATGTAATCTCCCAGGAAAGCTGTTAAAGTTATCAGCTAAGTCATTTTTCTACAAGGATGCCTCAGTGTCTGCCCTGGCTGATCGCACCTACCGGACCGATTCAATTTCGGGGCAAAAAACATCAATGGAGGATAGCGGAATGGCGACTCGTCTCGAAGTTTACAAATGTGATCTCTGTGGCAATATCGTAGAAGTTATGCATGGCGGCCCCGGTGCTCTGGTTTGTTGTGGCCAAGATATGAAGCAGATGAAAGAAAACACCGTTGATGCCGCTGTTGAAAAGCATGTTCCGGTGATTGAAATGGGCAACGGTAGCATTACCGTCAAGGTTGGCAGTGTTGCACATCCGATGGAAGCTGCTCACTATATTGAGTGGATCGAACTGGTTGCCGATGACAAGGTTTACCGTCAGTATCTCAACCCGGGCGAAGCACCCGAAGCGACCTTTAATATTTCCGCCAGCAAAATTACCGCTCGCGAATATTGCAACCTGCACGGGCAATGGGCTGCTCAAGCCTAAACATCGTTTGCTGGGTCAAAATTAAGCGGGTCTTCTCAAGAGAGGGGGTCCGCTTTTTAATTCGTTGGGTACCGCCTGATTCTCAGGCAGTGCTGGTTAAGAAGTGTGCAGCTTTTTCCTTTGTTTATTGGTGGATATTTCTAACTTATCGGAAATAAAAGGTTTAGCTTTCTGGCATAACCGTTGCTCTGTTATGGGGTGCTTCCAAAGATGGAAGCGGAACCAACCCAAAGACGGAGGTTACAACCATGTCGCGAATCTTTTCCGGATTCATCCTGCCCCTTTTTGTTCTTACTCTCGCTCCAAGTCTCGCTTTAGCTGAAGATACTCTGAATACTGGCGATACTGCCTGGATGCTGGTTTCAGCTGCGTTGGTTCTGGTCATGCTCCCTGGCTTGGCGCTGTTTTATGGTGGCATGGTGCGCTCGAAAAATGTCCTCTCGACCTCGATGCATACCTTTGCCGCCATGGCAATTATCGGCGTGCAATGGGTGGCTTTCGGTTACACCCTGGCTTTTGGCGGTTCCGGTAAATTTATCGGTGGCTTTGACCATCTTTTTCTCTCCGGGATCACGCCGGAAAGCTTAACCGGAACCATCCCGACTTATGTGTTTGTCATGTTTCAGGGGATGTTTGCGATTATCACCCCGGCACTGATCTCCGGCGCGGTCGCCGAGCGGATGAAGTTTTCCACCTACTGCGTGTTTATCCTGCTTTGGGCAACCCTGGTTTATGACCCGGTCTGCCATTGGGTTTGGGGTGACGGCGGCTGGTTGCTGGAACATGGCGATCTCGATTTCGCCGGCGGCACCGTGGTCCACTTCTCCTCTGGTATTTCAGCACTGGTGCTGGCCATTATTCTTGGCAAGCGACGTGGCTACCCGGTCGAACGGATGACTCCGCACAATCTGCCGATGACTCTGCTCGGTGCCGGCCTGCTTTGGTTTGGTTGGTTCGGTTTTAACGCCGGGAGTGCCCTCGCGGCTGGTAGCAGTGCTGCTCTGGCCTTTACCACCACCCAGACAGCCGCCGCAGCTGGGGCTCTCTCCTGGATGATCGCAGAATGGCTGCATGCCGGTAAACCGAGTGCTCTTGGTGCTGCCTCGGGTATTGTTGCCGGACTGGTGGTCATTACCCCAGCCGCAGGCTTTGTAACGCCCGGCTGGGCGCTGCTGATGGGCCTGACCGCCGGCCCCGTTTGCTACGGCGGCGTGTTGCTCAAGCACAAGCTTGGTTACGATGATTCCCTTGATGCTTTCGGTATTCATGGTCTGGGCGGAGCCTGGGGGGCGATAGCCACCGGTATTTTTGCCACCGTCGGTGCCACCGGCTTGATAGCCGGTAATCCCTATCAGGTCTGGATACAGTTTGTCGGCCTGGTTGCAACCGGTGTCTATGCTGTGGCCGTGACCATGATCCTGCTCTTCGTTCTCAAGCACACCATGGGACTGCGCATCAATGATGAAGATGAGTTCAAAGGTCTCGACCAGACCGCACATTCGGAGACCGGCTACAACCTGTTCTAATCGTCGGATATATTCTCTTTGAAAATAGCAATGGCGTTGTCGTGTTGACAACGCCATTGCTGTTTGTGAGGAAGGAGGTCGTGTCAGGGTGTCATTACCCCAGAGCGGTGTGAAGGAAGCTTCGGCAGCTTAGAATTGCCGTCTCGATGGCTGCTTGCGTCAGACGGCTTAACTGCTCGTCAAAGCCGAAATCGAAGCCGGGCAAAGTTAACAGCCAACCCGTTCTGCGCTGGCCGTACAGTTTGTCAGCGCTGGTAAGCAGCAACTCAGGCGAGAATTGGTGGCCGCAACTTGCGTTGCTAGGCCGGATTGGTGACAGGGGAGAAATCTCGCAGGCTGTGGTCTGCTGCCGTTTTACATCGATAAACAGAACCCGATCGATCTCGGGCTTCACACACTCCAACACCAATTCAGGAGTGAGCTGGTGTTGGGAAATAATGCGGGCAAAATCGCTCGGAAGCACCGCGCGCAGTCGTTCGGCAAAGGCAGGCCCTGCGCCATCGTCTCCGCGCAGACGATTACCGTAGCCGATAATCAGCCACATCAGTTGCGCTCTACCTCATCGAGCAGTTCACCGCTTGCCGAAATCAGCCGGACCTGCATCGGCATCCGCCCGGCTTCATGGGTCGAGCAGCTCAGGCAGGGGTCGAAGGCGCGGATGCCGTGTTCAACGCGGTTGAGCAGCCCCTGGTCAAGTTTGTCGCCGCTGATGAAACGTTCGGCCAACTGCTTAACCGTGCGGTTCATAGCCAGATTGTTTTGGCCGGTGGCGATGATCAGGTTGACATCCTCGAGGATGCCGTTGTCATCGACTTTATAGTGGTGGAAGAGGGTGCCGCGGGGCGCTTCACTGACACCGATGCCGACATTCTGATTGACCCCGGCCTGACTGCGGATATGGTGGTCGATGAGGATTTCATCGGCGAGGATCTCCTCGATTTTCTCCAGCGAGAAAAGGATTTCGATCAGCCGGGCGTAGTGATAGTAGAAACTGCCGCTGACCGGTTTGCCCTGACCACCGTAGTGACGGAACTGGCGCAGCTCCCGATCGGCTTTTGGGGTGCCGGCAAAATCGCAGACGTTGAGCCTGGCCAGAGGGCCGACCCGATACATGCCGGCTTCCGGTCCGAGCGGTTTGTAGTAAGGGAATTTCAGGTAGCTCCAGGATTTTTCAGCTTCGCCGATCAGTTCTTGATATTGCTCGGGAGAAGCAGCATCCTCTAAAACCTTTCCTTCACTGTCGATAATCCGCAGCTTGCCGTCGTAATGTTCCAGGCCGCCATCCTGGCTCACCAGACCCATATAGAGGCTTGGGAAATCGCCGTAGGCGTCGATTTCATCGGCAAACGTATCGAGGGCATCCTTCATCAGGTCAAGGGCGATATCGACGGTGGCGTACATTTCCGGAAGCTGTTTGAGCAGCGCCGACTTCTCTTCTGCCGAGAGGGCTTTTCGCACCCCGCCGGGAACCGCCCAAGAGGGGTGAATGCTGCGATCGCCCAGGGTGCGGATGACCTGTTGACCGAAGGCCCGCAGACGGATACCGGCCCGGGCCAGATCGGGATGTTCGGCGATCAGTCCGGCCATGTTCCGTTTCGCCGGATCGGCATCCATACCGAGCACCAGGTCGGGACCGGAGAGCAGAAAGAAACTGAGCGCGTGGCTTTGCACCAGCTGGCCATAATTCATCAGGCGGCGCAGCGCAACCGCCGGCGCCGGGGTGCGCACGCCAAGGATGGCATCGCCGGCCTTGCTGGAGGCGAGCAGGTGGCTGACCGGGCAGATACCACAGATTCGGGCAGTGATGCCGGGCATTTCCCAGAAACTGCGGCCAATGCAGAATTTCTCAAAGCCGCGGAATTCGGTGACATGAAAGCGGGCGTCGGCGACCTTGCCGGCATCATCCAGCTGGATGCTGATTTTTGCGTGACCTTCGATGCGGGTGACCGGTTCTATGGTGATGGTCTGTGCCATGAAAAAACTCCTATCCCTCAACCGAAGGTGCGCATTTGCGGATTTAGTTCAACTTGACGCCCTTCAAGTAGGGCAGTCACTGCGGTGGCGATTCGTTCCGGATCGGGAGGACAGCCGGGCAGGTATACATCGACCTTGATCGCTTGATGCAGCGGCAGGGCCTTTTTTAACAGTGCCGGCAAAACCTTCAGCGATTCGGCGCCGATCGGTGCCTGGGCCTGGTGATAAACCGCTGTGAGCAGATCTTTAACCGGAATCCGGTTGCGCATGCTGGTGACGTTGCCGGTGACCGCACAGTCACCGAAGCTGATGACGATTTTGCTGTTGGTGCGGATCTCGCGGGCCAATTCCAGGTTTTCCACATTGGTGACCGCGCCCTCGACCAGGCAGATATCGACATCCTGAGGAAATTCTTTGTAGTCGACCAAGGGACCGTAGACGATATCTACTTTATCAACCAAGTCGATCAGCAGTTCATCAAGATCGAGAAAGCTCATATGGCAGCCGGAACAGCCACCCAGCCAGGCGGTTGCCAGCCGGATTTTTTTCACTTGTTGACTCATCTTGCTATCTTTCTGCGCTTAGCGCCGCCACTCGTTTTTTTCGCGACCATCGAGAATTCTGCGTAAGAAGCTGGCTTCTTTTTTCATCTCGGCTACCGCTGAGCCCTTATCAAACAGAGCCCCAGTCGGACAGACTTCGACACATTTGCCGCACTCGGTGCAGCTCTCGCTTTCACCCCAGGGGCGGTTCAGGTCGGTAATCACCAGACTTTCGATGCCGCGCCCTTTGACATCCCAGGTGTGCGCTCCCTCGACTTCGTCGCAGACCCGCACACAGCGCAAACAGAGCACGCAGCGGTTGTGGTCGACCCCATAACGGTCGTGGCTGGTATCGAGGTTCAGTTCCGGATTCAGGTAATCGTAGCGGACGTGATCCATCCCCAGTTCGGCGGCCAGGGTCTGTAATTCGCAGTGTTCGTTGCTGACGCAGACTGCGCAGGTGTGATTGCGTTCGGCAAAGGTCAGCTCGAGAATCATCCGTCGATAGCGATCGATCTTGTCATTGTGGGTGGTTACCACCATGTTTTCCAGCGCCTCGGTGGTGCAGGCCGGCAGCAGGCGCGGGTTACCAGCAACTTCGACCAGGCAGAGCCGACAGCCTCCGCGGGCGCTGATGCCATCAAGATTACAGAGTGTCGGGATTTTGATGTCGTGTTCACGACAGGCTTCAAGGATCGACTGGCCGGCGCGGGCACTGACCAGCTCTTCATCGATTGTCAGAGTGATAACCGGCATCAGTGTTCCTCCTTGAAGATCGCGAGTTCTGCGGCATGCTCAGGCAGCTTCAAGAGCGGGATCTGGTCGAGCTGGCAGACTCCTGCCGGACAGTTGTTCTCATTGATATGCTGCAGGTATTCATCCCGATAGTATTTGAGGGTATTGAGCACCGGGTTCGGAGCAGTCATGCCCAGGCCACAGAGGCTGGTTTCCTGGACCAGCTCGCAGAGCTCTTCGAGGTTCTCCAGATCGGTCGGCATGGCGCTGCCGTCGGTGATCCGTTTCAGCAGTTCGTACATTTCCACCGTGCCAACCCGGCAGGAGACACACTTTCCGCAGCTTTCGTCCATGCAGAATTCCATGAAGAATTTGGCAACGTCCGGCATGCAGCTGGTTTCGTTCATGACGATCAGGCCGCCGGAACCCATGATCGAACCAAGCTTTTTGAGGCTTTCGTAGTCGACGGGCGTATCTAAATAGTCGGCTGGAATACAACCGCCGCTCGGACCGCCTGTTTGGGCTGCTTTGAACTTGCCGCCGTCCGGCAGCCCGCCGCCGATCTCAAAGACGATATCACGCAGACTGATGCCCATCGGGACTTCAATCAACCCGGAGTTGACGACTTCCCCGCACAGAGCAAAAACCTTGGTGCCTTTGCTTTTTTCGGTGCCAAAGCCGGCGAACCAATCGGCACCTTTGTCCATGATCGGCGCAACATTGGCGTAGGATTCAACGTTGTTGATCAGGGTTGGGTAACCCCAGAGACCAGATTGAGCCGGGTAGGGCGGGCGCGGCACTGGCTGGCCGCGGCGGCCCATAATCGAAGTCATCAGGGCGGTTTCCTCGCCACAGACAAAGGCCCCGGCCCCGATCCGCAGATCGATGCGGAAATTGAAATTGCTCCCCAAAACCCGACTGCCGAGCAGCCCACGCCGTTCGGCGGCCTTGATCGCTTTGACCAGTCGCGCTGCGGCCAGCGGGTATTCACCGCGCACGTAGATATAGCCCTGTTCGGCCCCGACGGCGTAACCGGCGATCGCCATTCCTTCGAGAACCCGATGCGGATCCGATTCCATGATGGTGCGGTCCATGTAGGCGCCGGGGTCTCCTTCGTCACCGTTGGCGACGATATATTTGCGCTCAGCCGGGGATTTGCGCACCAGGTTCCATTTGACGCCGGTCGGGTAGCCGCCGCCACCGCGCCCACGCAGGCCGCTCTGTTTGATTTCTGCGCAGACCTCTTCAGGATTCATTTCGTGCAGCACATGGGCGAGCGCCGAATAGGCACCACGGGCGATACAGTGTTCGATCTTTTCCGGGTCGATCTCGCCGTTGTTACTGAGAACAATCCGCGTCTGGCGGGCAAAAAAGGGTAGGTCCGCTGGTAGCGCTGCGGTTTCGATCGGTTGGTTCTCGATGCTATGCAGCAGAATCTCTTGGGCCTGCTCCGGGGTGACTTTTTCGAAGGTCTGCTCTTCCCCGTCGGCAGTCTTGATCCGCAGAAGGGGACCACGGCTGCAGGGGCCCATGCAGCCGGTGGCGACAATTTCCAGTTCTGTGGCCAGCTGCTTTTCAGCGATCAGGGCTTCCAGGACCGCTTTGACCCGCTCGGCACCCGCCGAGAGGCAGGGGGTGCTGTAACAGAGGAAGATCCGTAGTTTGAGTTGAGTCTGGCGCTGCAACTCCTCTTCTGCCTGTTTCAGCAGACTTGTCGGGTTCATGGCTTTTCCTCTCTGGCTGTCGCCGTCAGGACCGCCTTGGCGTTGATTGCCGCAATGGTCGATTCGGGGGCTTCTTTGCCGAGGACTTCGCCATCCAGGGTCAACATCGGTGCCAGGCTGCAGTTGCCAAGGCAGCGGGCGGTCATCAGGGTCAGCTTGCCGTCTTCAGTCGTCGAACCGTCTTTGACGGAAAATTCCTGCTGCAGCTTAGCGACAATTTCACCCGCCCCTTTGACGTAGCAGGCAGTGCCCATACAGACCACACAGATGTGTTCACCCTGGGGGTCGAGGGTAAAGAAATTGTAGAAGGTGGCGACGCCATAGACCCAGCTGGGAGGTAGTTTGAGTTGTCGTGAGACATAGTCGAGAATCTCTTCGTCCAGGTGACCGAAGGTCTCCTGGGCGGCATGCAGCACCTCGATCAGGGCGTCCTGCTGGTACTGACATTTTTTCAGCGATTTATCGATCAGCTGAAATCGCAACTGCTGGCTGTCATCTGTCGTTGCTGGAACTGAGGAAGCTGCTGGCGCGTTCATGCCTTGCTCCTGTGGGATAAAGTAAATGATTATTGTTTAATAAAAAGCATGATTAGCAAATCATAAGCATGCCGTCAAGCAGAAATGAAAATTGGTTCGACCAGCGCGCAAAGACTATTTGTCGCCGGCTATTGGAGGGTCAAGTTTAGTTGATTGGGTTGGGGGTGCAAGTGACCAGGAGGGGATTGGCGAGATATAACCGGGGAAATTGTAAAATATAGCCCAGAAACAAAAAGGGCCCCGGAACAATCCGGAGCCCTTGGTTTTGCTAATTTAAAAATATTACCAGGGAGTTAGAGAACAGCCTGCAGGTACTCGCCGGTCATCTTTTGCTTCTGCTTGGCGAGTTCCTTCGGATCGACCTCGACGAACTTCTCATCCGGGGTGATCTTGAACAGTGTCTGGCCTTTTTTGACGATGGTTCCATCGCCGCCTTCGATGACGATCTTATCGATCGTGCCAGCGAAAGGTGCCGGCACCTTGTTGAACATTTTCATGACTTCGAGGATAAACAGCGGCTGCCCCTTGTCGAAGTGCATCCCTTCATAAACGAACGCTGGCAGGCCCGGCGCTTCCTGACCGTAGTACATCCCGCCACCTGGGGTGACGATTTCATCAGCCTTGGTGGAAGGAGGCGGAACCAGAATTTTCTTCATCGCGGCCTGCAGCTCTGGATCATGCAGGTACTCAGGGATAGAGACTTCCAGGTCCTCTTCAACCTTGAGGTCGTAGAAATCAGTCTTTTCGGCGACCTGGCAGAGCAGGCCGAGCAGCTCGTTACCCATTTCATAGCCGACATGAGCAGCTTGAATCTGCGCCCAGGTTCCTTTGCTGTAACCGCCTTGAGGCTTGGCTTTACTGAGGATGCCGTCGAGTTTGGCGAATTCTTCTTTGCCCAGTTCGAATTTCTCGCGCAATTCAGCATAGAAGGCCAGAGCGGCCTGCAGCAGATCGTTGTCATGGGTCCAGATGACTTCGTCTGCCGGAGTACCCGCACGCCAGGTCATGTTGAGGTAGTCATAGGTTTCTTCGAGGATGACCAGCGGGTTGCGCAGCCAGACAACCTTGCTGTTTTCGATTTTATAGTTCAGCTTGTTGAGGCTTAGCCAGCCGGACAGCAAGTGCGGATCCTTCAGCAGGATTTCCATCGGCCGGGTCAGCAGGGTGCCTTTGCGGTCAAGGGTCTCCGAAGCGGCTCTGGCGGCATCGGCGTTGCCGGAATACAACTGGGCGTAATGCTTCTTCATCGCCAAAAATGCGTACACCACATCCAGCTTGCTGGCTTCTTCTTTAAGCTTGCCGACCAAGGTCAGATAGGGCACGACGAAGCGAGTGGTCGGCTTGGCCATGACATTGTTGCCGATGAACCAGTTCACCAATCCGTAGTGAAACTCCAGGTTGGTCGCCAGGTTGGTCCCACGCAGCACGGTGCGGCGGAGAACCTTCGACAGGTGGTTATAGCTATCGACCCGGGTGTCACCTTTGGTCAGCAGCAAGGCAATATTCGAATCGTAAGCCCCGGCCAGATGGTAGCGCATGAACAGATCGGTATCCGGATTCGGGGTGCAGATCCCCTGGTCATCGCGGATTTCGCCCTCGATCGGCTTCGACCAGTAGCGGATGACTCCGCCGGCGCTCGGCGACAGGGAACAGTCGGTCGCGTTGAGACGGGCTTCAGCGGAGGCACAGAAGCGGGCAATCCGCTCAGGTTTGGGCAAGCGCTCTTTGTGCAGCGCCAGCAGCGCCATCGCTTCGACCAGCGACTCGACGATGAAATAATCGTCTTTGTTCTTCGGATTCACAAATTTGAGGCTGTAGACCAGCTCGGTGACCCGGTGTTCAACCTGAATTCGGGTGTTCACCTCCATGAAGTAGTGACGCTCGCCGTCGACGATGCACTCGAAGGTCGAGGCAGAGTCAAGGCCGACCGCAGTGCCGAAGCGCTCCGATTCCTCTTCCATCCGTTTGAGAACTTTAAGATCCGATTCAAGCGCTTTGGCCTGGGCTTTGTTGCCGGCTTTTTTCGCCTTGGCAATTTCATCCGCCAGGGCTTCCTGGGTGACGGAGATTTCCAACAACTTCTGCTCATGCATCTGCAAGGAACAATCGCGGCCACCCAGGGCGATGGCCCATTTGCCATTACCGAGCAGCTGAATCTCGTTGTGGCGGGTTTGTTCGATGTTCAATTCGACCAGCACGTTTTTATTGTCGCCAATGCCGTTGGCCTTGACCTCGTTGAGGATTTCGCGAACCATACCTGGAGCGTCGACTGCCGCTTCGGCTATCTGCTTGGCCGTCGGTTTCTTGGTCATCAACAGCGAGGCACCGAGGATCCGCTGGCCCTTACCGCCACCGCCACCGATTGCTTTCAAGCGGATGCGGGCACCAGGGTAATTCTTGAACATATCGGTGCACTCGATTTCCACCTGGGCGCAGAGCTCCTCGATCGAGTAGAGATCGATCCCTTTGTCGTAAGAAGCGAAGAGGATCGCATCGGCCAGTGTTTCAATTGCCAATTTTTTATCGTCGAGGATCTTTTTGTCGACCTTCAGGTTTTCAGCTTTGACCAGGGCCAACAGGGCGTCGCGGGTCGGATGCTTTTTAATCAGAGTCCGGGCGGTGACATTGTCGATTCCGGGGGTGACCGAAACGTCGACCTGCAGCGCGGTCCGCTTGGCCTCATCCTTTTTGCCGGCAGCCCGTTGGGTCCCGGAGCAGGGGCCGATAAACTTCAGGCCGGCATCTTCGAGAGCAGCAACGAACTCGTCATCCTCGGCCATGAAACCGTAGCCGGCGAAAACGGAGTCGTAACCGTTATCCTTGGCCGTGTCGATGATCTGCTGGATCCGCTCAACCCGTTCTTCTTTCGAAGCTCCGGTATAATCGGGGACCCGGTGGACACGGCTGTTGTCGGTCAACTGACGCAGTTCCGGGGACAGGGCATTCGGGTAAATGATCGAGTCCTTCTCGGAGAGCAGGATGCCGTAGTGGCTGATGCCCATCTCTTCATAGACATCCATCGCCTCTTTCCGGATCGGGCCACGACAAACGATCAGCGGCTTGAGATCTTCGCAGGAAAAGGAGCGTACCCACTCTGACGAAGACTGGCTGAGTCGACGATCTTTGTGAATCAACGGGTTGTTTGCATAAAGGTCATTATTTTTTGCCATGGTCTTAATCTCCAATTCCATGGGGTTTAATTGTAACTCGCGATTTTTCATCGGATTCCCTCAACCAATTAATGGAATTCGCGCTGTACGCCCTGCCAGGCGGACGGCTTGTAGTGACGGAGGAAGAAGTTGAGGTTTTCACCAAGAACTTTCCGCAGATCGGTCGGCATGACCAGCGAAGAGATCGAACCCAGAGCCAAACCCTCTTTCGGGTTCATCAGCTCTTTCTCATAGCGGGTGTTCAGAGCCGTTTCCTCAACCTTCAGCCACTCGGCGGCTTCCTTCTCAGCGTCCTTTTTTGCCTCATCAGCATTCATCCCGGCCGAGGCCCGTTGCTTGGCGTTCTCGGCGATCCGCTGCTTGATCGAGCCACGCAGTTTGCGCAGTTCGCTTTTGTAAACGAACTCCTTACCCGCTGGCCCCATAACCGCCAGACGGGTGGTCGGCAGGGCCAGCACCAGGTCGGCGCCGGTCGGATAGTTGTTGTAGGAGGCGTAAGCGCCACCGAAGGCGTTACGCAGAATCAGCAGGATCCGCGGGGTACGAACATCAACGATTGAATCGAGCATCGAGCGGCCGGCCTGAACGATGCCGCGGGCTTCCTGCTCGCGACCGGGGAGGAAACCGGTGGTGTCTTCCATGAAAATCAACGGAATGTTGTATATGTTACAGAAGCGCACGAAACGGGCGATTTTCAATGCCGAATCGCAATCGATCTGGCCGGAACCGACTGCTGAGTTGTTGGCGACGAAGCCAACGACGTTGCCGCCGAGGCGACCGAAGGCGGTGACCGCTTCACGGGCACGTTCCGGCTGCACTTCGAAGTAATCGCCATGGTCGCAGATCTGCTGGATGATGATCGAGACGTCGAAGGGAGTGTTGAAGCCGGTCGGCGAGTTGAAGGCTTTCTTCAGCAGGGTGTTGATCTCCCAGGTCTTGCGGTCGAGAGGATCGCTGGTTTCCTGGAAGGGGGCCAAGACGCTGTTGTTGTCTGGAATGTAGCTGAGCAGGCGAACCGCGGTGCGCAGAGCTGCCGTTTCGTCAGCGACCGCCAGGTCGGTGACGCCAGTGGCGCTGTGAACCTTGGGCCCTCCCAACTCTTCCGGGGTGATATCCTCACCGAGAACGGACTTGACGACGCCCGGGCCGGTCAGACCGAAGAAGGTGTCCTGCGGCTGGATGACGAAGCTGCCCTGACGAGGCAGGTAGGAACCGCCACCGGCATTATAGCCGAACATGCACATTATTGAGGGAACCACGCCGCTGATCTTGCGCAGCGCGGTAAAGGCCTCGGCGTAACCGTCGAGACCGCCAACCCCAGCGGGAACAAAAGCGCCAGCTGAGTCGTTCATACCGATCAGCGGAATCCCTTTTTCCCCGGCCATGTTCATCAACCGGGCAAGTTTCTGGCCGTTGGTGGCGTCGATGGAGCCGGCGCGAACGGTAAAATCATGGCCGTAGAGGGCGACATCGCGACCGCCGATATTCAGAATGCCGGTGACCAGCGAAGCTCCGTCAAGGTTTTTACCCCAGTTCTGGAAGAGGATGTTCGGGTCACTGTCGGTCAGCACCTTGATCCGCTCCCAGACAGTCATCCGCTGCTTGAAATGCTGCTTTTCGATCTGTCCGACAGCGACCGATTTTTTCGGCCGCTCGATCAGGTCATAACCTTCTTTCATGACCTCTTCGTAGCCGCCAGATTTTCCGGCAATTTCACCGGGAATGTTGAATTCGACTTCTTCGGTGGCTGCAAGAGGATTCTGCAATGAGGGTGTAATCGTTGTCTTTGCCATCTCGGACATTCCTTTGCATTGATTGGAATTTGTGCCGGTCCGTTGGGTACGGTGAGGGGAGAACCGGACGACCTATAAATTTGAAAGCTTCTGAAGCGGGTTGCTAATATATAAAGAATGCTTAAAACGCTGTTTTTGACCCCGTAAACAAACAAAAATTTGCGCTAATTGTCAAGAGAAATTTTATTTAGGATAAAAAATTACAGGTTTAGTTTAGGATGGATTTTATCTCTTTAAGGAAAATTAAATGTGAGAAGAGGTGGGAACTCTTGAGTTTTTTAGCGGAAAATCTTTTTATTGAGGTTGTTACGAATCAACTATTTGAAAATAATAGATAAATTGTCTTTTTTCGTCGAGAAGGCGACGCGCCGAGCGTCTGTTTTGACTCGCAGAAATCTTATTGAAATGACAAATTGTCCAATGAAAAGTCTATAAAATCAGCCGTGCTAAAAAAAATATGCAAAATTCTACTCTGCTTAAAATATACATTGAAGTTCATTCAGGCTGATAACAGACATTGTTTGATCTCGTTTTATGCTCGCTTGTTTTCGTCGCTTTGCGGCCAGCCAATTCTCGACCCAGGGCGAACGGTATTGGTCCCCTGTCCCGGTTTTATCGCTGTCGTGCAAACGGAGTGTCTGATTTGACAGGCCAGAAGGCCGCCGAGAGCGCCCCCGGCATGAGTGGAGACAATCGGCGTGCCGATCTCTCCTAAATGTAGGTTTCCGAGAAAGGCGTTCCCGGTTGCCAATTCCCAGGAGCATTTAATCAGCAATATTATCAGAACTGTCCAGCCGAGCTTTGCCTCTGCTTTTGTGGCGATCATTTCTCGCCCTTCGATAGCCAGCAACCCATGGGCAAGGCCCGAGAGTCCGCAAAGGCCAAGATTGTAGATATCCGGTGCCATCAGGAGCGGAAGGAGGATACTGCCGGTCGAAGTGGAAATCAGGTAGCTGCCGCGGACCCAGGCAGACTGCTCTTTCTGGCCGCTATAGAGCAATAGAAAGGCTGCTCCGTCGAGGAGCAGATGATAACGGCTGACATGGGCCCAGGGCCAAGTCAGAAGCCGCCAGTACTCACCACTGATGACTGCATCCGGCTTGAACATCAGGTTCTCTGCAGGGATGTTCCCGAGCAGTAGACCTAAATTCAAGAGTCCGAGGCAGACGAGCAGACAGCCTATTTCAAAAGCACGATTATCATCGAACTGATGCTGTTTCTGGCTGACTCTGCCATAGTCATTTGCCGCTTGGTTCCACATCGCTCTTCCCCTTGGAGCGATGCGGCGGTGACCGCCGCATCGCTGGTCTGGTTTTTGACATGCTATTTTGAATATCAAAAGGTTATTTCTTTTTACGCCGCTGCAGCCAGGCCAATAACGGAATCGCCAGCAAACCGACCGGGCCTGAGCCGTAACCGATGCCAGGGGAGGGGCGGTTGAAGGCGCCGTTACTGTTATTGCTGAGATTATCAACGCGGTGGTTCTGTACCGGTTGACTGGCCCGTTGTTGTTGGGCATTTCGTTCCTTCTGCACGCGATCGGCGTTGCGGCGCTGGATCCCTTGGGTTTCCATGACCTCATCGGTTACGACCAGCATTGAGGTGTAATCGGTGACCAGTGAGTAATTGACGCCGAGTTCGGTAATCTGTTTGCGCAACTCTGTCGCTTCTCCATGCTCGCGGACTTGAGCCATTCTCTCCTCAATCTTGCTCATGGCCCAGAGCCGTTCCAGTTCAGGATTGCTGGTCTCTACATCCGGCAAAACGGCCCGGGTCTGCCATTTCTGTTCTTGGCCGGAAATTTTTGCTTTCATGGTGATTATTACCTCGCCGGCTCCCCGGTAACGACTGAACTGTACGGCCTGTTGGCCCAGGTAGAGATTGCTGCTGACCGAAGGGGTCAGCTCAGTGACCTGTTCCCCATCGATGTCGATCTGCACATCATGCAGGTTCTGGTGCAGGACTTTGGCTTTGGCCTGCAGCAACCGGCCGGTGATGTCGTCACCAGTGGAGATATTCATCGCGAAGCCACCGGAATCCTTAGCCAGTCGTTCAAGTAGTGGCTGATTGGCGCTATTCCCGATGACGAAGGTGAACAGGCGGATGTCGTAACGCTTGAGCAGCTCGAGAAACGCACGATGCTCTGTGTTGCCAAGGTTGGAGACCCCATCGGTAACCAGAATCACGCCGGAAGTGCGGTCATCATCCAGGCGGCGATAGGCCTGCTCTAGACCGGCAAACAGGTTGGTGCCACCACCCGACTGAATGGTTTTGACCTTGGCCAGCCAGCGTTGGACTTGTTCCGAGCTGGCGTTGACGTAACCGTTGGTCAGTTCTCTTGCGCTGTTGTTGAAGGTGATGATGCGGAAGCGGTCGTTGGGACGCAGTTGGCCAAGGACCCGACTGACACCGTCGGCCAGGGTGACGATCTTGTGCCCCCCCATGCTGCCGGAATTATCCAGCACGAAGGTCCAGTCGATTCCTTCACTGATCGGTTGTAGGTCAGCCGCCGGAGTGACCACCAGCATGAAGGTCCCTTTGCTGCTAGGCGATGCTTTGTAGGGGATCAGTTCAATGCGGGCAGGGACACTGTCGTCCAAGCGGTAGTAGAAAACAATGTCCTGATTCAGCTTGGCACCTGCCGGGCGGTCGATGGTCACATCGATCAGATCACCGGCATTCTCTTCACCCATGCCACCGCTGCGCTGGATGCTCGCTTCCTGCTCCAGGCCTGGTAGCCGCACATCTTTTACCGGAAAGGCTGATTTCAGTTGCAGGTGGAAATGGAAAGGGCCGGAAACCCTGTCATCCAGGGACCAGAAGGAGATCCGCTCCTCGTCGACATTCCCTTCGGCCAGCGGATAGACAAAGCGGCCAATGTTCAAATCGATTTCCAGCGGTTGATAGTAGACCAGCCGCACCCGTGCTTCGCTCTGGGCGGGAAGGTTGCCGACTTTAACAGCGAAGGTTTTAAAATCATTCTTTTCCGCCAGAGCGGTCTGCTTCCCTTGAGCTTTTTGCTCGGCGTAAATCTGTATTGCACGCTGCTTTTCAACCACTTCGCCAAGCACCTCCTGTTCGGCGATCCACAGCGATAACTCTGAGAGGCTGGCTTGTTTCGGCAGTGGAAACGAGTAAAACCCTTCGATGGCACTAGCGCCTGGGTTGGCAAAGGTTTGATCGACCTCGGTGCGGACAAAGCCATTGTTGATGGTGACATCCACCCGGTGTGAGCTGATCGACAGCTGCGCCTCGTCACCGCTACCGATCGGTTTAAGTAAGCCTGCGGCGAATGCTGAATTGGCAACCAGTAAGATAAATAGCCCCGCCAGCAGTGCGATGGATCGCCAAGCTGTTCTTGATCTGTTCATGGTCAAGCCTCCTGTGTCGGTTGGTTGTTATGGCTTGGATATTCGCAGAAGCTGTGCCAGTGCCAGGGATGTTTTGCAACTATTTGAAATTGCAGAGCTCTGTGTTTTAGTATGGATGCTGGTGGTCCTCTGCTGGAAAGATCGTATGGCATTGGATGAATGTCTGGTGTACATTCCTTGTATGGCAAAATCAGAGAGACTAGAGGCAGAGGATCGGCAGTTTTTTCAACTGGTCAGCGAGGCTGCGTTCAGTAACCCGTTCAGCAATGAGCGGGATGAACTCGATAAGCGGTTGGCGGGATTGACCGGTGTCGCGAAAGAAAAAGAAAAACTTTTGCAGGCGGCCATCGTTTCGGTCCACGAACGGGTGCGCAATCTTGGGCGGGCCGGACGGGCTAGTTTATCCCTGTATGTTGGGGATGACCGAGAATGCCTGGCGCTGGGCTTGCTGTTCGAGCAGTTTCACCGTTACCTGAGCGCCTTCGATGGCTTGATTCAACAGCAACTGCGTGAAGGGGATGAGCCCTGTGCAGTTCCCTTCTCTGGCGAATTGTTGACCCGCTTGCGCGAATCGGGTTTCAAAGCCCAGGAAGCGCGGCATTATTTCGCCTTTTTCTACCAGTTGCGGCGAGCCTTCTATTTTATCGATCAATTGGTCGGGCAGAGCCGCTCGATGCGCAGTTTGCGTTGTGCGCTCTGGAACAACGTTTTTACCTATGATGCCCGTCGCTATGAGGCAAAACTCTGGAACCGGATGGAGGATTTCTCGACCCTGCTGCTCGGCGAAACCGGCACCGGAAAGGGGGCGGCGGCAGCGGCGATCGGTCGCTCCGGTTACATTCCCTTTGACGAAAAGCGCGGCCGTTTCGCGGAAAGTTTCACCCGCAATTTCATCTCAATCAACCTGTCCCAGTTTCCTGAAGCGTTGATCGAATCGGAACTCTTTGGTCACAAGAAGGGTTCCTTCACCGGCGCGGTCGACCATCACCAGGGCGTGCTGGCTCGTTGCGTGCCGCATGGAGCAATATTTCTTGATGAGATTGGTGATGTCTCGGTGCCGGTGCAGATCAAGCTGCTCAAAGTCCTGCAGGAGCGCAGTTTCAGTCCGGTCGGCAGTCATGATAATAAGCCGTTTCGGGGTCGGATTATCGCTGCAACCAACCGGTCCCTGAGCGAACTGCGCCGGGAGGGGAGTTTTCGCGATGATTTTTATTATCGGCTCTGTTCCGATGTTATCGAGGTTCCGCCGTTACGGCAGCAGTTGGCGGAAGATAAGCCCTCCTTGGATGGGCTGTTGAAACATTTGCTGGTGCGGATCCTTGGCGAGGCCGACAGCGCGCTGGGTAGATCGATCCACCACGCCTTACAGCAGAGCCTCCCTGCCGGTTACCCTTGGCCCGGTAATGTCCGCGAACTGGAGCAAGCCGTGCGGCGGGTGCTGTTGAATGGCAGCTATTCCGGAGACCCATCGGCCCATCCGAAGGCTGGTGACAACCTACAGGCGCTGGCCGATGCCGGAGACATGACGGCTCAAGAGCTTATGTCGACTTACTGCCGCCAATTGTACCAGCGGTTCGGCACCTATGAAGAGGTGGCTCGCTTGACCCAGTTGGACCGGCGGACGGTAAAGAAATATATTCAGGGATAGCCGTTGAACTTCTGGCTTACGCGTTGTCGGGAGGGAAACAGGTGCGGGTGAGTAATAAAGTTTTATCCCTTCGTGTATTGTGCCAAATTTCGAACACTTCACTGAACTGCATCGTTTAAGTATATATAAGTGCGGGTTTTCGCGCTCTCATCATGTGAAATAGCTATGAAATGGTGAGAACGGATAATGTTGGTCGACTCGTCATCTGGACCCTCCCTTCTGCAAATCGCTGAAACTCATCAGTTAATTAAAAACAGATAGTTGCCTCCCGAAATTGGTACAGAGTGTGATATTAGAATTGCGATTCAACTGGGCGCAAGCTGAAAATCCAGGAGGATCAATGGATATTCTAGTTGTTGAAGACGAAACGGACATTGCCAGTTTCATAAAGCGGGGACTCGAAGAGGAAGGGTACAGAGTCGATATCGCGCTTGATGGCGAGGATGGTGTCGATAAGGCAAAAAAAACGAGCTATAACTTGATTGTAATGGCCATGATGCTCCCTAAAAAGGATGGCTTGACGGCTATCAGAGAATTGCGCGATGAAAACATTTCAACGCCTATCTTGTGCTTAGCAGATAGAGATACACCTAACGATGTTGTCGCAGGCCTAAATGCTGGCTGCGATGCTTACCTGAGAAAACCATTTGCTTTTGCCGAGTTTGTTGCCCGCACTCGGGCACTGATCCGACGTGACAATCTGAATCGTGAAGCAGTACTTAAGTTTGCCGATATACACCTTAATCCTATCTCCCGGAAGGCCTGGAGAAATGGCCAGAAACTGAAGCTGACAGCCAGAGAATATGCTCTCTTGGAATATTTTATGCGCAATCCGAATCAGGTGTTGAGCCGTTCAATCATTGCCGAAAATGCTTGGGACTGCGCTTATGATTCTCTGACAAATATTATTGATGTGTACGTCAACTATCTACGTAACAAAGTCGATTCTCCATTCGACAAAAAATTAATTCATACAGTTAGAGGCGTTGGCTATGTCCTAGGGGCCCCGTTTGGTTCAAATTACGATACTCGACGTTGAAATGCCTCTCTTTCGGTGGCACCAGAGCAAGAAGATTTACACACCTAGGTTGGGGATTTCCTATGAGAGGTCTTAAAACTTGGAAGTATTGAAATGTTCCTGCGCTGATTGAGCATAAATCATTATTCCTTGATTTCTCTTGGCGGCCTTGTGAATCGATCCATCCAGTATGATATTTATTTTTAGAGTGGATTTTGAAGTCGCATAAACAGGCGGTTTGAACTTTTCTCAGTATGAAACTTTTTTACTTACCTACTACAGGCTTCTAAGAGATTTTCTTCGCATCACGGGCAAGACAGGATATGGCGATGGTCAATTGCTCGGGTTTATTTTTTGGAGGACTTGGTGGAGGCAGGGATTCAAAAAATGGCAGCCAGACGCTCAAAGGATTTAGCCAGCCTTAATGACAGTGTCTGGGTCGCTGCTTTGAAAATCTGCATAGCTGCTTGGGGGTTCTCCTGCTGCAGAGTTTTAAAACTTTCGCCCGACAAGATGAGCAGCCTACCGCTTTCTAAACAGCTAAGGGTCAAAGGGTGGGGAAGGTCTTCGAGCAGACTGCTCTCGCCGATCATCGCCCCGGTGCCATAAACTCCGACCACGATCTGCTTGTTGGCGAACTCAGTGGCTTTTTTTTCCTCGAAGCGGCCAGAGAGAATAAAGCAGACGAAAGCACTTTCATCCCCTTCCGACCAGAGAGTCTCGTCGGCATTGATTTCAACGGCTTCGAGGTAGGGCAGCAGTTCTTTTGCGTCCTTTTCAGATAAGAAGTGCAGCTCAGACAAATCTTTGAACAACTCGACGGCTGGTTCGCTAGGGTATGACCTCAGGGCGCTCATTGTGCCTGGCTTTCTTGCTGAAGTTGAGCCAGCTTCTGTTCCATCTTGCTCAGCAGCCCTGGAATCCCTTCCTTTTTTATGATCTGTCCGTAACTGTTCCGATAGTTGTTGACGAAGCTCACCGATTCGATGATCACGTCATAGACCATCCATTCGTCGCCCTTTAGGATCAAGCGGTAAGAAACCGGAATTTCTTTGCTCTTAGTCAAAATCAAGGTGTCGATGGCAGCATTTTTCTTTTTGATCCGTTCCTTGACGAACTCGACCTTTTCATCGCTGTAA
>CAMYNC010000041.1 GCA_947259685.1 uncultured Desulfuromonadales bacterium | reverse complement strand
CAAATCATTGAATTGCCTGAGCACTGCAAAAATCACCGCTGAACCTTTGGGTGCAACTCAGATTTTTGCATCACTCATTCAATCCAAGCACTTGCACTCTTCATCCACCGTTTACTCACTGATTCAGGTCAGAACCCCACCTGATTCACGCTTGGCAGCAAATTCCCCCTAATCCTATAGATCGCTCTGCAACCACTCGTCACCGATGACTTGAGGTATACGTGATTGTTGTCTTTGCCTGAAAATGACACAATGGCTATATGTCATTGCAAACAAGGGGATTGGGATGCAGCGCAGGTTGATTAGAGTTGAGGGGATAGTTCAAGGGGTTGGGTTCCGGCCATTTGTGTATCGGATCGCCCAGGAACGAAAACTTGGCGGTCTGGTGTTTAACGATAGCCACGGGGTGCAGATCGAGATTGAAGGCCAACCGCAGACTCTGGACAGTTTTCAGGCCGCTCTGCAGAACGAACTGCCGCCGCTGGCCTCGATCAGCAAGCTGACGCTCACTGATATGCCGCCTGTCGGCGATCTGGATTTCCAGATCATCGAAAGCCATGCCGAGCAGGGGCGGACCGCGCAGATATCACCGGATACCCATGTTTGCGAAGATTGTCTGCGGGAACTGTTTGATCCGGGTGATCGACGCTATCGTTATCCCTTTATCAACTGCACCAACTGCGGACCACGTTACACGATTGTCACCGGCATCCCCTATGATCGTCCCTTGACGACCATGGTCGATTTCCCCATGTGCCCCGCCTGTCAGGCTGAATATGATGATCCAGCATCGCGGCGCTTTCATGCGCAGCCGAACGCCTGTCCAGATTGTGGGCCACAGCTATCCTTGCATGATGTCGATGGATCTGTCCTGGATGTCAGAGATCCGGCCGCTGACACTGTTGCCCGCCTCAAGATGGGTCAGATCGTCGCGGTCAAGGGGATAGGTGGTTATCACCTGGCGGTCGACGCCAGCAATGCTGCCGCGGTAAGGCGCTTGCGACAACGTAAGCATCGGGATGAAAAGCCCTTTGCCCTGATGAGCTTTGATCTCGACCGAGTGCGCAGCTATGCGCAGGTTTCTGACCTGGAAGTGCGGTTGCTGGCCGGCGTTGAACGGCCGATCGTATTGTTGCCCCATCGTGACGATCATCCGTTAGCCGTGCAGGTAGCACCGAATAACCGTTTCTTTGGTGCCATGCTGCCTTACGCACCACTTCATTATCTATTACTTGAAGAGTTTACTGCCCTGGTGATGACCAGCGGCAATCAAAGCGACGAGCCGATCACCTTTGAAAATGCTGACGCACAGCAGCGGCTGCAGGGGATTGCCGACTGTTATCTGCAACACAACCGGCGGATTCATATTCGTACCGATGATTCAATTGTTCGACTGTTGGATGAACAGCCAGTTCTCTATCGCCGTTCACGCGGTTATGTGCCGCGTGGCGTGAAATTGCCTGAAGAGCAAGCACCGGTGTTAGCAGTTGGTGCTGAATTGAAAAACACCATCGGCTTAACCCGTGGCGATCGGGCCTTTTTAAGTCATCATATTGGAGATCTGAAAAATCAGGCGGTGGTCGATTCAATGCGCCAGGCGATAGAACATTTTCAGGACCTGCTGGAAGTTAAACCAGAGTTGATCGCCCATGATCTGCATCCCGATTATGTTTCCACTCGACTGGCCGAGGAGTTAGCAGGGGAGGTCCCGCTAATGGCGGTACAGCATCATCATGCTCATCTGGCCAGCTGTCTGGTCGATAATGGCCAAACTGGACCGGCCATCGGGGTGATTTTCGACGGAATCGGTTACGGCAGTGATGGGCATATCTGGGGTGGAGAATTTTTACTCGGCGATCTGGCCGACTATAAGCGGGTTGCCCAGCTGGCCTATCTGCCGATGCCCGGTGGTGATGCCGCGACAAAAGAGCCCTGGCGGATGGCGGTCAGTTATCTGGTGCAGGCATTTGGGCGTGAGCTGCCGGAGATTGCTGCCCTGGAAGAGATTCCGCTCAAAGATCGCAACCTGTTACTGCAGATGATCGATAAGCAAATTAACTCTCCATTAACCAGCAGTGTCGGCCGCCTGTTCGATGCTGTTGCGGCGTTGGTTGGCCTGCGAAATCGGGTCAACTATGAAGGGCAGGCGGCACTGGAATTGGAAATGCTGATCGAGGCGGACGGGGCAGGGGAACCAGCTTATCCGGTTAAGATCTTTGAGGCAGAAGGACGGTTGCAGCTCAATCCTGGGCCCATGATTCGGCAACTGGTCGCAGATCTTTCAAGTGGACTTGCGCCCTCCAAATTGAGCGCCCGGTTTCACAACGGGTTGGCGCAAGCCATTCTGAGGGTCTGCCAAAAGACTGCTGAGCGGCAGGGGCCATTACCGGTGGCGCTTTCGGGTGGGGTCTTTCAGAACCGTTACTTGGCTGAACGTACAGCAAGGTCGCTCAGAGAGGCTGGTTTCGATGTGCTGCTGCACCGTCAGGTGCCGCCGAATGATGGCGG
This sequence comes from uncultured Desulfuromonadales bacterium, assembly GCA_947259685.1. The sequence continues at coordinate 35,651 of CAMYNC010000041.1, read as the reverse complement.
CTTGGCACTCGGGCAGGCTGCTGTTGCGGGAAGGAAAGCTACAAGCTGTAAGGCAGAGGCATAAAATCTGAGCACATACAGCTTATAGCTGTGGGTTTGCGCGGCACGCTAAACCGACAATTGATTCGCCAACCGGGGGAACATCGGATTGATCGGCCGGCTGCCTGCGCTAATCACCTTATCAAAATCCGTCAGGACAATTTCCGAACCTTGCAGGCCAAGCATTTTCCCAGCATTGCCTTTTAGCAGGTTTTCGACCGCCGCTTGGCCGAAACGCGCTCCCAGCAAACGATCGAAAACCGTTGGCGAACCGCCGCGCTGGTAATGACCTAGCACCACCACGCGGGTCTCAAAACCGATGCGATCCTTGATCTGATCGGCTATGTCCTGGGCCTTTCCGGCTCCTTCGGCAACCATGATGATTGAATTGCTGCGACCTTCCTGATAGCGCCGGCGCAGGTCGGCACAAATATGATCAAGATCGTAAGGCTCTTCAGGGATTAAACTGTATTCAGCACCAGCGGCAATGGTCGCGACGACTGCCAGATAGCCGCAGCCACGGCCCATGGTTTCGACAACGAAGGCGCGGTCATGGGATGAGGCGGTGTCTTTCAAGTTATCGACAGCAGTGATAATGTTATTCAACGCTGTATCCACGCCGAGCGACATATCGGTATAGGGAATGTCATTATCGATCGAAGCAGGGATGCCGATCACTGGAATGTCCTGTTGATGAATGGCATAGGCACCATTGAGGGTGCCGTCACCGCCGATGGCGATCAGGCCTTCAACCCCAAGGCCTTTGAGGTTTTCGCAGGCCAGCCGCAAGCCGGATTTGGTTCGCATTTCTTTGCAGCGAGCGCTTTGGAGAAATGTTCCTCCGCGCTGTAGCACATTGCTGACTGACCGGGTGGTCATCGATTCATAGAGCCGGTCTATGAGACCCTGGTAACCTTTTTGGATGCCGAAAACTTCGGTTCCCGAAGCCAGTCCGGCTCGAACAACAGCGCGTAAGGTGGCGTTCATTCCTGAACAGTCACCACCGCTGGTGAGTACTGCAATACGTTTCATAAGAGATGTATACTCCACGAGGAAGGGGTCTGTTGAAAAGCCGAATACCTAATATTGCCAAAATTTTAACAATGGAATTTAAGCAGTGCTTAAGAGTTTTGTCAAAAAGTAAATAAACCTTGACGCCAACAGGATGAATGTTAGTGTTTACAAATATCAGCTTTGGCTGAGTAAACTTCGCAGATTTAAAATTTTCCTGAATTTTCAGGTCTGTCATTAGAGGGTCCGATGCCGAAAAATTTACCGATACCACAGATTTTACCGATCTATCCGATCAAGGAACAGATCATCTTTCCCTATATGGTGATTCCGGTGTTTTTCACCCGGGAGACGACGCCGATTATTGAGGAAGCGATGCGTGGTGATCAATTGCTCGGTACGGTTCATTGCCCTGGTGAGAACGGAGTTTGCAGCTATGACGAGCATCCACGGATCGGCACGGTTTGTAAGATCAACCAATTGATCAAATTCCCCAATGGTGGCGGCAAGGCCACCATCGAAGGTCTGCACCGGTTTATGATGAAGGCTCCAGTCACCGACGAGCCTTGCCTGAAGGCGGCAATCGAACTGATTAAAGAAGACGAAGGCAAGGGCCTGGTGTCCGAGGCGCTGGTCCAAAGTGTCAATGCCTTGTTGAAAATCGCCCTGGCTTATGGCCGGCCGCTGCCGGAAGATGTGATTAAGATGATCGATCGGATCGAGGATCCTGGCCGGTTGGCTGACATGGTGACCGTCTATATGGGTGTTTCAATTGAGATTCAGCAGCAGTTGCTCGGTACCATCGATCCGATCGAACGGCTGAAATCGGTCTATCTGCATCTGACCAGTGAGGTGCAGAAGATGCAGATCAAAGGTGAGATTCAGACCGAAGTCAACAAGCGGCTTGGTAAATCGCAAAAGGAACATCTGCTGCGCGAGCAGATGAAGCAGATTCAACAGGAGCTGGGTGACCAGGATCCGCGTCAGTCAGAAATCAATGAACTGCGCGATTTGATTCGCAAGTCGGGAATGCCGGACGAAGTGCTGCAGGTGGCCGAGAAAGAACTGCGTCGACTCGAGCAGATCAACCCGGCATCTCCGGAATATACCGTATCGAGGACCTACCTCGACTATCTCTGCGCATCCCCTTGGGATAAAGGCACCGAGGATAATCTTGATATCCGCAAAGCGGAGCAGGTGCTGGATGAAGATCACTATAATCTCAAAGAGGTGAAGCAGCGGATTCTGGAATATCTGGCCGTGCGTTCTCTGCGGGATACCACCAAAGGCCCGATTCTCTGTTTCGTCGGTCCCCCAGGGGTCGGTAAAACCTCGCTGGGTCGCTCGATCGCCCGTGCCATGGGCCGACAGTTTATCCGCTTTTCCTTGGGCGGTATGAAAGATGAGGCGGAAATCCGCGGGCATCGTCGCACCTATATTGGCGCGATGCCTGGGAGGGTGATTCAGGAGATCTGTCGGGCGGAGTCGAACAACCCGGTCTTCATGCTCGATGAAGTCGATAAGATTGGCCAGGACTTCCGTGGAGACCCGTCTTCGGCGTTGTTGGAAGTGCTCGATCCTGAGCAGAACGACAGCTTCAAAGACCATTACCTGGATGTTCCTTTCGATCTTTCGAAGGTGATGTTCATTACCACGGCCAATATCCTTGATCCAATTCCCCACGCGTTGAAAGACCGGATGGAAGTGATCCGCCTGAGTGGCTACAGTGATGAGGATAAACAGCAGATCGCTTATAAGTATTTGATCCCGAAGGAAATCGAGGAGAACGGTCTTAACGATTATCCGCTGGAATTCGCCAATGATGCGGTGGCGAAAATCATCCATGACTACACTCGCGAGGCCGGGGTGCGGAATCTGGAGCGAAAAATTGCCGCCATCTGTCGCAAGGTGGCCAAAGAGATCACCCAGGGGGAGGAACCGAGGCAGCAGATTCACGCCAGCGATGTCGAAGAACTGCTCGGCCCCTGTGCCTATTTTATCGATGTGGCCAGCGAAGAGGATCGGATCGGGGTGGTCACTGGCTTGGCCTGGACCGAATCAGGGGGAGACATTCTGTTTGTCGAAGCCGCCAAGATGCCCGGTCGTAAAGAGTTGGCACTGACCGGCAGCCTCGGCGATGTGATGCAGGAATCGGCTCGGGCGGCGCTGACTTTCGTGCGTGGTCGGGCCGCTGATTTTGGTATTGATACCGATTTCTACGAAAAAAACGATCTTCATATCCATGTGCCTTCTGGAGCTATTCCAAAAGATGGCCCGTCCGCCGGGGTGACCATCGCCCTGGCTATTATTTCATTGTTGACCGGCCGTCCTGCCCGGCGGGATGTGGCGATGACGGGAGAATTAACTCTTTCCGGCCGGATTCTACCGATTGGTGGGGTCAAAGAAAAAGTTTTGGCTGCCCGGCGGGCAGGGGTAAAAACCGTCATTTTGGTAAAAACCGTCATTTTGCCGGCAAGAAACAAAGAACACCTCAGCGAGCTTGATGGTGAGATGCTCACCGATATCGAGATCAAACTGGTCGAGAGCGTCGACGAAATCGCTGAAATTGCCCTTTTGACACCCTGATTTTTTCTCATTGTCTGCCAGCCTGGAATCGCTTCCAGGCTGGCTGCGACACCTGTCTATTTCACCTTGAATGGTAGTTATTCCACAATCTTTACGCTAGTATAGAAAACTGTATTCACGATCAGAGATTATTTCGCTTTTGTTGATAGGTTCAAAGGAGAAGAGATGCATCGGTTGGCAATTTTACTGACGTTATATTCCTTGCTTCTGGTATCCACGGCCGGAGCACAGACTTTGGCGGATAAGGTTCAAGAGCATAGGCTTGACAACGGATTGACTCTGTTGCTGGTGGAGCGGCACGATTCCCCGACGATTGCCGCTTATATTACCTTTAAAGTTGGCGGTGCTAATGAAAGCAGTGAGCATCGTGGGGTGGCCCACTTGCTGGAGCATATGCTGTTCAAAGGCACCAAGACTCTTGGTACCAGCGATTATCAGCTGGAGAAACCGCTGTTGGTGGAAATCGAACAGACCGGACATCGGATTGATATGTTGAAAAATCATCCCGATGCCGACCCTAAAGAGTTACAGCAGTTACGTGAAAAGTTGTCCAACCTGCAGCAGGATCACCGTCAGCTGGTGATCAAAGATGAGTTTTCTAAGATCTATGCAGAAAATGGCGGGGTCGGTTACAACGCCTTTACCAGCAAAGATCAGACCTCTTACTTGATTAACCTGCCGGCTAATAAATTGGAACTTTGGGCGGCCATTGAGGCGGATCGGCTGCAGAATGCCGTGTTGCGCGAGTTCTATACCGAACGGGAAGTGGTCAGAGAGGAACGGCGTCGCTCTTATGAGAGCAGTCCTAAAGGTAAGCTTTACGAGACAATGCTTGCGGCGGCCTACAAGGTTCATCCCTATCGTAATCCAGTGATCGGTTGGGATTCCGACATTGACAATCTGACCTTGGCGGAGACCCGCTCTTTCCTGCGCAAATATTATTCGCCGGTCAATATGATTATCACTCTGGTCGGCGATTTTGACAGCGCGGAAACTCTGGCGCTAATCAAGCGCTATTTCGGTCAGGTGGAGCCGGGAATTCCGGTGCCACCGGTGGTCGAACGGGAGCCGGAACAGGCTGGGGAACGGCGATTACATGTTACTTTCGATGCTCAGCCGCAACTGATGATCGCTTATCACAAGCCGACCATGCCGCATCCTGATGATTTTGCCTTTGATCTGCTGATGCAGGTGCTGACCGAGGGCCGAACTTCTCGGCTATATCGCTCATTAGTGGTTGAAAAACAACTGGCCACCAGCGCCTCTGCCTATGGGGCTCCAGGGTCGCGCTATGACAATCTGATGATCCTCAGCATTAGCCCCAGCCACCAGGCTTCGCTTATAGATATTGAGAATGAGGTCTATCAGCAGTTGGAACGGTTAAAGACTGAGCCGATCAGCGATGCTGAGCTGGAGAAAGCCAAACGCCAAATTCTGACGTCAATGCTACGGCATATGAAAGGTAACAGCGGACTGGCACGCACCCTGTCTTCCTACGAGGTCTTAGGGGGCTGGCGTTACTTGGTCGATTATGAAGAAAATCTCGATGCGATCACCAGTGATCAGCTGATGGCGGCGGCTAAACGCTACCTCACAGCTGAAAATCGCACCATCGCGACCATCGGTCGGGAGGCATTGCAATGATCCGTTTGTTTCTCTGGCTTGTTATTGCCACGTTATTGTCTGCTTGCAGCCAGCCAGTTTCCAACCCGTCACCACGGCCAGATCAATTGCAGTTTCCACCCTTGGAATTCAGCTTTCCCGCGGTTGATAAAGCTCAGCTGGCGAACGGCATCAAAATCTATGTTAAGGAAGATCACGAGCTGCCCTTAGTAGAAATTAGTGTCATGGTGGGTGGTGGCAGCATTCACGATTCAAAAACTGAAACCGGTTTGTCGCAGCTGTTCGCCCAGGCACTGGAAACCGGTGGGACCTTAACGACCAGCCCGGCGGACCTGGAGACCGAGCTTGAAGCGATGGCGGCGAATCTTTCTGTCTCCAGCACGGCTTACAGCTACGAAATCGATCTTTCTCTGCATCGACGCGATCTCCAACGCGGCATGGAAATTCTGGCTGAATTGTTAAGGCAGCCCGGCTTTGACCAGTCCCGTATGGAGCTAACCAAACGGAAAATGGTTGAAGCCATACGGCGTAAAAATGACGATCCTGGTTCGATCTCAGGGAGATTGCTCGCTCAGTCGGTTTACCAGCAGCATCCTTTCGGGAATTTCCCTGAAATTGACGGTGTTGAAAAATTTAGCCGGCCACAGTTGCAGCAATTGCACCAGCGTTATTTTCAGCCTAATAACTTATGGCTAGCTGTTTCAGGCGCAATTGAAACCGAGGAATTTATTGCCCTGATGAGGCGTACCCTGGGGAGTTGGCAGGAATCCTCTTCCCCCGATCTGGCCCTGCCGAATTTGCCGCCGCCACCGAAATCCCAGATTGTCAGTGCTGACAAGCCGATCCCGCAGACCAGTATTCTGTTGGGACATCCGGGAATAGACAAAGATAATCCTGATATGTTCGCTTTGCGGGTTGCTAACTACATTCTCGGTGGCGGCGGCTTCAATTCACGCATGATGCGCGAGATTCGTTCCAACCGCGGCCTGGCCTATTCGGCCTACTCCTATTTTCAGATCGGTCGGCGGTTACCTGAACTGTTTATCGCCAGTGCCGAGACTAAGGCGGAATCCACCCTGGAGGTCGTTCAATTGATGCGCCAGCTGGTCCAGCAAATGATCGATCAACCGGTCAGCGAAGCGGAGTTGGAGCTGGCAAAGCAGAGTTCGATTAATTCCTTTGTCTTTGCCTTTACCGACAGCCATTCCGTCGTCAGTCGCAAGCTGCGGCTCGATTTCTACGATTATCCGCCGGATTATCTGGAAACCTATCAGCAGAAGCTGGCGGCGGTGACGGTGGCCGATGTCCAGCGGGTCGCCGGGAAGTATTTAAAGCCGGAATTAATGCAGATCGTTCTGGTTGGCGATAGCAGTCAGTATGCTGATGGTCTGAAGTCACTTGACCTGCCAATAAATATTGTCGAATTGAACAACCCACAGGAGTAACCGAGCGATGCGCGGAATCGCCCAGAAAAATTTGCGTCAACAACTAAAACACCTCCTGTGGGAACAGAACCCTGCGGAACTCAGTTTGGTGCAGCGGGTGCTATTACGACAGCTGCAGACCGTGGTGTTGGTCGCGCGTGATTTTACCACCAATCACTGCCTGATTTGGGCCGCATCTCTTACCTACTATACAATGCTTTCTATTGTGCCACTGCTGGCGCTGACCTTCGCTTTGCTGAAAGCTTTCGGGGTACAAAATCTGCTTGAGCCGCTGATCATGGAAAAGCTGAATGTCGGCAATGAAGAAGCCATTAAGGTTTTGCTCGGTTACATCAATAATACCCAGGTTGGTGGCATGGGGGCCATTGGACTGATTTTTCTGCTGGTGGCGGTGACCTCTTTGCTGACCAACGTGGAGAGATCTTTTAATCATATCTGGGGTGTTGAGGAAATCCGCCCGATGATTCGGCGCTTTGCCGATTACCTGTCGGTGATCCTGGTTGGCCCGGTATTGATTATCGCCGCGATCTCCATGACCTCGGCCCTGGTCAGCCATCGGCTGGTACAGATATTGTTGGAAATGGAACTGATTGGCAACCTGATTCTGCTCGCTTTTAAATTTGCTCCTTTTGTTTTTATGTGGCTGGCTTTTACCGTGCTCTATGTCTTTATGTCGAACGTTAAGGTGGTTTGGCGGGCGGCATTTTTCGGTGGTGTGATTGGCGGAACCCTTTGGCAGTTTGCTCAGCATGGCTATGTTAGCTTCCAGGTTGGCGTGGCCAAATATAATGCCATCTATGGAGCTATGGCGGCCCTGCCGATTTTTATGGTTTGGCTTTATCTCTCTTGGGTAATTGTGTTGTTCGGTCTGCAGGTGGCTTATGCCAAACAGAATCTGCGTACCAGTGGGCGCGATCTGCGCAAGGAAGAAGTCAGCCGCAACAGCTATGAGCAGGTGGCGTTGGTGATCCTGGTGACCCTGGCCGACCGATTTTCACGCGCTGAAGCTCCTTTAACCCAGGAACAGCTGGCGAAGCTACTGTTTATTCCACCGCGCCTCTGTCGCTGTATTCTGCAGTTGCTGGTTGAAATCGGTTTTGTTGCCGAACTTTGCAGTCGGGTCGGCCGGCGGAGTTACCAACTGGGCCGTGCGGCCGAAAACCTATCCCTGTCGGAATTGCTGAAAATTATGGGAGACAAGGGGGAGGAAGTGTTGCACCTGAATCCGCATCCGCAAACCCTGGTGGCCCTCGAAGCCAGCGCGCAGGTGGAGAAGCTGGTCCATGAGGGATTGGACGGTTTGACCCTGCGTGATTTGGTATTGCGTTGTCAAGAACGCGGTGCAGCAGATGTGCTGGTGGAAAAAGACGAGCTCGAGGCGACTCAGGCCGAGTAATTTTTCAGTTCGAAGTGGCCGTCGACCAGTTCAATATAAGAAAATTGCTGAATCCAGTCGCCGATGACCAGCAGTTGCTTGCCTGCGTAGTCCTGCTTGATCGCTTTGTGGAAATGACCGCAGAGCAAGGCGTCGGCTCCAAGCGCGAACTGGCCTTGGGCGAAGGGTTCGATCAGGGGTGTTGGGTCCCAATTGCAGGGGTCGTGGTTCTGACGTTTTTTTTTGCTTAAATTGCTCAACCAGATGGCGAAAGACCATACCAGGTCGGGATGAATGATTTTAGCGAGCAAGCGGACAGTGCGACCTCGCCAGAAGCGTCTGAGACGTTGATATCTTCGACTTGGATTGAGCAGGTCACCGTGGCAGACCAGCAGTTTCTGCCCATCCCAGTCGATCATCTGCTGATCAGTGATGACTGTACACTGCAGGGTCTCGGTAAAATAAGGACCCAGATTGAAGTCGTGGTTTCCTTCAACGAAGTAGAGTTTGGTTCCAGTTTCGCTGAGTTGGCGTAACTTTTCCAGCAGAGGGATATAGGCACTGAAAACCAGGGATCGGTAGCCGATCCAAAACTCAAAGATATCACCGAGCAGAAACAGGGCGTCCAGTTGTTGCTGTTGATCAATAAATTTCAGCAACAGCTGATAGTTTTCGTCCTGCGGGTCACGCAGATGGGCGTCGGCCAGAAATATCGCTCTCATGGTCGGCAACTATAAAGAGCCGGCTAAATGTTGTCAATCACAGCAATAAATCCTTTACAGAGGGAGGTGCCTTATGGAATACCCGATGATTCATATTTGCTACCGCGTGATGAACTTGGACGCTTCAGAAGAATTTTATCGCAAGGCGTTTGGTTTTGAGATCTCGCGCAAAAAGGATTTTCCAGACGGTCGGTTCACCCTCAGTTACATGACTTCGGTCGGTTTGCCGTTCGAACTGGAACTGACCTACAACTACGATCAGCAGGAGCCTTATGTAATTGGTGATGGTTATTCGCATCTGGCCGTCGGTGTGACTGACTTGGAAGCCTCCCACCAAAGACATACTGATATGGGCTTGCAGGTTACGCCATTGAAAGGTCTAACTGCGGGGAAGCCAAAATTTTATTTCGTCACCGACCCGGACGGTTTTCGGGTTGAAGTCGTTCGTCGTGCAGCATTGTAAAGGGTTTGCAGATGTCATTTGACGATTTGTTGGATAAGGGTCGGCGCGCCCTGGAAGAAGGCGACAGCCTGGGCGCAGTGCAGACCCTGCAGCAGGCTGTAAAACAGCAGGAAACTGCTGAAGTTCTATTGCTGCTGGCTGAAGCCCAACTGGAAGAAGCTCAGCTGGGTAAGGCGCGGAAGAATCTGGAGAAGGGCTTGCGCCTGGAACCGAAGAATATTGATCTGCTGTACGCCTTTGGTGACCTCTGTCTTGAAGAGGAACAAGCAGAAGCGGCGCTCAAAGCCTACCAGACGATCATCGATCTGGATAGCGAGGAGATCGAAGCCTGGGTCAGTAAAGCGATGGTTCAGTTACAAGCAGATGATCTGCCGGCAGCGGAACAGACCTGCCGGAAAGCCATCGAATTGGCTCCCGATTCCGCTTTTGCCCACAACGCCCTTGGGGATATTTGTGCCGCAGTGGGAGAGGATGAAGAAGCAATCAGCTGCTATCAGAAGGCGATCGAACTCGACCCTGAAGAACCGCAACCGCTGGCCAGCCTGGGTGATCTGTACTATGAGTCAGGACAGATGACGGAATCTGAAGAGGTCTGCAAAAAAGCTCTGGAACTTGATGCCGGTCTGCCGTTGGCTTATCTGACCCTGGGTTATATTTATCTCGATCAGGATAATAACCCGCAGGCCACGGAGAACTTTCAGCAGTTTCTGCGCTTGGAGACCAGCCCTTCAGCAAAGCATATCCGCGATGAGGTCGCTGCCGTCATTGAGGGTCTGAAATAACGATTAGAATAAAGACTCCGGTTTCACGATCTCTTTTCAAATGTCATGCTGTGGAGGTGACCATGCTGCAGGGCTTAGTGCTGCTGCTGGTGTTTCAATTTGTTGGCGAAGGGCTGTCAACGCTGTTCGATTTGCCGATCCCGGGCAACGTGGTCGGTATGGCCTTGATGCTATTGGCCTTGGTGCGTGGCTGGGTTCGGGTTGAGTGGCTGCAGGAAGCGGCAGAGCTGTTGCTCTCTTACATGGCGCTGTTTTTCGTTCCGGCCGGGGTCGGGGTGATGCTTTACTTCGATCTGATCGGGCGTGAATGGTTGCCGATCGTTGCCGGAACCTTGCTCAGCACCTTCGTCGTCATGGCGGTGACCGGCTGGACAGAGAAGTTGCTGGATAAATCGGAGGGGGACAATGAGTGAGTTGCTTGCCTCGCCGCTGTTCGGCATCGCCTTGACCCTGCTGGTTTATCGGCTTGCGGAACATCTTTATAAGCGCACCCGCTTTATTCTGTTTAACCCGGTTGCAGTTTCGATCGTCAGCATCATCCTGCTCTTGAAGGGTTTCGCTATTCCCTACGCCGATTACAACAATGGCGGCAAGATGATCCTCTTTTTACTCGGCCCATCAGTCGTCGCTTTGGCGTTGCCACTTTATCAACGTCGCCAGGAAATCCTCAAGCGTAAGTTACCAATACTGCTGGGTATTCTCGCTGGTGCGATTTCATCTATTATTTCCGCTGCCGGGATTGCCTGGCTGCTTGCGATTGCTATCGGTATCGTCGAAAAAATTGGAGGTATCGTTCCACTCACAGCTGCGCTGGTGGTTTTGACCGGCTGCCTTGGAGCGATCTGTGGCCCGGAGTTTTGTCGGCTGATCGGCATCCGTAGCAGCGCCGCGACCGGTCTGGCTGTGGGGACCGCTTCCCACGGTATTGGCACCGCGCGGCTATTGGGAGAAGATCGTTTTGCCGGAGCGATTGCTGGCTTGGCGATCGGTCTGAACGGCTTGGCCACGGCGATCATAGTTCCTTTGCTCTGGCTGATATTTGGTTAAGGCTCTAGGAGTCTCGAGTCGTTTATCAGAGGTTGGCCGCAGGTTGTAATCAATACTATGAATTGGCTATCCACTTTACTCAACTATAGACCTTGCTTGCCTTTGGGTAACGTAAAATCAAAAGGCAAAAGCCTCTCACGCAGAGTACGCAGAGCCCACAGAGAAAGATCCATCATCAAGCCTTACGGTTTCTCTGCGTTCACTGCGTCTCAAGTGAGCATCCGCGAACGGGCGTGAGGTGATTATCTGTAATCTGTTTATTGGTGGAGCGAAGTAGATAACCAGGTAATGTGATTTTGTAACGCGCAGGGTTTTCTTGCTAAATGGTCCTATCTAAGGGAAAAAGCAGAGGCTTTTATGCTGATGATGGAGATTTCTGAAATACTCAGTCGAGGACGGGGAGTCAAAAGTTTTGCTGCATGAGAGTCTGGCATGGGAATAGCTGCTGATATCGTCATTATCGTTGTTGCTGCTCTTTTAGGTGGCCTACTCGCCCAGAAACTGCGCCAACCATTGATCCTGGGATACATTTTGGCCGGGGTTGCTGTTGGCCCTTTCTCTGCCGGGGCGACCGTCTCCGATGTTCATGAGATTGAGAAACTGGCGGAAATCGGGGTCGCGCTGCTGCTGTTTGCCTTGGGCTTGGAGTTTTCCCTTAAGGAGCTCAAACCGGTAAGATATGTGGCCTTGATTGGTGCGCCGCTGCAGATCCTACTGACCATCGGTTATGGTTTTCTGATCGGCCGCTGGCTCGGTTGGGACACCGTGCCTGCGCTCTGGCTTGGTGGACTGGTGTCGCTGTCGAGCACCATGGTTATCTTGAAAACCCTGATGAACCAGGGGATGATGGGAACCCTGTCGAGCCGGGTGATGATCGGTATTCTGATCGTTCAGGATTTAGCCGTGGTACCGCTACTGATTATGCTGCCGCAGCTGTCCAATCCGCAAACCGGGCTGCCGATGCTCGGCATAGCTGCGATTAAATCGGTTGTCTTCCTGGTGTTGATGTTTTTCCTCGGCACCCGAATTCTTCCTTGGTTGTTGGCCAGGGTGGCGCGTTGGAATTCCCGCGAGCTGTTTGTCCTGACGATTACCGCAATCGGCTTGGGGGTCGGCTATGCCACCTATCTGGTCGGTTTGTCCTTTGCCTTTGGGGCTTTTGTTGCCGGAATGGTGTTGAGCGAATCCGATTACGGCCACCAGGCTCTCAGCGATATCATTCCACTGCGTGATTTGTTCGGACTCCTCTTCTTTACTTCGGTCGGCATGTTGCTTGACCCCGGCTTCCTTTTTACCAACGGCTTGGAGGTCCTCGAACTGGTGCTGTTGGTTTGCCTCGGTAAGGGGCTGCTGATGGCAGCAATTGCCCGTGGTTTCGGTTATGGCAATGTCGTGCCCTTGGCGGTCGGCTTGGGAATGTTTCAGATTGGCGAGTTCTCGTTCGTGCTTGGGCAGATCGGTTTTTCCGGCGGGTTTCTCAACAACGAACAGCATGCGTTCATCCTCTCGGCGACGATCATCAGTATGCTGATCACGCCACTGGTATCCAGTTTGACTGCCCCCTTATATGGATTGAAGCAGCGGTATTTCAAGCGTGATGCTTTGGAAACGGTCAACCTGCCGAAAGAAGGACTGCACAACCATATCGTTATCGCTGGCGGTGGGCGAGTTGGTCAACATATCGCCCAGGTCCTGGCGCAACTTGAGGTGCCTTTTGTTATCATCGAGTTAAGTCATCGGCTGATCGAGGATTGTAAAAGACTAGGATTCCCTGCTATCTACGGGGATGCCAGTCAGGATGTGGTCCTCGAAGCAGCACAGCTTGAAGAGGCGCAACAGCTGCTGATCACCATCCCGCATATAACCACCACTGAGACGATTGTTCGCTACGTGCATAGCAGATTTCCCGAACTGAATATGGTTGTGCGCGCCGAAGGGATGGAACAACTGAACGAATTATATAACGATGGCGTTTACATGGTTATCCTGCCTGAGCTTGAAGCTGGCCTGGAGATCGCGCGGCAAGCGTTGATCAATCTGAAAATGCCGATTCCGATCATTCAGACTTTTACCGATAAAATTCGCCGGGAGCATTATCATTCCAATTTTTCCTCTCAGGAAGGCAATCGTGAAATCCGTCTGCTGAAAAATGCTCGTGAACTGCTTGAGTTGACCTGGCAGCGGTTGGGAGAGGAAAGCTTGTTAGTCGGAAAGAGTCTGCGCGAGCTTGATATTCGCAAACATACCGGCGCATCGATTGTCGGCGTATTGCGCCAGGGGGAGTTCATTTCCAATCCGCCCGCTGAATTTGTATTTAGTTCTGGAGATTTGCTTGCAGTGATCGGAAATCTGGCGCAGCGCACAGCAATCAAGGGAATCGCTGCTGCGGAGAAATAGTTAATAAAAAAGGCTGCCGGTTTTCCCGGCAGCCTTTTTTATTAATCCTGGGTCGTTCTGGCTAGTTACTACTTGCCAGCAGCAGCCCGTTTGGCAGCTTTAAGCGGGTTGACGCGAACGTCATCAGACTTGATGTCAATCTTTTTGTGGGTCGCGAAGTTGCAGAGGCCGGCAGCCCATTTAATCGTTGGGCTGGGGTAGGCGCTGCAGACATCGCCGATGCTGCCTTTGGCGATCCGCTCGCAGCCCTGACATTCTTCGATAACCACTTGGCAGCTGCCGCCGTCAGCGGAACAACCGGTTTTTTTCCAGAAAGTACACTCGGTACCGGGGAGTACAGTTTGGCACTGCATGTTGCTATCCTCCTAGCTTGATGCTTTGATTCAGGTTCAGAACGCGTATTAATAACGAATTTCACCTGTGGAGTCAACGGTTTTTTCAGCCCTGGCGACAGGGAGATTGATTGACCGGAACAACTGAATTCCTGTAGGTTATGTTCATGAAAGATCCGCTTAATTCAAGTCCCGGCTCTAGCCAATGGGAAGCAATCTGTCAACGTTGCGGTCGCTGTTGCTACGAAAAGCTCGATTACCGTGGCAAGATTTTTTACACCCAAACACCTTGTCCGCATCTGGATACAGGCGATAATTCCTGCAATATTTATCATCAGCGCGACCAATTGCACCCGGATTGTGCGCGCTTGACACCTGAACTGCTCGAGGCCGGTATTCTCCCGGCTGATTGCCCTTACGTTGTCGACCTGCCCAGCTATCCGGCGCCAGAATTTGACGATTAGTGCTATACATTTTCTCCGGTTCTTTTGAACGGCGTTGGCCTGCAGCCTGTGCTATTATTTAACCTTTCAACTATACTCAATTGATTTTTTCAGCAGGATTACTGTCAGGGAGGATTCGATGTATCGAATCAAATTTGGAACTTCCGGTTGGCGTGGGATTTTATGTGAGGACTTTACTCTGGATAATGTGCGGGTTGTCAGCCAGGCGATCGCTGATCATTTACGCGCTGAAGGACTTGCAGATAAAGGCTTGGTGGTTGGCTACGATGCCCGTTTTATGGGGCAGGATTTTGCTCGTGAAACCGTCAGAGTGCTGGCAGGAGCGGGGGTCAAAGCCTATCTTTGTGTCCGGGACACGCCAACTCCGGTAATCGCTCACGAATTGTTACGGCGTGGCACCGCTGGCGCCATAAATTTTACCGCCAGCCACAATCCCTATGATTACAACGGTATCAAGTTTTCGCCCGCCTGGGGCGGACCCGCGTTGCCGGAAACGACCAACGATATCGAAAAGCGCGCCAATGAAATGCTTGGTGAAGTGGTTTTCAAGGATATGCCTCTTGACCAGGCTGCGAAGAAGGGGTTGTTTGAGAAAATTGATCCGCGGGAGGAATATTTTAAAACCCTGCATCGGCTGATCGACTTCAAGGCGATCGCCGACTCGGGGATGACGATCGCGGTGAATCCGCTCTACGGTTCGGGGCGCGACTATATCGATACGATTTTAGAAGAGGCCGGGGTTAAGGTGGTTAAAATCAACGAACATCTCGACCCGTATTTCGGTGGTGAGCCGCCGGAGCCGGCTGAAGAGCATATCCCAGATTTTATTGAGCTGATCAAACAGGATGATTCTATCGCTCTGGGGGTTGCCACCGATGGTGACGCAGATCGTTTCGGTATCGTCGATGCCGATGGCAGCTATATTGAGCCGAATTACATTCTCGCCCTGCTGTTCGATTACATGATCCGCCGGAAAGGGATGCGCGGCAACGCCGCCCGCAGCGTGGCGACTTCGGCTCTGATCGATGCGGTCGCTGCTCATCACGGAGTCGAGGTTTATGAAACACCGGTCGGCTTCAAATATATCGGTGAATATATCAGGGATAACAAAATCCTCATCGGTGGCGAAGAGAGCGCCGGGCTGAGTATTCAGGGGCATGTGCCTGAAAAGGACGGCATCCTCGCCTGTCTGCTGGTGGCTGAAATGGTCGCGGTAGAAAGGCGCACTCTGCGGCAATTGCTGACTGATCTCTATGCCCGGGTGGGGGAAATCTATACTCGGCGGATCAACCTGCGGCTATCCCCGGAATTGGAAGCGGCCTTGCCGGAAAAATTGGCCAACCCGCCCGAACAGATCGGTGGACGAAAGATCAAGGAGATTATCCGGATTGACGGCAATAAATACTTGTTCGACGATGGGAGTTGGATGCTGTTCCGTAAATCGGGAACCGAGCCGGTGGTGCGCCTTTATGGTGAAGCCAGCACCGCTGCTGCGCTGGAAGACCTGCTGAAAGCAGGCGAAGCCTTTATTATGGGCTGAGATGAAACTGTTCAGGTGATTCAAACGGGAGGTAGCTACGGCTGCCTCCCGTTTTTTAGTTCAGCTGTTTGGCAACCGCTTTGGCAATTTGGTAGCTGAACTGATTGAGTGATTTGTTCAAGCTGGTCACCAGTTCCTGATGGCTGTTGCCGATTTCCAGGCGGGAAACGAAGTGGCCGCGATCCAGTTCCTGGTTGTTCAGGGGGTTCTGTAACGACCAGCGGATATCGACCACAGTATGTTGGCCAAGCACGCCGTCGAACTGGTTGAGAATCAATTGCAACGCAAAACCTTGTTCATTAGTCGGCTGCCAGGGATAGTCGCTGACGCTGATGCCCTGGAGGTTGCGCGACAGGTTTTCTTTGAGAACCCGCATCAGGTTGTCCTGTAAGGGTTCAGCCCAGCGATCAAATTCGGCAACGACGATTTCATTGCGGTTGTTGCGGGTCACCAGCTGAGGGCGATCGAGATAGGGGGGGAAGAAAATCGGCCCCAGAGCCAGAGTCAGGTTCTCTGCCGTGATCCTCTGTTCGTTGCTTTCCTGAGGCGCCAACAGGTAGTAACGGGCCGGTTGGGGGGTGTTGCCGAGTTGAATGCAGGCACTGCAAATCAGCAGCAACGTCAAGGCGGGAAGGAATTTCATTTACTGCCTCCATTCGCTCTGCCGCGCAAAAGTATTTGTGGATCCCGCTCAATTTCAGAACTCAGATAGCGCACCGAACGGGCAGCGTTATTCATCTCCTGAAGCGTGAAGGACAGCTGCTGCTGCAAACGTGAGTCATCAGATGTGAGTGTCTGAATCTGTTCCATAGTGGTGGTGGTTTTTTCAGCCGCTGCAGAAAACTTGTCAAGCGCCTTCTGGAAGGAACCTTTGGCGGTTTGAATATCCTGGCTTAGCGGATCGATTTTGCTGTCCATATGGCCGATCATGTTCCTGGTTTCCTCAAGCGTCAGGCGCAGGGATTTAGCCAGCGGAATTAGTTGGGTATTGAGATTTTCCAGTAACTGATTCAGGTTGGTTGCGGTTTGGTCAAATTGCGCCAGACCGCTGTGCAGGCTGGGAGAGGTGATCACCCGTTCAAAACCATCGGCAGAGTTGATCAGCTTGTTGGCCAGCTCTTTCAGGGGCAGATCTTCAAAGGTTTTGGTCAACTCTCCCAGTCTGGAGCCGATGGTGGGGAGCTCCGGATATTCGGTACTGTAGCCGGTCAGATTGGCCGGTTTGTCAGGATGCATGTCGAAATTGACATAGAGTTGCCCGGTGACCAGGCTGTCTAGTTCTAATTGTGCCCGCAGGCCTTTTTCCACCAATGGCTGAATCGGGTCGTCGCCTTCCATGGAGGTTTTAATGGATTCCAGAAAGCTTTGTTTGCCGCCATCCGTCTCAATTCGGGTCGGTTCTATTTCAATCACCACCGGGATGTGGAATTGAAAGTCGGTTGGCCGAAGCCGCACGTTGATATCTTTGACCTGGCCGATTTTAACCCCACGAAACCGCACCGGCGAGCCGACGTTCAGGCCCTTGACCGATCGATCAAAATGCAGCACGTACATGCGCGTTTCTGAAAACAGGCCGCCCGGCCCGAAAAATATCAATCCAGCGACACTGAGAAGAATGGCTCCGACGACAAAGCTGCCAATGACCCGCGGGTCGATACGTTTTCGCCTGTACATATTGGCCTCATAACAAAGTTCAAGATGTCAGCAATTTGCCATCTTGGAGTTAATTCCTGGCTTAAAGGCGATTGATCCCTGGTACTCCGCTGCTGAAGGACAGATCGCTAACTTACCTAGGCGGCCCGGGTCAGAAACCTCTGCACGCGCGGATCCTGGCAGGTTTCCAGCAGCTCTTTGGGCGAACCTTGAGCGATCATTGTTTTGCTGTCGGGGTCGAGAAAAACCGAATTATCGCCGACGGCAAAAATACTCGCCAACTCATGGGTAACGATGACAATGGTCGCCTCCAAGCTGTCACGCAGCTCAAGGATCAGATCGTCCAGCAAGCGGGCGCTGACCGGATCAAGGCCGGCCGAAGGCTCATCGAAAAACAAAATATCCGGATCTCGTACCATTGCTCTGGCCAGACCGGCTCGTTTCTGCATGCCGCCGCTGATTTCCGAAGGATAGTAATCCTCAAATCCGGCCAAGCCGACCAGGGACAGTTTGTAGGAGATCACCTCGCTGATCTGTTTTAACGACAGGTCGGAATATTCCATCAGCGGCAGTTCCAGATTCTCTGCCAGGGTCATCGAACTCCATAACGCTCCGCCCTGGTAGAGGACGCCGGAGCGGCTGATGATTTTATTGCGTTCTTCAATACTGGTCTCCCAGAGATTGGTTCCTTCGACCAGAATGGTGCCTTTGGCTGGTTCCATAAGACCAATCAGGTGGCGCAGCAACGTGCTTTTGCCGCAGCCACTGCCCCCCATAATGATAAAAATCTCGCCATGCTGAACGGTGAAATTCAGGTCGTGTTGAATAATAACCTCTCCATAGGCCATGGTCAGATTGCTGATATCGAGGTGAGCCTGATCGGCCATTTTACACTCCCAGAATTTGACAGACGATGGTGATGATGGCATCAGCAACTACAATCAGAACAATGGATGTAACCACCGCTTTGGTTGCTGCGAAACCGACCGCTGAAGCGCTGCGCCCGCATTGCATGCCGCGGAAACAGCCGGCGGTTGCCACCAGCACGCCGAAAATAACGGCTTTTACGATGCCGATAATGAAATGCTTGAGTGGAACAGCAGTCTGAACCTGCTGAAAATATTGAAAAAAAGAAATGTCGAGCATTGTCGCACTGACCACCGCGCCGCCTAGAATCCCCATGAAATCAGCGTAGACACAGAGCAGGGGCATGGTGATGGAAAGTGCCAGCAAGCGTGGCAGCACCAGGAATTCGATCGGTGAAATTCCCATGGTTTTTAAGGCATCGATCTCCTCGTTGACCTGCATGGTACCGAGTTGGGCAGCGTAGGCCGCCCCGGTACGACCGGCCATGATGATCGCCGTCATCATCGCGCCCATCTCGCGGGCCATGCCGAGGCCAACCAGGTTGGCTATAAATATCTGGGCACCGAACAGGCGTAGCTGGACCGCGCCGACAAAGGCCAGAATCATCCCGACCAGGGTGCTGATCAGGGTAATAATAACCAACGCCATGGGTCCGGCACACTCGATCTGATAGAGCAGATCGGAACGACGAAAGCGTGCCCGGCCACGCAACATGTTGCCGAACGCGGAAAACACCTGGCCAATAAAAGAAAGCAGGTCGCTCCAATGCCGATGGATTTCGATGGTGACATTGCCAACCCTGGTCAAGATCGGCAGGCCGAGCATGGGGCGTCTGGCGCATTTTCGCTCAGGAACGGCGTGGGCAAGTGTGAGCAGTTTTTGCACGCCGCCAGGCAAACCTGATTGATCGACCTCAATCTGTTGTTCCTTACAATCGGCCAACAGACGGATCATAAAGGTCATCAATCCGGTATCCCATTTCCCGAGCTGGAGGCAGTCAAATTTGAGTTGTCGGCAGTCAGGAGTACTCAGGATCTTTTGTAGCAGTGATTCTGCTTCGGGAATCCCATCTTCAAAACGCCAGTTTCCGCTGAATATCACGCAATAGCCCTGCTCAATTGCGTTCAGTTGATATTTGTTGGCCAGGCTATCCGGCATTTTATGACATCCCTGTGATTAGGAAATTTATCAGTAATTTTCTATAGATTAAAATATCATGGAGTCTTGTGAGTATCCAGTCTGCAAGAAAAAAGAATTCTCATCTGAGCAGTTTTTTCAATCTGTTAGAATATTAGCGTTTCATTCACCGGGGGTTATTTATGGCGGTACTCGCAGACGTTTTCACCTATTGGTTCGGTTCTGCCGAAAATGATTTGCAGGTGATAAAATCGCACAGCAAGCTCTGGTTCGGCAAAGATCGCCGGGTCGATCGAGAGATTAAACATAAATTTGCGGTGCTGGTGGAGCAGGCCGGTAAAGAAAAAATTGCTGCATCAGGGCTCAGGGTGCCATTGGCCAACCTGGCACAGATCATTCTGCTTGATCAGTTCACCCGTAACATCTATCGCGATATGCCTCAGGCGTTTGCCTGCGATTCCGTTGCTCTGGGGTTGGCCCTCGCTGGACTCGACAGCGGTGAAGATCAGTTCCTGCGGCCTGTGGAAAGAGTTTTCTACTATCTGCCGCTGGAACACAGTGAAGAGCTTCAGCACCAGAATCGTTCCGTCGAACTCTTTCGCAACTTGCATGCCGCTGTTCCGGATGATTGGCAGGCCGCTTTTGCCGGTTTTCTCGACTATGCTATCCGCCACCAGGTGATTATCGAGCGTTTTGGACGCTTTCCGCACCGGAACACTATTTTGGGCAGAGAGTCGACAGCTGAAGAACGAGAATTTCTGCTGCAGCCGAATTCGTCCTTTTAGGAGTTTTTGTGACCCCGGAGCGTCTGGAAAAAATCTGGCAGAAACTTGCGCCGCGATTAATCTGGGGGATGGTTTTCCGCAGTTAAAACTGTTACCTGGTTTCGTCCATTGTGCTTCGAGGTATAGAGGCCACGGTCCGCTGTATCGATCAGCTGTTCTTTGCTGATCTCCGGGTGCTCAGGAGTAAATGAGGTGCCGCCGATACTGATAGTGACTTTGATCTGCTGCCCCTCAACCTGGGTGACAACCCCCTCGACGCAGCGCCGCATCCGTTCAGAGAAAACCTTCATTCCTGCTTCATTGGTTTCCGGCAGGATGACAGCGAATTCTTCACCGCCGTAACGGGACACGATATCACTCGGCCGCACCGCACTTTCCAGCACCCGGGCAATGTTCATCAAAACCTGATCGCCAGCCGGATGGCCATAATTATCGTTGACCTTTTTAAAAAAATCGATATCCAGAAGAATCAAGGAAAGGTTTGATTGATAGCGAATGGCTCTCGCAATTTCTTTACTGAGGATCTCCTGAAAATATCGGTGGTTGTAGAGTCCGGTCAGGCCGTCACGGTTGACCAGTTCTTTCAGCCGGCTATTGGCATCGCGCAGTTCATTCGCCAGCAATTCGGCCTTGTCCTTGGCCTCTTTCAACTCCATCACTAGCTGTTCGTAGGAGAGATTCAGGCGACCGAGTTCTTCGTTGGCCTCCTGCAACATCTGCGAATAGGGTTTCATGTCACCGGCATCGAGTTCAAACATGTCCAGAATTTCGATGCTTTTCGTGGCGACTTCATCAACCAGTTCGCGAACCTGCTCAGCTGGCAGATCGAAAAGCCTGACAAGTTCCTCCTGAAGCAGGCGGACCCTTTCACCGCTACTCGATTCACTGTAGATGGCGGATAACAGATCGGCAATCCAGAGGATCTCTGAGGTCCGTTTGTGCTCAGCACTGGCAGAGGTGGTGTTGTGGTGATAGCGCATCGGTTCGGATATCTGTTCCGGTAGCCCCCAACTCTGCACCAGGGTCGCTCCGAGTTGTTGATGGTCGAAACCGTACTTATCCTGCTCCAGGTCGGTTAGGGGAACACCGCTGGTTTTTCTTTCTTTCAGGAGCAGGGCGTACTCATCACCCTTGGTCAGGTACAGCGTCAAGACACCGATGTCGTGCAGCAGGGCGGTTACGAAAATGTCTTCGTTTTTTTCCTGCAATGCGGTTGTCAAAAGTTCCGCAGCCACTCCGGAGGTCACCGAACGCCGCCAGAAATAATCGAAATCGAAACTCGTTTGATCATTGCCTTTCAAGTCACTGGCAATGACAAATGACAGGGCAATATTCTTTATGACATTGGTGCCAAGAACAGTAATGGCCCGTTCAACACTGGTGACTTCGTTCGGCAGGGAATAGAGTCCGGAGTTAGCCGCCCGCAGCATTTTAGCGGTCAAAGCCGGGTCAGTGGAGATGATTTTGGCCAGATCCTGGATCGAGACATCTGGCTGTTGGACAATATTGAGAATTTGTACAGCAATCGCCGGAGGGGAAGGGAGATTAATCTGTTTTGCAATCAATTGCTCAATGTTTTCATTTGATTGTGACATAGATGATCGTCCCTAATGCATGATATGTAAAATTAAGCTAATGTTTACTTTAGCTCATATCCATACAAATTGCAGCTAATAAAGGCACTTACCCTAAATATAATTGATTCAACCGCCAGCGCGTTTCCTCAGCTCCTGAGTCGCCAAGGATTTTTGCCCAGGAGTCAGTCGACGACTGGCCAGCAGCTGTCTTAGCAGTGAAGTGTGCAGCTGTGGCAGCCAAAGAGTGTACCAGATATTGGGTGTGTAACGGTTTTTCAGGATCGCCAGTCGCAGGTTAGGGCGCTGGTTCCAGCGACTGTGACGCGCGATTTGTGAAATCGTCTCAGCTGTGGCGCGGGGGCCAGTTAGAAATTGAAAGATGGCAGCCTCCCTCAGTCTCGGACTGTTTAAGCAGGCGTCAAGCAGCCGCGGATCTCCTTCTTTCAGCAGCTCTGCAACAACGCCGGCTGTTGCCCGGCGAGCCAAAGTCAGTTTATTGCCGAGTGGGGTGGTCGGCAGTCTCTGAATGATGACCCGTTCGGCAGCCAGACGTTGGTCCGGGGTTCCGCCGGGGATAAAACAGAGATCAACAAGTTCAAATAATCTGAGTCGTGACAGCAGGCTGCGAGTGATATTCCCAGGCGTTGCCGGATTCTTGACCAGGGCCAGGATTAATTTGTGGCTAAGCTTTTCGCAGCGTCGTTGATAGATGCTCTTCAGCAAGAATTCAGGCAGATCACGGCGTCTAAGCAGGCTGAGGAGGTGCTCATCATTGAATTCTGGATTTTTCAGTAGGGTCTGCAGCAGCTCTTGATCGGTGCTCAACAACAGCTGAAAAATCTCTTCGCTGGCGGCTGTCAGCGCCAGGTGCAGTTGTCGGCCGCTGGCTGTGGTGAGCGATTGCTCCTGTGGGTCCATATTTCCACCTCAGGTCGTGAGGATTTTATTTTTCATAATCAGTAGCATAAAGGCCAATTCTGCTTTACTGACGAGAGATTGCAGCTCGGCAAAACGTTTTTCCAGGATCTCAAGTTGATCCTGAACGTAAAGAATCGAAACAACCCGGTCACGCACCATCAGTGGTGCCACCAAGGCGCTCGGAGGGGTTTCAGGGAATAGTTGGAGGAGCTTAAGGTTTGGAGGCGATTCCGGGATCTGACCGAGATAGTGGGATTGGTTCTCGATCGCCATCCTGAACACCGAGTCCTGCTGCTGCAGCGGCGTGCTGTATTGGTGAAAATCTGCCAGTTCAACTCCTTTTTGACAGGCCATCCAGCCACTGATGCCAGTCGCGCGGACCATGAACAGGGCACTGGCAGAGAATTCCTGACCGAGGTAATGGATCAGGGCTCGGGCGATATCGTTTCGGTCAGAAGCGGAAGCGAGTTGCTGACAAAGGCTGGTCGCGGAGATCTCAGCAGCCGGGGTTTTTGCAGTGAAATAAGCACCGGCATACTCCTCCTCTGGCAGGCTGTTATCGCCAAGCAGCGGCCATTCTTCAGTTTGGTTGTCCTGGACTGGAACTGGCTTAAGTTTCGTTTGCTTCTGCTCAGCCAGACTGCGTTTTTTCAACTGTGACGCCAGGGTTTCAAAGCGCGGGGTTAATGCCAGGCCGTAATGCTGTTTCAGAGCAAGCATTAAGCGGATTTCAGGGATCGCCAATGGAACGATGACTTGATCAAGCTGAAAAGAAAGTTCATCGATGTCTGCCAGATTACTGGCATCGCTCATCGCCAGGTACAGCCGCCGATTTTCAAGGTGATAGGGGACGACTTTATATTTGAGGGCGACTTTTTGTGGGACCAGCTTAAGTATCTCAGCAGGAACCTTCATCAGCAGTTCCGGTTTGATGTAATGCAGTTTCAGTTGCTGACTTAACACCTGGGCCAGTTTGTCTTCATTGATATATCCCAGCTCGACCAGGCTGGTGCCTAGCTTGCCGCCATAGATACACTGATACTCGACCGCTTCTTCGAGCTGATCTTTGCTCAGCAACTCATGATTGAGGAGATAGTCTCCAAGGCGTCGACGCAGAGCAGCTGTTTTTAATTGGTCTTCAAGGATATCCATTTTGCTCCTCAGTCTTAGTAACCCAAAGAAAAGACTAGCAAAAACCAGCATAAATTGTAACAGGTTTTCATTTTCCCTGTCTTTTCTTCAGCTTATCACACTGACACTGGACAGCAGCTGTGGTTCTGAGTAGTCTTACCTGTCAATTTTCGCTTCAACTCACCTTTTGAGGTCAGATATGGAATTTCGCGGCTTGCTGGGGATTGCTAGCTTGTTGCTGCTGGCCTGGCTCCTTAGCGAGGACCGTCGGCAGATCCGTTGGCAAATGATCGGCAGCGGTCTGGCGATGCAATTTCTGTTGGCGGTTTGTCTATTGAAAATGCCGCCGGTGAAAGAACTATTTCTTCTTTTGAATCAACTGACACTGGCATTGGAACAGGCTACCATAGCAGGCACCTCAGTCGTCTTCGGTTACCTTGGCGGAAGTCCGCTTCCGTTCGCTGAAACAACTCCTGGTTCCAGCTTTGTGCTAGCCTTTCGGGCCTTGCCGCTGGTCTTGGTGATCAGTGCGCTGTCGTCGCTGTTGTTCTACTGGCGGGTTTTGCCGGTGATCGTACGCGGCTGTTCTGTGCTCCTGGAAAAGACTCTGCGCATCGGCGGAGCCCTGGGGGTAGGTGCCGCGGCGAATATTTTTGTCGGCATGGTCGAAGCGCCACTACTGGTGCGCCCTTATCTGCTTAAGATGTCCCGCGGTGAGTTGTTCGCCCTGATGGTCTGCGGTATGAGCACTATCGCTGGAACCGTGCTGGTGCTTTACGCCAGTATTTTACGAGCCGCCATTCCCGGTGCTTTGGGGCATATCCTTACAGCATCGATTATCAGCGCTCCGGCCGCAATTATTGTCGCCGGGTTGATCGTTCCACACCAGGGTGCGTTTACCGACGGTCGGGTTACAGATCTTTCGCGTGCCAGCGGCAGTATGGACGCCATAACCCGCGGCACCCTCGATGGCATTAAACTGCTGCTGAATATTGTTGCTCTGTTGATTGTCCTGATCGCCCTGGTGTCGCTCTGTAACCAACTGCTTGGACTGTTGCCTGAAATTTCCGGGGCGCCGATCACTCTGCAGCGGATGCTTGGCTTTCTGCTGGCACCCCTGGTCTGGTTGCTCGGAATTCCCTGGAGCGAAGCCATGGTTGCTGGTAGTTTGCTGGCCAGCAAAACTGTGCTGAACGAGTTTGTTGCCTATTTGCAACTGGCTGGACTGCCTGCTGAAGCCTTGGAGGAGCGGAGTCGCTTAATTATGGTTTATGCCATGTGCGGTTTTGCCAACTTCGGCAGCCTTGGTATCATGATTGGAGGCATGGGGGCGATGGCACCGGAACGGCGCGACGAAATTGTCGCTCTGGGCATGAAATCTATCCTCGCCGGAGTCATGGCGACCTGTATGACCGGCGCGATTGTTGGGCTTTTTTACTGACACTGTTTTTACTCCGTAGCTCTTTAAGTTTTGGTGCTCTTGGTGGCAAACTAGGTTTTGATGTTTTATTAACAAACTAATCTGAAAATGAGATGAATATGAATTTTACCGATCATCCGATCCTGATTTTTGACGGTGCTTGCGGCACCAACCTACAGCAAATGACCATTCCCGATGAGGCCTGGAAGGGTTGCGAAGGTTGTAACGAGGCGCTTAACCTTTATGCGCCGGAATTCATCGTGCAACTTCACACTGACATGCTGGATGCAGGGGCGATGGTCGTCGAAACCGATACTTTTGGTGCTTCGTCGGTCGTGTTAGCTGAGTACGGTCTTCAATCTCGGGTCAAAGAGATCAACCGTCTTGCGGTTGAAAATGCCCGCAAGGCGATCGCCGGCCGCCAGCAAAAATACATCGCCGGATCAATTGGTCCTGGAACCAAGTTACCGTCTCTCGGTCATATCGAAGTTGCTGAACTGGCCAGTTCAACACGTGAACAGATCGAAGCGCTACTGGACGCAGGTGTCGATTGCCTGATCATCGAAACCTGCCAGGACCTGCTGCAGGTGAAGACTGCAGTGGTCGCAGCTTTTGAGGTTTTGGAAACCGCCAAGCTTGATCTGCCGGTGCTGGTTTCGGTAACCATCGAACAGCAGGGCACCATGCTTGTCGGTAGCGATATCGCGGCGGTTGTCGCGACGCTCGAACCTTATCCAGTTTTTTCTCTTGGACTGAATTGCGCGACCGGTCCACAGGATATGCGGTCTCACATCCACTACCTCAGCCAGCACTGGCCGCAGCGGATCTCCTGTATTCCGAATCAGGGTTTGCCGGAAGTGGTCAATGGCCAGACCCATTATCCGATGTTAGCCGAGGACTATGCCCAGCAGATGCATGATTTTGTGTGTCGCGAGGGCGTCAGTATTGTCGGCGGCTGTTGTGGAACCGGCCCGGAGCATATTGCGAGACTGGTGAAAAAACTCGAAACAGTGCAGCCGGCAGCAAGGGAGGTGAGCGCATGAAAGCTTCTGTTGCCAGCCTCTATCAGGCCATCGAACTGAATCAGGAAATTCCACCGCTGCTGATTGGCGAACGTTGTAATCCGAATGGCTCCAAAGCTTTTCGTGAAGCCTTATTAGCCGAAGACTGGGATGGTTGTCTGAAACTAGCTCTGGACCAAGAAGCCCGCGGGGCGCAGGTGCTTGACCTCTGCGTGGCCTATGCCGGTCGGGATGAAATGGCCGATATGTTGACGTTGGTCAAGCTGTTTGCCGGATCTTGCAAGGTGCCGCTGATGCTCGATTCAACCAGCCCGGAAACTCTGGCTGCATTGCTGCCACTGTATCCCGGACGGGCGATCATCAATTCGATCAACCTGGAGGATGGCGGGGCTAACCTCGACAAAATCTGCCGATTAGCAAAAAAATATGGTGCGGCCGTTGTCGCCCTGACGATTTCTGAAGAGGGGATGGCCCTGACTGCTGATAAAAAAGTGGCTGTGGCTCGGCAGATATACGATTTAGCTGTTAAGCGGCACGGTTTGCGACCGCAGGACATCCTTTTCGATCTGCTCACCTTTACTGTCGGTTCCGGTGACGAATCGATGCGTGATGCTGCTCTGGAAACGCTCAATGCAATCAAGCTGGTCAAACAGGAATTACCAGGGGTCGGCTTCACCCTGGGGGTGAGTAATGTCAGTTTCGGTCTGCGACCGGCAGCGCGCAAACTGCTTAATTCGGTGTTTCTTCACGAAGCGGTCGCTGTGGGTTTGAATACTGCCATTGTCGATGCCGCTAAAGTGTTGCCCTATGCGGCGATTAGTGA
The DNA here is from genome assembly GCA_947259685.1 of uncultured Desulfuromonadales bacterium. The sequence goes on along the minus strand of CAMYNC010000041.1, from coordinate 8,492 downwards.
GGAAGACCGACAGATTTGTCTCGATTTACTCTACAACCGCAATGCTGAAGCATTGATGACTTTTATCGATCACTTTGAGCAAGCGGTTGATGTGGAGGAAGAAGAAAGTGCCGATACCCTGCTTGAGGAACAACTGCGCCATAAGGTCGTTAAGGGTGATAAGGAAGGCTTGGAAGATCTGCTGACCGAGCTGCGCGGGCGCTGGAAACCGCTGGATATTATCAACAGTTTGCTGGTGCCGGCGATGCGTGAAGTCGGTGAAATGTTCGGCCGTGGTGATCTGCTGCTGCCCTTTGTGCTGCAGTCGGCCGAAGTCATGAAACAGAGCGTCGCCCAGCTGGAGCCTTATATGGAAAAACTCTCCGATGAGGGACGCACCAGCATTCTATTGGCGACGGTGGCGGGGGATGTCCACGATATCGGTAAAAACCTGGTCGATATCATTCTTAGCAACAATGGCTACAAGGTCTACAACATCGGCATCAAGGTGCCGGCCGAAACGATCATCGCCAAAGCTAGGGAGCTGCAGGTCGATGTGGTTGGCCTTTCTGGACTGCTGGTGAAGTCGGCGCTATTGATGAAGGAGAACATGGCCCAGTTTCAAGCAGCCGGGTTAACTCAGCCGGTGTTGTTGGGTGGTGCTGCATTGACCGAGAAGTATGTGGCGCAAGACTGTGTGCCGCATTATCAGCAGCCGGTGGTTTATTGTTCCGACGCCTTTGATGGCTTAAAGGCAATCCGCGAGTTTGAAGCCGGAAAGTTGCAGGCCACTGCTTGGCACGCCCCGACCACCACTGCAAATCGACCGAGTCCACAACAGGAGGTTCTAGAACGCTCCTACGAGCCGCCGCAGGTTCCCTTTGTCGGTCGGCGCATTGTGGAAGAGATTAATCCCGAACTGCTCTTTGAGTACCTCAATGAAGCAGCCTTGTTTCGCGGTCGCTGGGGCTACCGCCGTGGCAAGATGTCGAAAACCGAGTATGACCAACTGACCAATGAGACGGTGATACCGCTTTTTCAGCGCCTGAAAAAACAGGCGTTGGGAGAGGGTTGGTTCCAGCCGAAAGTAGCTTACGGATACTTTGACTGCGCCAGTGACGCTGAAAACTTAATTGTCGAAGCAGCTGACAGCAACAAAGTGTTCAATTTTCCGCGCCAGGCAGCAGCACCGGGGCTGTGCATTGCCGATTATTTCCGAACCCCAGAGGAGGGGAACGACAAGGTTGGTTTCTTTGTTGCCACAATCGGTGCCGCCCTCGCTGAAAAGACCAAAGAACTCTATGAGTCAGACAGCTATCACGACTATCTGATGCTGCACGGGCTCGGTGTGGAGCTGACCGATGCCCTGGCCGAATACTGGCACGAACGGATGCGCATCGAAATGGGCCTGCAACAGGAGCAGACCGGTGACATGCAAGCCTATGTGGCGCAGGGTTATCGCGGTTCGCGTTACGGTTTCGGTTATCCGTCCTGCCCGGACCTGGAAGCCCATCAGCCCCTGTTTGAACTGCTTAAGCCCGATGAGATCGGTGTCGAGTTAACGGAATCGTTTGAAATGGTGCCGGAGATGAGTACCTCGGCGATTGTGGTGCACCATCCTCAGGCAAAATATTTTGCTGTCTAACCAGGAGATCTGAAATGCGATATATCTGTACCTGCTGTGGCTATGTTTATGATTCGGCTAAAGGGGATCCAATGAACAACGTAGCTGCAGGCGTAGAATTTGAAAATTTGCCCGAGGGATGGGTTTGTCCGCTCTGTTATGCCACGCCGGACAAGTTTGATCCGCTCGATTAAAGAGCCAGGGGACAGAATTCAATTCTGCCCCCTGGTATTTAAGTGGTGGAGATCTTCCTACAAAATCCCATCCAGATATGCCGCAATATCGGTGCGGATCGGCATAAAGTAGATATTGCCACCATTATTCCGTGCAAACTGCAGGGCCTTGCGGGCAAACTCTCGATTCCATTCCAGGGTCGGCTCAAAATCGGGTGGGAAAATGGCGTTGTTTTTGTTTTCCCAGTAGTTCTGGCTGTTGTCGGTGAGCACCGGTGAGACACCCCAGTAGACAGTGCAGTTCTGCATGAACCCCTGGTAAATCTCCATCAGTCGCAGATCGAAAAATGGTTGGGTGAAAAAGGCTTCGGCACCTGCGTCCAACTTGGCGCGGAGATAGTCGATTTCTTCTTTGATCCCGTTTCGATAAGGATCCATGCCGGCGTAAATCTTTACCTGTGGAAGTTCCCGCTTGAGACGACGGATCATCTCCAGGCAGTTGGTGCGGTAACATTTGTGTGACATGTCTTGCGGCAGATCGCCGGTAATTACCAGTACTGCCTCGATATCATTACGGCAGATATCCGGGCCGATCGGCAGCGGCTGGTTCGGATCGAAATCGATGGCTCTTAGATGTGGAATGGTTTTCGGAAATGCCTCCCCGGCGATATGGCAACCCTGCCAGCTGCGCATGGAAAAACGCAGAATGTCTGGGATATTAATGCGGGAGACCGCAGGGAAGTGAGTCCGTACCAGTTCTAGCTCCTGACGCAGGGATGATTCGCTACGAGGAACCAATTCTATCGATATTTCAGTCATTTAAAATCCTTGAAATGATAATCAACTTCAGGTTTTCTCAGTGATGATTTGGGCGCTGAAGATGTAAATTTCAGCATCAGATTCCTGCCAGGCATTGGTCGGGAGCCCCGCTTTCAAACAGGTTTGCTGGAGAAAGGTCTGCCGATCCCAGCCGTAATCGGTGGCCACCTGGGGCAGCAGAACGCCGCGGCTGAAATTTTTCTCAATGTAAATCCCGTGCTTGCCGACCTCGATCTGTTCGCAGTCTTCAATCTTTTCCAAAGGCGAAAGAACCGAAATTTCAAGTGAAAAGTTCTCCAGTTCCGCCTCTTCCATAGGATGGAAACGCGGGTCTTTGCTGCAGGAGGCAGTTGCCATCTCCGCAATTTCTTGATAAAGCGGCCGCTCGCTTTGGAAATTGCCGATGCAGCCGCGCAATTGACCATCCTGTTTGATGGTGACAAAGCAACCGGAGCGCTGGGTAAGGTTCTTCTCTTCTCTGGGCGTTGGGCGGTAAGTCTGCTTGTGGACGAAGTGGGTAATCGCCTCACGAGCAATCTTCATTAGTACTGAAGATTCTTTTTTATTAAGCATGCAAAAACTCCTGAGGAAAACCGGACAAATGTTGTCAGCTGCTCGAGTGTTCCTTTATAGTGGTTGCACGGACAGCGTGCAACCAATTTCCATAGATTGATGCGCTATTCTTAAGGATCATCTGACCGTCCTCAATCCATCATCTACCCCTTCAGGAGGGATGTCATGAAAAAGATACTGCATGGCTGGTTAATTTTATTTATGCTGGTCGCTTTAGCAGGTTGCGCTGTCAATCCAGTCACCGGTCGCAGCGAGCTGGCCCTGATGGATGTTCCGGTTGAGCAGGAAATAAAAATGGGCCAGCAGGCATATGCTCAGGCAATACAAACCATGGGCAATGTCTATCCTGACCGCGCACTTAATGCCTTTGTTGCTAAAGTCGGCCAGCGGGTTGCGCAGCGCAGCCATCGGCCCGAGCTGAAATATACCTTTAAGGTCGTCAACGATTCCTCGCCGAACGCTTTTGCCCTTCCCGGGGGCTATATCGCGGTCTCGCGTGGCCTGCTGATCAATCTGGAAAATGAGGCCCAGCTGGCTGCTGTCCTCGGTCACGAAGTGGGGCATGTCACCGCCCGGCACAGTGTGCAGGGAATGCAGCGCGGGACCTTGCTGAATACCACCGTCGGAATGTTGGGCAGTCTGGCCGGAGATGGTTACGGTCAGATGGTCTCTCAGGTCGGCGGGGTAACCGCCGACCTCATCGATAAGCGCTACAGTCGCGAACAGGAGAGTGAGTCGGACTGGCTGGGAATCGATTATATGGTCCAGGCTGGCTATTCTCCGCAAGGTGCAGTGGAACTACAGGAAATTTTTTATCGCAAGATCGAAGGCGGGCAAAATTCTGATTGGGTCAGCGGATTGTTCCGCAGCCATCCTTTTTCCAAAGAACGACTCAATGCAAACCAGGCCTATGTCAGTCAAAAATACCCTGGCCGATCAGGCTCTGGCTTGGACAGGCGCAGTTACCAGCAGGCGATCGCACCATTGCTTCAGACCAAAGCTGCCTACGCGACTTATGATCAGGCCCGCGAGTTGGAGGCCAAAGGACAGCTCGAAACGGCGATTGCCACCTATCATAAGGCGATGCAACGAGCACCGGATCAAGGCTTGCTGCTTAGCGGTTTGGGGATGGCTTATCTGCGCAATGAAGATCTGGTGCCGGCCCGTCGCTACCTGATTAAGGCGGTCGCTGTTGACGACAGTTATTATAAGTCCCGCATGGGGCTGGGCTATATTTATCTGAAAAACAGGGACCCTCGCCAGGCGGCCGAACATCTGGAAGCTTCTCTAAAACTGGCGCCGACCATTCAGGCGGCATATCTGCTCGGTGAGGCGGAGGAAGCTAATGGTGATCTGGCTAAAGCGCGCCAGCTCTACCAGGCGGTTGCCCAGGCAGATCAGCAGGGGAAGTTGGGCCAGGCTGCCACGGCCAAGCTGCAGAAGCTCGACCAATGAGCGGTTGCGGGATTGAATGGCCGCTGGAGGATGGGGAGACACTTCTCTGGCAGGGACGCCCGGCCCCACGCTGCTATACTTTCCGTAACTGGAAACTGGCTTTAGCGGGTACCGCGCTGTTCCTCGCTTGCAGTTTCTGGTTGATGCTTGGGGGGCAACTGGTTGAGGCTGAGAATTATCCCTCAGTATTAATTCTGATGACGATACCCTTGGTACTCGCGACTTTTTTCCTCGGGCCTGGCCAACTGCTGCTGGCTCGGTGGCGATGGGAAAAATTGTTTTATGCCTTGACCGATCAGCGGCTGTTGGTTCGCAGCGGTCTGTTTTCTGTGCAGATCCTCAGCTATGCGAAAACTGAAATAACCGGTTGGCAGCAACGTCGGTTTGGCGAACAGTTAGCCAGCATTCGCATTCTGCGCGGAGATGATGCGCCGCTGATTCTTGCCTGCCTTGAACAACCACAGATCCTGCTCCAGCATTTTCCACCGCGTGAGGACTTGGCTGATAGCTCCAGTGAATCTGTTTGACTTGCTTGGAAACCAACAGTTAAGATGCGCCGACTTTGGTTTTGCGCCCATTCAGAAGATCCGGATGGGCGCAAATTCCGTTTTCAGTAGGCCATGTGAGCGTCGTATGATTTTTTGGGATATGAGACAATGAACAAAGCTTTTTACCTGGAAACCTTCGGCTGTCAGATGAACGTGGTTGATTCTGAGCGGATTGTCGATTTGCTGGAGGGCATAGGTTACTCCCAGGTCGATGCAGCGGAAAAGGCCGACCTGGTATTGCTCAACACCTGTTCGGTGCGTGATAAGGCTGAGCGTAAAGTCTATGGCCACCTCGGTCGTTTCAAGCCGATTAAGGACCAGCGCCCCGAACTGATTATCGGTGTCGGTGGCTGCGTTGCCCAACAGGAAGGGGAGAAGATGCTGGAAAAGATCTCCTACCTCGACCTGGTCTTCGGCACCCACAATGTCCACCGCTTACCGGAGCTGGTGCTGCAGGTGGAAGACAAACGCCAGCGGGGCAGCGCCACCGAATTTCTTGATCGGGAAACCCGCTTGAACCTGTTTCCACAGCGCAGTGTCCGCGACAACATCACTCGCTTTGTCACGATCATGCAGGGCTGTGATAATTTCTGTTCCTACTGCATTGTGCCGCATGTGCGGGGCCGGGAGGTCAGTCGGCCAAGCGCTGAGATCCTAGGCGAAATTGAATCCCTGGTCCAGCAAGGGGTGCGCGAAGTCACCCTGCTTGGACAGAATGTGAATTCCTACGGGATCAAGGATGACAACGAACTTTCCTTTGCCCAGCTGCTGCTGCAGGTCAATGCCATCAAAGGGTTGCAGCGGCTGCGCTTTGCCACCTCGCATCCAAAAGACATGACCGATGAGCTGATCGACTGCTTTGGTGAGCTGGATAAACTCTGTACCCATATTCACCTGCCGGTGCAGAGCGGTTCCGATCGGATTCTGGAGATTATGAATCGCGGTTATACTTCGGCAGATTACCTGCGCAAGGTCGAGCGACTGAAGAAGGTCTGTCCCGATATCCGCCTGACGACCGACATTATTGTCGGTTTCCCACGCGAGACTGAAGCCGATTTTCAGGCCACCCTCGACCTGGTGGCGCAGGTCGGCTATGCTGATGCTTTCACTTTTCTGTATTCACCCCGGACCGGAACCAGTGCCGCCGAGATGACCGATGATCAGTCTGGTGCTCAGAAACAAGAGCGCTTTGAACGGCTGCTGGCGCTGCAGAATGGCATCAGCGAAGGCACCTGGCAGGCCGACCAGGATAAGATTCTACCGGTGTTGGTCGAGGGAGAAAGCAAGCAGGGGGATGGTCAATTGTTTGGGCGCACGGTTTGGAACCGGATCGTTAATTTCAGTGGCCCCAAAGAGTTGATCGGGCAGACGGTGCAAGTGAAAATCAGCAAAGTTTTTCGCAACTCAAACCTGGGTGAATTGGCCAGCAACGCCTGAACAGGCAGAACAGGGGAAGCCGATGATCGACCTGCATACACATACCTTTTTCAGCGACGGCGAGCTGGTCCCGGCCGAACTGGTGCGGCGCGCCGCAGTGGCCGGTTATCGGGCACTGGCGATTACCGACCATGCGGATCAGAGCAATATCCAATGGCTGCTTTCCAAGTTGGTCGGCGTGGTTGATGAGATCGGCGCGGCCAACAATATGCAGGTTCTGGCCGGAGTGGAACTGACCCATGTCAGCCCGGGAAAGATTGCTGATGGGGCCAAAATGGCCCGGGACAACGGTGCCGAGCTGGTGGTTGTCCATGGAGAGACGATTGTTGAACCGGTGGCACCGGGGACCAATCGTGCCGCCATCGAAGCTAAGGTCGATATCCTCTCGCATCCGGGCTTGATTGCTGCCGAAGATGTTCAGCTGGCAGCAGAAAATGGCGTCTGCCTGGAAATAACCACCCGCAAAGGTCACTCACTGACCAACGGTCACGTCGCCAAGCTGGCTCTGCAATATGGTGCCAAGCTGGTGGTCGATAACGATACCCATGCCCCAGGTGATCTGGTCTCTTTGGAGATGGCGCGGATGGTCGCTCTGGGTGCGGCCATGACGGTCGAGCAGTTTGAGCAGGCGCGGCGAAATTCACAAGCTTTGGTCGATAAGGCCAAGGGCTGAGGTTTGACCAAGCATGAATAAACAAGACTTCGCATTTTTAAAAGAACTGGTTGAAACTCCCAGTCCGTCTGGGTATGAACAACCGGCACAGCGGGTGATTCGGAAGCAACTGGAAGCAGTCTCTGACCAACTGCATACCGATGTCATGGGTAACCAGATAGCGCTGTTGAAGGGGCAGGGTGGGCCCAAGGTGATGCTTGCCGGCCACTGCGATGAAATCGGCTTCATGGTGCAGTATGTCGATGATCAGGGCTTCATCTTTTTCGGCGCCATCGGCGGCGTCGATCCGCACCTATCACCAGGGCAGAGGATTTTGATCCATACCGCCAAGGGTGAAGTTAACGGGGTTATCGGTAAAAAGGCGATACACCTCATTGAGCCAAAAGACCGCGACACGGTGATCAAACTGAAGGATCAGTTTATCGATATCGGTTGCAGCAGCCGAGCAGAGACTGAAAAGCTGGTGCAGATCGGCGACCCGGTCACTTTTGCGGTCGGAGTACAAAGGTTGCAGGGGGACCGGGTCACGTCGCGCGCCTTCGATGACAAGATGGGATCCTTTATCGTCACTGAGGTGCTGAAAAAAGTCGCCGAGCAGGGGGGCGCTGTCGCTGATCTGTTTGCTGTTTCGACTGTGCAGGAAGAGGTCGGTCTGCGCGGTGGCACCACCAGCACCTACGGGGTGCAACCTGATGTCGGCATCGTTGTCGAGGTTACCCATGCCACCGACTATCCTGAGGTTGAACAGAAAGGGATCGGTCGGGTTGAGGTCGGTAAGGGGCCGGTGATCGCCAGGGGGGCGAATATCAATCCCGCGCTGTTCGATTTGATAATCAACACGGCGCAGGCGGAAAATATTCCGGTCCAGGTGATCGGTGTCCCGCGGGCAACCGGAACCGATGCCAACGTGATGCAATTATCGCGCGGTGGCGTCGCGACGGCACTGCTTGGGATACCGCTACGCTACATGCACACACCAGTCGAGGTGCTGTCGCTTGCGGATCTGGAACATGCCATTGCCCTGCTCACTGCGGTTGTGAAAAAGATTAAGAAAGAACAGTCGTTTATCCCGCAATAAGCCGCTGCCATAAGCCCTGATTTCCCATCAGGGCTTTTTTATGGTGTGCCAGGCATGGCGCGTGGCGCGTAAGCGCCGTCCGGTTGGATGTGGTGTCCAACCGGTGACTTGGGGGTGAAAGTCCCCTGCGGAC
>CAMYNC010000040.1 GCA_947259685.1 uncultured Desulfuromonadales bacterium | reverse complement strand
GAAAACATATATTATTTTACCTGCTAAAAAGAAATATTCATCTTTTGTCATAAAAATTTTCTTACGGAACAACTTAGGGGATTGTTTGGGGCAGGTCAAACAAAAATCTACAAACAATTTTAGATTCTTAAGCTGGAGATGGCCCCTATTCCAGCAGTGAAAAGTTAATTGGAATCTGCACCCGACTATCCACCGGGCGACCAAAACTCACCGCAGGTTTGAATTCCCAGCGAGAAACGGCCTTATAAGCAGCACGGTCCAAAATCCGATAGCCAGATGATTCCAGAATGTTCAAATCAGCCACATCGCCATCGGCTTCAACCAAGACATTCAGCAGCACCCGCCCCTCCCAGCCTTTACGATGGGCGATTTCGGGATAGCCTGGCGGAACATTAGTGGCATAGCGTGGTTTCGCCTGCTGGTTAATAGCCTGTTTTTCTGTTGATTGGGGCGCTGGCGAACTGGACTTCGCAGTACTTGCACCGATAACCAAAGCCTCAGCAGGACTTATCCGTTCAGGACCTATAGACTTTTTAGAGATCATAGCAGGCTTGCTTGAGGGTGATTCTGCCAGGACTGGTGTGGGCGTTTCCACTAGCGGGTTTTTCTGCGGCGGCAGCACCGCGGCTCTAGTCACAAGCGGTCTTATGGGCTGCCGCTTCCCAGACAGAGGTTTAACCGTTTTTGCTCGCTGTGCTTTTTTTGGCTCCACCGCCAGTTTTTGCAAAGCTGAGGAAGAGCTTTTAGGTTTAGCCACACTTTTCATATTTTTAATCTGTTTTTCTTCCTGTGGTGCAACCGGCAAAAACTGGGCAGACGAGCTCACAATAACACCGATTCCAGTGGTACGAACCTCTTGAATCTCAACCTTGTGAAAAAGGTTTAGTTGCAGAATCGCCAAATGGATAAGAAGCGAGAAGCAGACAAAAGAGATCAGCCGACCAGAACCTGCCAAGATTAGCTCCAACCTACGCAAAAATAACAAAAAAAACTATGCGATAGTCTAGCAAAACTCCTATTCGCTTGCAATCCACAGTGTTTCACTGGTAGTTTTATTGTTCTATCAAAAAGTTCTTTCGTATCGATATTAGAGTCAAGTGCCACAACCCATGCCTATGCTTTTTCGATTTCTTTTCGCCATCGTTCCGCTACTCGTAGCGGTTTTCTCTGCCAGTGCAGAACAATCGGTGGAAAAAGCAGAGCAGCAAATGACTGTCATGCCACAGATTGAGGTGACGGCAAAGCGCCCGGACCGACTAACGGTATCAGAAGTTCTTGATAAATCCCTGCTCGAAGATCTCCCCTCTAGTAACGGCAATATCACCGATAAATTAACCGTCCTGCCAGGCGTTCAAGCCTCGGATAGTGTCAATAATTCTCGTCAAGCTGGTGAAATCCGCCCTGCAGAACTCTCTATTTCCGGAGGACGGGTCCATAGTAACAACTATATTTTTGATGGGGCCAGCTACAACAGCCTGCTAGATCCAGCCTTCAAAAATATTAACAATATCGACAATATCCCAGGCCATTCGCAAGATTTTTTCCTACTCGACCATATCGTCAAAGACATCTCCGTGATGCGCGCCAATATTTCTGCACGCTACGGCAGCTTTACAGGTGGAGTTGTCGAAATAAACAGCATTGATCCAGACGAGGAGTTCGGGGGTGAGGTGACCTATCGAACCACCCGCAGTGAATGGACTCAATTCCATCTTGATCCAGACGCAAAAGAAGACTTCAATAATTCCGGCAGTGCTGATGATCAGCCGGATTTCACTAAACATCAGAGCAGTTATACTCTGAACGTTCCTTTTACAGAAAAAATTGGGGTGGTTTTCAATTATTCTCGGCTGCAATCGTCTATACCATTGCAACGATTCGATACCCAAAAAAAACAGCATCGCCTAAACGAGAATTTTTTTATCAAATCTGTCGCAAACCCTCAATCTGGAACGAAAATAAGTCTTTCTTGGACCTATGCCCCTTTTAAAGAAGATTACTACCTGAAAGACACTCTAAGTAGTAATTATTCGTTGAAAGGTGGCGGGTATTCGGTTATTGGGAAACTTGAGCAGCAGTACGACATTGCCGATGCTGAATTCAACCTGAGTTTCAACCAAAGCAAAAACAGCCGAGAAGCGCCAGACACATTTTGGAGTTGGAGATCAACAGAAAGTAAAAACTGGGGAAAAACTGTCAGTTTTGAAGGTGGTCGGGGAGATCTCGACAAAAAAGATAAGACCTTCTCCGCAAGCTCGCATATTGAATTTAATCCTATCCCTACGCGGTCAATCACTCATCAGTTCAACACTGGAATCGAAGTTGAAAGGTCCGAGGCCAACTTTGACAGAACAGAAATACTCACCCGTTATTCCGGCGCAAAAACAGATGATCTTGTTGTTTGCAATGGCAACACCATCGAATGTGTCGACAATGAACAATTTTTCTATTTTAAAAACATCTATCCAACCGATAGCGCTCACGCGGAAATTACCAATTACCACGCTTATCTTGAAAATAACATGGAAATTTCACGGTTGACCCTACGACCAGGATTAAGAATTTCCTATAATGACTACCAGAACAATACAGATTTTGCCCCACGTTTTGCAGTATCTTATGACTTGTTCGACAACCAAGACACTCTCTTTATCGGTGGATACAGTAGATATTACGGTGCCAACTTGCTGACCTTAAAACTTGAAGAAGATAAAGCTCTTTTTGAGACTCAATGCCGCGGTGACCTTAAAGCGAATGGACTGTGCGATTTGGCCACGACCGACTACTCGAAGCCTTGGATCGACGTTCAACGGACGTCCTTTCCAACCAGCCGCGTAAGCGATTTAAAAACACCCTACTCCGACGAATATACTCTTGCAATAAGGCAGGCGCTGCTGGGTGGACAACTGGAAATAACTTATATCGATCGTGAATACAAAGATCAAATCGTTTCAGTAATTCTCGATAAAGATGATGAAGGTATCGTATTTAAAGAATGGAGCAATGATGGCCGGCGTAGCCATCAAGAGGTCAGCCTGAGCTGGCAGCGAAGCTGGGCGAAACATTATTTCACCTTTAATGCCACATGGCAGGAGACCAAAAGCAACAGCCTCAGCTATTCGGACAGTTTCAGGCAGTTCGAGGACCCGACCAATACCGATGAATTGGTTGCTCTGGTCTGGTTTAAGGGCAGGCTAATCAACAGGAATCGACTGCCGATCAATGATTACAACCGCCCCTGGAAGGGAAGTTTGATTTATACCGCAGAACTCCCCCACGGCTTTTCATTCACCAATACCACCAATTACCGAAGTCGCTACCGTGGCATCAAGGAGATTCGTTCAGGAACAGTCAAACGACGGGATGGAACAGAAGTGGATGTCAGGGACCTGGATAACGACTACTTTGCTAAGGTGACTAATTCGAGTGCAACAACCTTCGATTGGGTTATCTCCTGGCAATCGCCTGATTGGCGTGACAACAATCTTAAATTCACCCTTGAAGTTCTAAACCTGTTCAATAAAAAAATCCCGGATGGGCCGAAGGAAGATGAATATCTGCTCGGTCGCCAATTCTGGGCAGAAGTAAAATATAAATTCTGATAATTATTCCTTTGTTGGCAGATAACTCACCACCCCATCCTGCCCAACCTGCTCACGCCTATTCCTAACCTGCAGGCTATAGCGGCCAGGATTCTTTATCGCCGGCAATTCTACCTTCAGACGGGATGATGAAATACGCTTCACCTGCAATGGTTGAACCGGTACAGGGAAAACCTTCACTCCCTGATCATCGCAAGCAAGAAATATCATTCCATCACTCAGAAGAACTCCTTCTGCCGCATTCCTTGCTCGAACGGAACTGATCACCATCGGCTTTTTCGGGTTGCGAACATCCAGATAGAGCACACCTTCATTTAAGCTACTGACACCTAAAAAGTTTTCAGCAATACTTATTCCTGCGCTGTAACCAGGTAGATTTACAGAACCGAGGATCTTCGGCTGGCGAGGGTTAGCGACATCCAGAATAGACATCCCTGATTGTCCAAGCGCCAGATAGACAAGCTTGTCTTTTACTGCTAAAGCCTGAGCATTGACAAATGCATCCATCGGCCAAGGCGGCTTGATGCTCTTAAGTTTGCGCAGTTTACTATTTTCTGTAATCTGCAGGATGACCAGTCCCTGCTGGTCTGCCGCAACATAAACAATTTTCTCATCAATAGTCGCATCCATTGCCCGTTCCAGCGGGAAATGATCAAGCAGTTGGGGCATGAATGGATTTGCGACATCATATAATGTCACCCCTTCCAACCCTGAAACGATCAAGCGCGAGTCGGATACTGAGAGATTCAAGGAAGTGTTCGGCAGTTTAAACTGATGGATTTTTTCCGGCCGATAAGGATCTGAGACATTTACAAGGCTGACCTCTCCCACCTTATTAACCAAGTAGATTGTTTGTCCTGCTCGTGTCATACGCTTCGCTACAAGGCCAGGAAGCGATGCCACGACTTTTTCATCTTCCAAATCAACAACTTGAAATCCTGAGGTATCACTGGAAACATAGAGCCAGCGGCCATCTTTGACCAAGTCCAGATTTCTTCCTGGGACGTCAAATGAATAAAGCTGTTGCTTAGGTTTCATGACAAGCGGATCGACAACCAACAATCCCTGCTTATTCAACCCGACGTATAAATAGTTTCCCACCGTTCGAATTGCTTTTGGGGTTCCTCCGACATCCAGATGTCCGTAGCTACCCTCGAAAAATTCATTCCCTTTGGGGATAGCCATCAGGCCGGACTGAAAATTGCCGATAAAATAATAATCATCGGAAATAGACAACCAGCGTGGTCTTCCTGAACTAGCCAAGTCCTTAAGGTGCTGTGGACTTTCGGGATTTTCCAGACTGTAACGTCGAATACCGACCCCGCTATCAATCAGAGTAAGTTCACCATGATTAATCACCATGTCGTAAACACCATTCTCTGTGGTGATCTGGTTCACCAGCTTCGGCACTGCAGGATCGCTCAAAGTGTAAATTTTTACCCCACCACGAACCGTTGAGAGGTAGAGATAACCTTGATGGACAAGCATTTTCTCGATTCGGGAACCCTGGCGAACGCCCAATTTTTCATGATAAACAAGTTTGGCTGAAGTTAAATCTCTGAGATCGTAAACCAATAATCCGTCGGTGTTGGCCGCAACATAAAGATAATCGGCAAAAAACTTACTCTCCGTCAGTGCTTTTGGCCAATAAATTCTCCCAATAGTCCTGGATGAAGTTTCACCCAGGCTGACGATTCTAAGCCCGCGTGAACCGCAACTAAGCGCAAAATATTTGCCAAACGGTTCAATGTCCAGAACGGAAAGATTTGGATATGAACGCCAGAGGAATTGCGGGTTAAGGGGGTTGCTAACGTTAATTACTTGCAAACCTTCATACATATTACCAACAATCAGTCTGTCCCCTGCCTGGTGCATATCAGTAATGTAACCCGGCACGGGCAGCCTATTAACAATCGCCTCCTGATTATCCACATCCATGACCATGCTAAATCGGGTGCTTTCATCAAAACCACCACCGGTGAGTGCAAAGGAAGCAAAAATGCTGCCCGTCCAGGACAACACCAAGAGATAACCACCCAGCACTAAGATTCCTATTGCGATCAGCGAAACCCTATTCATGCCTCCTCCCCTGCTGAGTTAAGTTTTGCAGCCTGACTTAACCTGTCCAGCGTTCGCTGCAAAGTTATCGGATCGAAGGGTTTTTCCAGCAAGCCCTCAGCGAAGGGCCTCAACGGGTCAACGGGATCGCCAGGCTGGTGAATAATAATCAGGTTTGATAGTGAGTGTTGTTGCAGAAATCTGGTCCACTGGTCAATTTCACTGGAACGCAAATCGAGAATCACGGCTTGATACTTGTGCTCTTCAGCTGGCGGGACCAATTCCTCTGGCGTATTGACCACATGGGCAGCAAAAGAGGTACTGCGCAGGGCCATTCGAACCAGCTCCTGACTGGCCACACTGCCTCCAAGCAAGGCCAAAGGGATGTTTCCACGAAGGTCAGTAGTTCGGTTTGCGACCGTTTCCTCCAGATTCGGGTTCGAGACCAGATGTAATTCATGCCAGCACTTTTGGAGTGCCATCAGTAGTTTGGACCAGGTCAAAGGACGATAGAGGCGTGCTTCGGAACCTCTCTGCCCGACATTGTCGGAATTGTTGGGCAACAACAGAATCCGCCGCAAACGGCCGTCCGCATCATCTTCGCGAATAGCATCAAGCAAACTTTGCCCATCCGGTAGAGTGGCTGTTGCGGAGAGGATCATCAGAGGAAATGGTTGTGCATTGCGCTTGGCTGCCCTTAATTGGTACCAGGCATCGGCGACAGAAGTAGTGGCAGCGACCTGCAATCCGAGCTCGTCCAACTGGTGCAAAAGAAGTTGCTGAGAGCGGGGATCATCCTCCTGAACCAGAATCTGCCGTTGCTTCAGCGGTTCAGGGACAATCAGCTGATCTCGTTTAACAAGTGGCAGTGGAAGATTCGCCCGAAAACGACTCCCCTGCTGCGGCTGACTTTCACAAGTGATTGCCCCCTGCATCATATCCAGCAGTTGCCGAACGATTCCCAATCCGAGCCCAGCACCGCCATACTCTCGCGTAATACTGCTGTCCGCCTGGTAAAATGCTGAAAAAATCCGTTCCTGTGTCTCCGCATCCATGCCGATGCCCGTATCTTCAACCTCCAACTGAAAGACTGCCTGCTGCTCGGCGGGTTGCAGCAGCCTCAGGCGAATATTGATTTCACCGGAATCGGTAAATTTAATAGCGTTGCCGAGCAGGTTCATCACGATCTGTTTTGCCCGTTTTTTATCCCCCTGCACTTTCCAGGTGGTATTCAGGGGAATATCGGTGAATATTTTCAGGCCCTTTTCATCGGCTTGTTGCCAAAGCAAACCAACCACCTCTTCAACCACCTGATAAAAAGCAAATTCTTCGATTTCCAATTGCAAAAGCCCGGACTCGATACGAGAAAAATCAAGGACCCCATCGATCAACCGGAGCAAGTCATCTCCAGAGCGCTGGACAGTTGTTGCCAGCATCTCCTGCTGTTCGGTCAGTGCCGTGCGAAACAGTAATTCATTCATCCCCAGGACCCCATTCAGCGGGGTGCGCAATTCGTGAGTGATGTTGGCAAGAAACTGCGACTTGGCATCGCTGGCGGCCTCCGCCTGCTGTTTTGCGACCCGCAGTTGGTCTACGGTTCTGTTTAAATCTGCCGTCCGCTGCAATACCGCCTGCTCCAAAGAATCCTGGTGAGCCTCCAGCTCACCACGATGGCGCTCAATCTGGTCGAGCATATGATTAAAGCCATCGACCAGTACGCCAATTTCATCCCGCCCGTGTTTGACGGCCCGCAAACCATAATTTTTCCGAAGGGAAATCTGTTCCATGGTTCTAACCAATGCCAGCAGTGGCCCTGAGACTGGTTTTTGTAATTGTCCGCTTAACCACCAGGAACAGATCGCCAGCAAGGCCAGAGCCAGAAGGACGCTGAAAACAACTGCGTTAATCCGACCGTGCAGGTTATGCATATCGGAGAGTAAATACAGGGCACCCACCCGCTGTTGGCCGTGAAAAATAGGCACAAACAGGCCGAGGTGACGCCAGTCGGAAGAAATCTGCTGAATCTTCGAATCGGTCCAGAAGGAACGATTCTGTTGGGCAAAATCGATAGGGATAGCCTGTAGGAGAAATCGGGAATCGAATTGATCAAGGTATTCTGCCACCGGCTTGCCGTTTTCATCGAACAGATAAGCGGCGTGAATATTCGGCTGCAATTTCAGGGAAGCAAGAACTTTCTCTGCGTCACGAAATTGATTTAACATCAACAGCTGCCGGCTGTTTTCGCCGAGGGAGTTGGCCAGGGTCGCTGTTTCGCGCACCAAAATGGTCTTCGAGGAATGAATTTCGACAACAATATAGGCACCACTCACCAGGAGTAAGATGAGCAGACTGCTACTCATAATTGCCAGGGTCAGCTTTTTTCTGATGGAGATATGTTTGAAGAGTTGCTTCACTAGCAATGTCCCTAGAAAAAATTTACATTTTAGGTTAGCAATTCTCGTGACTTAATTAAAGTAAAAGCTTGATTATTCGACTATTATTACAATCAAACATTGCCTTTATCAGGCGGCTGCCTTAGAGTAGCGTCCCTTTTCCAGAGACGTTAATAACAGCCCGGGAGAATACACTCATGACCAGCATTCATCTGCCGAAAGAACGCCGGATCGGCCATCTTACCCTGCACCGGCAGGGGAAAATGTTAACAGTCAAAGAGTATAATGCTCTCAGTGCTGCCGAACGGCTGGAGATGATCCGTCAGGCGCAGGGCAAGCAGAAACTCGATCTGCTGTTGAATGCGCATGATGTAGAGAAATTGGTCCCGCAGCTGCATCCTCAGGAACTCTACCTGACCGTGAATCAGCTTGGCCCTGACTCTTCCAGCGAGCTGCTGATGCTGGCGAACACCGAGCAGCTGACAACCCTGCTCGATCTGGATTGCTGGAACGGCGACGAACTCAGCCCGGTGCTGTCTCTGCATTGGCTGGACCTGCTGCTGTCAACGGGAGCGGACAAAATTTGCCGATTGGCGAAAGAGATTGAACCGGAGCTGTTGGCCCTGTTCCTGAAAAAACACCTGAACATCACCCGCGGTCTGGAAGCCTTTGATGATGACGAGGTAGAAAACGCCAACCGCCTGGAAGGGCTGTACGATATTGAATATGCAAGTGAGGATGCCGCCAAAATCATCGGCGCCTTGCTAACAATACTGATGCAGCAGGAGCAGGAAACTTACCTGCTGGTGATGGAAATGATCCGCAGTGAAATCACTTCGGTGCTGGAAGAGGAAGTTTACCAATCCAGGGACAACCGCCTGCTGGATCTTGGCATTTTGCCCGTTGCAGAAGCCAAAGCCCTGTATAGCTATATCGACACCGAGTCTTTTCAAGCCGGGGGCAAGGAAGACTTCAACATTGAAGCCGATGGCATGCAAAATCCGGGAGCCTTGTTGGCCCATGCAGTGCCGGACAACCTGCTGGGTGAGATTCTGGCGACCGACATCAGCCACCAGTTAGCGACGGAACTTTGCCTGCTGGCCAACCGCAAAATGAGCGCGGACCAGACAGATCTAGCTTCAACAGAGGCGATCAGCGAAAACCTGCAATCGCTATACAGAACCCTCAATCTGGCCCTGGAAAACCTGGTAGGTAATGACCTGGGACAAGCGGAAGCAATCTTTAAAACCAGTTACCTGCAGCAACTCTATCAATATGGCTATAGTTTGATCCGCAAACGGCAACTGCAAGCGCAACAGCTGGTAACTAGCCCGATCGGCAAGCTGCTGGACTATCCGGAACAACTATTTATCGATTCCCTCTTACAGCAGCCTGCCTACTTATATATTGATGCGACGGAAGACTCACCGAGCGTTCTGCAAGAAATTGCCAGCAACAAAGACCTGCGAACGGTCGATACCCGGCTGCAACAGCTAAAAGCACTGGAAAAGCTATTCACAGGACAGCTCCCGTTTGCCCTGCCGATGGACGAAGAATTGCAGCCCCAGCATCTGACCCTGACCAGCCTGCTCATGACGGCGGTTGCCAACCAGGTTCTTGGCAGCTCCCTGGAGCCTGTGCCGCTGCCCTTAGCAGCTTTAGCGGAACTTTGCGAAAAAACCCTGGAGGCTGGTCAAATCAGTAAAGAATTCGGCCAAGGGTTCTGCGCCTTTCTCCATGAGCTCTCCCCCGGCTGCGATTTTTTTGCTCAATTTTGCCTTGAATGCTGGGAGGAGGAACTTTGTGAATACCTCAACCCAGCAGACAACTTCCACCCGAGTTTCCTGATATTTGCCGACGAATCCCTCAACAGTAAACGTTAGCAAATTAGCGGGCTTTTGATTCCTGAAGCCCGCCACCCTCCACCATAAAGCGATTATCCTCTGTACTTTCGTACACTTAAAAATTTTTCCTGCTCTCGATTTTAATATTAGAAAAGTTTACTTCTACCAAACAGCTGGCTAATATCTAACCATTAGAATTTACACATTGTCACGAGGGGACTCGAGGGATTATGCGAAAAAACAAAAATTCATTACTGATCGATATCGGCTGGTGCGAGTGGGTTTCTTTTCCGGCATTGAAAATTCCAGCGATTGAAGCAGAAATCGATATGGACTCCCGTCAATCGATCCTGAACGTCTTCGATTTTTCCACCTTCAAAGAAGGCGAAGACCTGATGATCAGTTTCGGTGTGCATCCGATTCAAAATACCAATGAGGTCGAAATCTATTCAGTTCTGCCGGTTAAAACCAGACGTCTGGTCAACACTGCTGATGGCGATCGGGAATGGTGTTATGTAATCGAAACCGAAATGCGCATCGGCTCCCTGAAGAAAATTATTGAGCTCACCCTGGTGAAGCGGGAAGATGCAGTTTTCCGCCTACACCTGGCTCCCAAAGCGATCAAAAGCCTGGTTCGTGTCAATCCAAAGGAAAGCTACCTGACCGGCCAGATTCTTCAATTAAAGCCAGCCTCCCAGACCACCGGTTAAGACGCTTTTTTTGAATAAATCCTTTCTTGGTAAAGCTTAGCAAGGCATTAAATCCTTCCCAGGGCTGGTGGGGTAAATGGACAGTCAGCCTTGGAAAAAAATCCTAACCTGCTGCAGTTTCTGGTTGCAGCTCACACCAGCCATCGATCAGCGGAAAATAGAGCGCCAGCCTAATCTGCCGCTCCGGTTCCATGGCGAATAACAGTTGCTGATAGCTTTCCAACTGTCCCCGGTACTGAGTTAATTTCCTGCTGAAAAAAGCCTTTTCGGATTCATTCGATTTCGGAGTGCTGACCTTATAGTCAATGACCCAACGGTCCCCCTGTTCATCAACGAAGGTTCGGTCGATAATCGCGTGAATAAGGCCGCCGTCGACCAACCCGGTCAAGGCCAATTCGCAAGCAGATTCCAGGTGCGGCTCAAGAATCCATCGGCCCCGCTCACTGCTCAGGGTTTTCTGCACTGCTGCAAAAATGCTTTTCATAGCCGTATCATGCTCGGCAGCGGGAACTCCCAAGGCCGCGAGCTGGCGCCTGAGGATCAATTGCTGCTGAGGCTCATCAGCGTTCCAACTGCCCACGCCTTGTTTGACTAATTTTTCCAATAGCAAATGGACCAGAGTACCGATATGCCGTTGTACCTGACTTTCCCAGCCTGAAAAAAGCACCTCCTGTTCCACGAACTGTTCGGCGTCCGAAGCACGTTCGGCCTTCAGTCCCTGCGGCATAGGAGCGGCCAACAGTTGCGGCTGGTGCCAATCGAGGGGCAGCTGCGCGAGGGTTAATTGCAGCCGCTGAACTGCAGTTTCCTCAGCTGCGATCGCGATCGCAGCAAATTGCCCCTCAACCACCGGCCAGAGGGTTTCCAGCAAAGAGCCCCGTTCAGGGTTAAGTTCTCCCTTGGCGCTTTCCCGGGCATGGCCGAGCAGGTGCAGCTGCTGTTTGGCCCGTGTGGCAGCGACATAGAGCAGGCGGGCAATCTCAAGTTCCTGCTTTTCCCGCTCCAGCTGGCCGATCAGCTTATAGATCGGATCCTGGTCGCTGCCATCGCGCGGCGCGATCGGGGCCAGCAGCAAACCGTAATCAGGATGTTCCAGCCATCGCAGCAGCGGGGTGTCATCACCACGCGGTTTACGCCCGAGACCGGGCAGGATCACCTGGTCAAACTCCAGCCCCTTGGCCTTATGGATGGTCATCACCTGTAAACTGCTGTCGGCTTCAGTGTTGGAGGCGGCAAACAGCCTTGACAACCCTTGTTCCAGCGACTCCGCCGCTGGCAAATCGCCCCCCGTCTCCAGCGACTCGAGTAAATCGAAGACCAGCGCGGCATTCTCCACACCTTCATGATCGTAGCAGGCCGGGCCGCCCAGCGCCAACCAGCAGCCTTCCACCAAGGTCCGTAAATTCAAACAGCCACGCTTGTTCAAGCCCGCATCCAGAATCGGCCAGACCCGGGCAAGCTGCTGTTGCCCTGCGGCCGTAAGGGTCTGCAAGCGTGACCGATCCTGCAATAAACTCGGCAGCGTCGCCTGGGGCGCTTCGGCAACCAGGGCATAGAGATCATGTAAACTCAAAGCCGCCCAGGGGGCGCGTAAAACCGTCAACCAGGCCAGCCGGTCAGCGCGATGTAGCAACGCTCGAGTCAATGCCAGAATATCCAACGCCACCGGCTGTTCGCCGAGCAGTTCGATATCCTGGGCCTGATAAGGCAAATGGTGCTGGCGCAACAGCTGCAGGATATGTGGTAAATGAGTACGACTGCGCACCAGAATCGCCACCCTCTGGTTTGGATCTTCAGCCTTGGCAGTTTTGATCAGACGCAAAACTGTCTCTGCTTCAGCGCCCTCATCACGTCCATTGAAAGCATGCAGCTGACAGGCCGGCCTGGCCAATTCAGGATGGATCGATTCGGCCACGGCCAGTGGCACTGCCCCGCTGGCTTCATCGACATTGGCTGGAAAGATTCCGGCGAAACACCGATTCACCCAATCGACGATCCCCTGTTGCGAGCGAAAGTTGCACTTTAGCTGCAGGGGCTGCAGAGTCGGCCCAGCCTTCCCCAACCTGCCCCGAAAGGTCCGCAGAAACAGGCCGACTTCGGCTTCGCGAAAGCGGTAGATCGACTGCATGGGGTCGCCGACCAGAAACAAAGTCCGCCTATCTCCGGGCAACCAACCGCTGGTTAGGGTTTCCAGCAATTGATACTGCAACCAGGAAGTATCCTGGAATTCATCGACCAGGATATGTTCCAACTGACTGTCAAGCTTAAGCAGCAGGTCGCTCGGGTTCTCGCTGCTGCAGAGCGCTTCACGGGCGCGCAGGGCAATTTCGGCAAAGTCGGTCTGCCCTTCCCCGCGAAACACCAGCCAGAGTTCACCGACCAGCAGCGGCAGCAGTTCGATCAGCGCCTGTAAAATTTCCCACTGTTCAGTCATATATTGCGCGCTGGGCAATTCGCGGCAGCGGGCCAGCAGGCGGATAAGCTCTGGATGCTCTTCCAGTACTCCAAGCAGGGTTTGCATTCGCTGTTTGGCCTCTTGCCCCTCTTTGCCGGCGGGAAAACCGCACTTCACATTAATCCCGCGCGATTTGCGCAGATCTCCAGCAGAGGTGAGTAGCAGGTCAGCGAGCCCTTGCCATAAAGGCAGGTGTTCAACCTCTGCTCTAGGGATCCAATCGAGATCGGTCAGAGCGAGCAAGGGCCGCGGCCCCTGGTCCCAGAGTTGGCTGGCGGCGTATCGGCCGCAGCTCAACAGGTCATCCTGCAAAGCTGGAGGTAAGCATGCTGTCAGCTCATTCAGGCAGTTTTCCACCAGCATCACCAGGGCGTTTTCCAGCAAAGCCCGCGAATCGCTCCCTTTGATACCAAGCAGATGCCGTAACCACTGATCCCGCTTGCGCAGCATTTCCATTAGCAATTGCTGCAAGCGCTCCATCCGGTTATCCAAATGGGCCAACAACAGGGCGACCTGCTCAGCGCCCGATTGGTCGCTGCCGAGACGGGCGAGTAAATTCTCGGCGGCCTGCCGATAGAGCGGATCGGCATCTTCTGCCAGCTCCGGCATACCACCGAAGCGGCTGACCCAGGGCATTTTATGCACCAGTCCGGCATTGAAACTGTCAATGGTCTGGATCGACAGCAAGGATGGGTTCTGCAGCAATTCCCACTGCTGTTTTCTATCCTGTTGCAATGCCTGATTTGCCAACTGCCAGGTTAATTTTTTATGTGCTTCCGGCGGACAGTCACTTTGCGCCTCGCTCAAAGCATCGAGCAAGCGGCTGCGCATTTCGGCAGCAGCCTTGCGGGTAAAAGTGATCGCCAAGATCTGTTGCGGCCGTTCCGCGGTTCCGAGCAGGGCGAGAAAACGCTGAATCAGCAGTTCGGTTTTTCCCGATCCGGCCGGCGCCTGAACGATAAAGGAACGCGCCGGATCGATGGCCGCACTGCGCTCTGCCTGGTCCGCGATATTCATTGCAGCACTCATTGCGTTTCCTCGCTCAGCACAGGTTCTGGCTGGGCTTCGGCGATCCGACAGAGACCGTTTAAATCGCAAAAGCGGCAGGCTATTTCGACATCGACCGGATCAACCGCCGCCTGACCGGCAACAAAGTCGCTGGCCAACTGTTCCAGCTGTCGTCGCCAGTGAGCCAGCACCTGCGACCAGTCGTTCAGTTCCAACTCCTGAGCCTGCTTGCACTTATCGACCCCCGGAACTTTGGGCAGCAGCTTGGCCACGCGGGCGATGCCGGTGAGTTTACAGCCACCACGCCGAAGCTGAGCAAAGGCCACGCCATCGGCTTCAGTTTCGTCACTGGCGATGGCATAAATCGGCAGCTGCGGTTCCAGCAGCCGCTCTGCCAGTAAGCTATCCAACCTCACCTGCCCGGTCTTGTAATCGAGAATCACCTGGCTGCCATCCTCCAACTGATCGATGCGATCGATAAACGTTCTGATTTTCAACGGTCCGATCTGTTCATAATGCTCCTGTTCGGTCTCCACCACGCAAAACGCAGCTCTTTCCACCTCAACCTCAAGCAACCATTCCGCTATCAGGCCCTGCAACCGCTGCTGTTCAATCTGCAGCAATCTCGCCGAGGGCACACCCTGTTCGGCAAAATAATCGTTAAGTGCCCGACCGACCTGCTGTTCGATCAACTCGTCACGGCCCTGCTCATCCAACTGCAACAGTCGCTGCTGATCTTTGACTTCCCGCCAGAAATATTCCAGAACCTTGTGCACCAGGTTCCCTCGCGTCAGCGGATCGAGTCCCGGCTGGGCTTGCTCAAAAGCTGTGGCGCGCAAACGGAAATGGGCAAAGGCCCGAAACGGGCAAAGCGCCTGATCCTTAAGAATCGCCGTCCCCCCCTCGCCCACGGCAGCTGACAGTAACGGCCCTTGAAGATCCTGCCAGCGATTTAATTCAGGTGCAGTAGCCATCTGCCGAGAAATGGCATCCTGCCGCTCAGCAAAGACCGGTTCCACCAGTGGCAGGTCACTGATCAGCGGGCTGGGGCGCAAGTCACAATCACCGCTGCGTTGCCCATAGCTGAAGACACAATCAGGACTCGCCGCCTTGAGGCGCTGCAAGACATTCCGCGCAAACTCCAGTTCGCGTTCAGCGCTGGCATGGGGCATGCCCTTTTCAATTTGCAGGTTGATAGGCAAAAAAGGATTGGGACGGGCCGCAGCCGGAAATGTCCCTTCATTGCAGCCCATCACCCAAAGATGCTCAAAATCCAGCCCTGCCGACTCGAGCAGCCCCACAACCTGCACCGGCCCGGTCGGTGCTTCCAGTTGGAATTCGATATCATTCGCCAAACGGCGTAGCAATCCAAGAGCCTGCTGCCGGTCGATCGGCACCGCTACCGAGTCGAGAGAAGCGAGTGCCGGCAACAGTTTTTCCTGCCAGGCTTTGACCATCTGATATTCACTGCTCGATAAGCACCGCTCACCAGGCCAGCCGATGGCCTGCAGCAGTTGAGAAAAGCGCCCTGCCCATTCGCCCGGGAGCAGCCGCTCGCGGGTTTCCAGCGCCTTCAACAAAGTCAAAAAGATTTCTGCAGCACTTACGGCGCGAGCATGATCGGCTGCCAGTTGGCTTAGTTTTTTCAGACCGATTTGCTGTTGCCGGAAAGAGCGCAACCATCTATCGAGCCGTGCCCGCCGGTCAGCCTCGCTCTGACTGCCGCCCAGGTAGGGGGTCCGCAATAGATAGCCAACCTGGTCGACAGTAAGCCGATAACCGGCGCCGAGAATCTGCAATGCCGCATAGATCGGCCCCTGATCCGCCAAGGGGGCTCCTAAAGACAGGCTGAAGGCTGCGTCTTCATCTTGCAGCTGCAAATCAGCGGCAGGATCTATCTGCTGCCGGAAAATCCGCTCGATCTCTTTCCGCCGCACCTGTAGATCAGGCACCACGATACCGATTGATGCGGCACCCTGTTCGAGCAAACGTCGTGACCAACGGGCAGCAAGTTCAACCTCCTGGCGTGGGTCCGGACAGGGATAACTGCCGCAGCTAGCCTGCGGACGAGGCTTGGGTTGAAGTTCAAGCAGCTGGCCATTCGCCTGTTCAATCAGCTGACGCAGCCCTTCCAGTTCGGGAGACCATTGATCGAAACCGACCAGCAAAACCTCTTGCGGCAGAGCAAGTTCTCCGGCGGCCATGGCAGAGTAAAGCCGTTTTGGCAGTTCAGCCCGATCGAGCCAATGATGTTTGTGGCAGGTCTGCTGATAGTCTCCTTGCCAGCGGCGAAAGACCTGCTGGTCTTCGGTCAAGGTTGCATCATCCCAGCGGATATCATATGCGATTGCCCGCTGGTGGGCTTCTTGCGCTTTGCGAGCTGTGGCGGAAATCTGCAAGAGCTCCAGTTCACTGCCGAGCGAAGCCTGTTCGATCAGCTGTTCCCACAGGCGCAAAGCGGGAAAGCCATCCAGCATCCGCCAGCTTTCGTCAAGCTGGCCTAGGCAGCGCTGTAACCAGCCTTCAAAGCTGACAATCTCCGGGGTCGGCCAGGCCTGCTTGCCGCTCTGCTGCATCTGCTGATCAAAGAGAGTGATCAGGTAACGAGCTAACCGCTTGTTGGCGGTCAATACCAAAGCGCCGGTCGCAGCAGCAGCAATGATCTGTTGTTGGGTCTCGGACAATGAGCAGCCTCCGGGGATACAATGAGATGATTTCAGGAGAAATTTACCTTAGCAGAAAGACGGAATAAGTCACAGCGCCTCAGACAGGCGCTGTTCGAGCAATTGAGCCTCGGCACCACAACGCGCCTGATCCCAGCCTTTTTCTACAGCGACCAGCTCGATCACCCGCTCCCCGGCCAGCTTGGCAGCCTGAGTATCGAGCAGGGCCAAGGGTAAACGACGCGCCAGGATGTCGATAGCTCTTTCAGCCAGTTCGTGACGAGCGGCATAGACAACTTCCGCCGCGATGCACAAATAACCTGCGGCCAGAGGTTCAAGCAGTTTGCCGACGGCTAGCTTTGCCACGGCCGTTGCCCTGGTTCCGTAATTTGCGTGGAGATAGCGCGCGGTGCGCTCATCCAGCAGGTAATTTTTTGCCAGCGCTTGCCAGCCGGTCGGTTGCCAGTCTTCGCCGCCGATCAGACAGAGCTGCTCGGTTCGGCAAGGCCCGGCTGAAATGGCCCGCCCAGTCACCACCCGATCGACCAGTTTTTCGCCCATCCGCCGATAACTGGTCCATTTGCCGCCGGCAATTGTGAACAGTCCGGCCGGAGATTCTTCGATGACAAAATCGCGCAGCAGTTTAGAGGTGTCAGTCGCTTGAGGATTACGCACCAGGGGCCGCAGGCCCGACCAGACCGCGCAGATATTTTCCCGCTGAGGTGATGGATACAGCACCTGCTGCAGATGCCGCAGCAGGTAGTCGACCTCCTCTTCCGTGGCCTTGGGATGTTCCGACAATTCCGCCGCCTGGTCGGTGGTTCCGACCATGCAGCGCCGCTGCCAGGGCAGCACGAACAAAACCCGCTTATCCTTCGTTTCCGTCAACAACAGACCAGCCTTCGGTGGCGGGTAGGTTTCGTCAAGCACGATATGCACCCCGGAGCTGACCGCCAACAGCGGTTCGGCATCCGGTCGGTCGAGATGCCTGACTTGATCAGCAAAGGGTCCGGTGGCATTGACCACCGCACGGGCATCCAGACTAAAACGCTCTCCGCTCAGCCGATCTTCCAAAAGCGCTCCGCTGATGCGCCCCTCAGGTTTGTTCAAGGCAACCACAGCCAGATGGTTGGCAATCAGCGCCCCCTGCTCGGCTGCGGTTAAGGCCAGCGCCAAGGCCATGCGGCTGTCGTTAAACTGACCATCGTAATAGCGGATGCCGCCTTTAAGGCGACGTTTATTCAACTGGGGGTACTCCTGCAGGGTTCTTTCAACGGACTGATAACCGCTTGGCCCTAGACCACGTGCTCCAGCGAGGAAATCATATAACTTTAATCCCGCCCATAGATAAGGCAGCTGAAGCCAACTATAGAGCGGCGAAACCAGCGGCAGCACCCGAGTCAGGTGGGGGGCATTGCGTAAAAACAGAAAGCGTTCAAACAGACCTTCTTTGACCAGCTGATACTGTTCGCGGTCGAAATGCTTGACCGCCATTTCCAGGTAACGGACGCCGCCATGCACCAGCTTGCTGCTGCGGCCGCTGGTGCCTTCGGCAAAATCGTTTTGTTCTACCAGCACCACCGACAGCCCGCGACTGGCGGCATCCAGAGCGATTCCACAACCGGTCGCCCCGCCGCCGATCACCAGCAGATCGCAGGACTGCAAATTTTGAATCTGGGAGAGGATATCGCTACGCTTCATGCCGGTCCTGGAGGAGAGAGTTTCTTCAGTATACTAAATTCCTCAGACGGGTCGACAATCATTTCTGCCCTGACCGACAGCCGGTGATTCTGGCCACCCTAAGTGACGTTCAGCAGGGTCTGGTATAATTCCTGGACTTTCTTGCTGATAGCAAAAACCTGTATTCGGTCAAGGAGACAAGATGAGTCGACAACCACTGATTCTGGCGATCGATCAAGGAACCACCAGCAGCCGAGCAATAGTTTTCAATCTGCAGGGAGAACAGGTCAGTCTGGCCCAGCAGGAGTTCCGGCAGATCTTTCAGGCCGATGGCTGGGTCGAGCATGATCCTCAGGAAATCTGGCAGAGCACCCTGCAGGTTTGCCGCGAAGCTATCAGCAAAGCCGAAACGGCCAGCGGTGAAGTGGTTTGCATCGGCCTCACCAATCAGCGGGAAACCACCCTCCTCTGGGATCGGCAGACCGGCCGCTCGATCGGCAATGCCATCGTCTGGCAGGACCGACGCACCGCGGAGAAATGCCGGCAATTAAAAGCTGAAGGGCTCGAAGCAATGGTCACAGAAAAAACCGGCCTGCTGCTCGATCCCTATTTTTCCGGTACCAAGCTCGCCTGGCTGCTTGAGCAGGATCCGGAAATCCGTCTGAAAGCGGAACAGGGCGAGTTGGCCTTTGGCACTGTCGATTCATGGCTGCTCTGGCAGCTGACCGGCGGTAAGGAGCATGCCACTGATGCCACCAATGCCTCACGCACCCTGCTCTACAATATTCAGAAAAACTGTTGGGATGAAGAGCTACTGCAGCTGCTGCAAATACCAGCAGCAATCCTGCCAGAGGTGCGCGACTGCGCCGCCGATTTCGGTACCACGGCAGCAGGAATCTTTGCACGACAACTGCCGATCTGTGGCATCGCCGGCGATCAGCAGGCTGCCAGCATCGGTCAGGCCTGTTTCAAGCCAGGGATGGTCAAGAGCACCTACGGCACCGGCTGTTTTGCCCTGCTCAACACCGGTCAAGAGCTGGTCCGCTCACAAAACCGCCTGCTGAGCACCATCGCCTATCGATTAAATGGCGAAACCAGCTACGCCATGGAGGGGAGTATTTTCGTCGCCGGAGCGGCCGTGCAATGGCTGCGCGACAGCCTGCACCTGGTGGATTCGGCGGAGCAGACCGAACAACTGGCCCGTTCACTGCCGGATAATCGCGGCGTGTATTTCATCCCAGCATTTGTCGGCCTGGGCGCCCCCTACTGGGATCCAGATGCCCGGGGGGCCTTGTTCGGACTCACGCGCGACAGCGGCAGCGCCGACATCGTGCGGGCGGCCCTTGAGTCAGTCTGCTACCAGACCAACGACCTGATGCAAGCGATGAGGGATGACGGTCAGCTTGATATTGCCGCCCTGCGGGTCGACGGCGGCATGGTCGCCAATAACTGGCTGCTGCAATTCCTGGCCGATATCCTCAACCTGCCAGTCCAGCGTCCCAGAATGACCGAAACCACCGCCCTGGGTGCCGCCTATCTGGCCGGGTTACAGCACGGGCTGTTTTCATCACTCAGCGAAATCGAACAATGCTGGCAACAGCAGGCCGAATTTATGCCGCAATTTGAGGAGGAGCAACGCCAGCAGCTGCTGTCCGGGTGGGCAAAGGCGGTTGGGAAAGTTTTGACGATCCCTTAAACTCAGGCTGGAGCCAGCGCGTATAATATCTCGCGGAGTTTTATTCTTTGACATGAATTTCATGCTGGGTTTGGAGAAACCTCTCGCGCAATTCTCCTCCCATATCAATAGCCTTAGCTATTGCGTCCAACGCCTCTTTCTTCTTTCCTGCCGCGGCTAGGGCTGTGGCAAGATTATTTAAAGCCACGCCGCTATTGGGTTGCAAAAGAGCTGCTTGCCGAAAGGCTCCTACTGCACCCTCTAAATCGTTTATTGAATACAGGCTGTTGCCGAAACCCATCCAGGCGATGTAGCTAGTTGGCCACCGTTGTATTGCCGCCCTATAGGCCAGAGATGCGGCTTCACCTTGATTGGCTCGCTCCAAACCAGACGCTGCAGTTAAATAGGACAACTCATATGCTGTGGCTGGCAATATGCCTGGTGCCAATATCACCAATCCCCAGTTGTTACTGCGAGCCCAGGTACGAGCAAATACATAGGCTGACATCTTGAGTTCAGCCTGTTTTCCTGAGTGAAGAAAAACAGTCCCAAGTTTACGATCATAGCCAATAGCGACTGCATAGTGCCAGCGAGGAAACCAGGAGAACCCTAAGTTTTGCAGGACCAGAACCGGATGTCCTTTCTCCAGTTCCGCTAAAAGCGCCTTTTGACCCTTGATTGGAAATGCCAAGTATCCGTTCCTGCGTGCTGCAGCGATAATAGACGGCTGCAGGCTGCCTTTTAGAGAGGGAGAATAAACCTGCTCAGTCAGATCGGATAACGCAACCTCTTCACCGTTCCAACTCAAAAGCATCGCCAAAGCAGCTGGTCCGCATTGGTAATCTTCCTGGGCATAAAAAGGAACCCCATCGATAATAATTCGGGCTGGTCTGTTCTGAACATTTGGCAGTGGGGGATAAACTGTGCAACTGCATAAAACAAGTGAAATAATAAAAATTATCAGGCGGGAAATCCGATGGTCTCCTGCCTGAGTGAGAAGTGATGCGAGCATATTTCAGCGGATAGAGCGGGTAAAGGGGAACACTTTGGTCAGGCCTAAAATATCGGTAACCAGAAGAAGGACAAAAACAAAAACGACAGCTCCAACAATGCCGCCCGCATCTGCGCCAGCAGGGAGTTGATCTATGTCTTGCGCTATTCTTTCAATTTCTTTATCAGTCAAATAGGCCACGCGCATCGCGATCTCGTCGGTGGGCACACCCTGTGCGGCCATCGCCTGTTGAACTTCCTCTCTGGCCAGAAAATCGAAAACACGGTCACGAGCGGCTTCGTTTGCTTGGGTACGTATAATTGATTCAGTACCGATCAGACCCGCTTGCACAGGATGGGAACTCAGGTCGAGTAGAATAAAAGACAGGATCAGTAACATACATAGCGGTTTTGCTGCAAAGTGGAGGGGCCTTTGTCTCATTATGTTTCTCCTTTAGACAAGTTGGAATCGTGAAACTTTGCCTATTCATCCTCGCTGAGTGCGCTGAGATAACAGATGTGACTGCCGCTTAGGATAACAAAGTTTCTTGATGAAATATTGATTTTCGACAACCTACCATCAGAAGGGAATCGTTACTTCTGGCTCAGTTTTATTAAAGTGGTGGTTGTTGTGAAAATACCATGGAAAATTTCCTTAGGATTCACAATTTTCATGACAGAAAAAAGGCCCATCTGTTTTCAGCTTGGGCCTTTTGTCATTGAGAGAAGCAATTACTAGCGTAGTTTCAGTCCGGAAAAAGCTCTTTTTCGCAGCCCATGCGTCAATCTGCAGACTTGCCTGTGCAACCTAGCATGTCCGTCTCCACGCAATCCTTGAGATCCTTGGCCTGGCAAAAATTCCTCGTTTCCAAATCAGAAATTTTGCCGTAGCCAGCTGGATCTTCCAGATAGCCAATAAGAAAAACCTGCAGCATTCCCCCGACACAAATGGCCAACCATGAATCGCCACCAAATCATCAACCTATTTAAACTTGAACCCTTTCAACAGTTCCTTCGGATCTTTCAAAATTTCCTTTGGATTTTCCAACGCTTTTTTCGGATCTTTCAGGACCTGGTCGACAACCCCCTTGGCCTGACTCTTTATTTTTTCTTCAAGGACAGATTTAAGGTCGAGCTCCCAATCCGGCTCGGCAAAGCTCCCTTTAATGCGGATCGGAATCGGCACCCCGACCAGCTCCTTCAGGTCATCACCACCCTGCCCGGTCAGCGAGGCAACCAGCGTGGCCGTTACCAGGTAGTTGACCTGCTCCTGGTTCAAATCAGCCTGGCCATCGCCACCAATCCGCAACAGCGGAGATTTCATGCTCAGATCGTTGTTACTGACCAAACCATTGACTATATTCGCCGTGCCAGAAAGTTCGGTAAAATCGGTTTTCTGCTCACTGGCCGGCGGTGGTGCCTGCCCGGCAAGGGTCGCTTTGGCCCGGCGGATCATGTCGGGGATATTAATCCCTTTAAGTGCCCCTTCGCCAACCTTCAATGCTGCCGTCCCATTCAGGCTGCGTTTAAGGCCGACCGCATCTGCAGCGGTCAGCCGCAGATCGGCACTGACATCCGCTGATCCCTGAATGAGATCCTTGTCCATGGCTGCCTTGAGGTAATCCCCCACCTGAAAGCCTTTGACGTTAATTTTGGCCTTGACCTTGGGGGCCGCACTGCGCAGGTCAACGTTGATGTTGTTATTCACCAACCCCTGATAAAGTTTGGCGGTGAATGGGCTGATATCAAGGATTCCATCGCGCATCTTAATCTTCATGGCGATATCAGAAACCAGCAAGCGGTCCTGAATCAGCTTGCCAATTTTCAGGTCGCCGTTAACCAACAGCTGGCCCAGTCCGCTGCTCTCTTTGGCTGGTGCTTTACTCGTCGATTTCGCCTCAGCTGTCTCTGGAATAGGGACAGGGGCCACAAAGCGGTTGACGTCGATCTGGTCAGCGCTCAAATCAAAATCGATCTGCTGCTGCTGACCTTTTTGTGCGTAAGCGAACTCACCCTGAATTGTCCCCCCGGGGATACCTATAGTAAGCGGTTTGAGACTCGCTGCCATCGCCTTGGCGTCGAAAACCAGGGCGGTGTCGACAGTTAGGTCTGCCGAGCGGTTCGGGATCTCTTCACCTGTGACCGTTGTTTTCATAGTGAATGGCTTGACATCGAGTTGCATGCGATTCTGGTCGAAGACCAGACTCGCGGTGAAATCGAGATCAATAGTCTCAACGGGTAATTCAATTGCTTTATGATTTGAGTCAAAACTCAGGTCCCGCACTTTAAACAACCCAGCGTTCGGATCAAGGTTGGCAGTCCCCTTGATCAGGTAGTCACCGGAAACCTGCGGCTCGCTGAGGTTTACTTTAAAGTCGATGGAAAACGGCACATCTTTTTGCAGCCCGACCTGGCTTGCCGTGAGATTGAAATCATTCAGGGCATAACGACTGCCGGCCTTAGCATCCTGATAACTGACATTGGCGTTGCGGATCTCGACCCCTTCCAGGAACAGTGCCAGTGCCCCTGCCGGTCCTGGTTCCTCCGCCTTCTCCGCCGCTTCTGCTGGCTTCTCTGCTCCGGCCTTAGCCAAATCATCCCAGTTATTGACCCCATCTTTGCGTTGCTGCAGGTTAAGCGTGAACCCCTCAAACACCAGAGTGCTCATTTCCACCTGCTTCGAAAACAGCGGCATCAGCTTGAGCCTGGCCTGAGCGCGACTGAAAGAAGCAAAATCACCGGTGAATCCCGGGGCGTTACCGAAATGAGTTTCGCCGATTTCAACCCCCAACCAGGGGAAAACACTCAGATCAAGATCGCCCTTGATCTGCAATTCGCGGCCGGTTTCCTTTTTGACGTTTTCACTGATCTGTTGCTTGATCTGCTCAAGATCCACGGTAGCTGAGATATAGGCGATAACCCCTGCGACAGCCAGGACCAGAATAAGACAGACGATAGCAACGATTTTTAAGACACGTGTCATGATGACCCCCAGTTGGTGTAATTGTCTCCTACTATGACCTTACTTCATCTCTGCAAGACCGCAACTTTGCCTGAAAAAAAGTGTGATCCTGAAGGGTTGAAAAACAATCCGTCGCCACTAATCTCACTGCACGTACTCACCGCAGGGACTTCTTTACACTCCAGCACACAATGCAAAGCGGCCCAACTATTTGGAATTAGGTTGGGCCGCTATAGTCTAATGGAAAGTGATTTATAAGAAACTGAACCACTATGCACTGAAAGTGCATAGGTTCCTATCGGGACTTAAAGTCCCTTTTAAAGCAAATTCAAAATCCAACAGTATTCAAGCCAAAAAGATGAGAGAGCAACTGAACGTCTTAGACTAAAGTTCAGAGCTTTCAGAGTCCCGTTCGGTTAGTTCTTTCAAGTAATTCTGACCAATTGTGGCTGATGGCAAGGCGCATCGACGCAGGCCTAGCAAAGCTAAGCCGAGGAGACGTAACGAAGCCAGCGGGCAAAAGGGCCAGAATGAAAGGATGGAATTAACCGCACGGGTCACTAGCGTGATGGAACAATAAAAGGTTGGTCTCAGCTGAGACCTAAGACTTTTGGACAGCGTTTCCTACCAAAATCCAAGTGTTCCAAGTTGCGTCATTAGACAACATTCTACCCTGCGCGGCTGACAGGGCGACTATGTATTGGTGGCCCCGTGGATGTAATCCTCCAGCTGATGGATAAAATACTCCTTTTCGGCAACCTGTCCTTTGACCAGATCACCGATGGAGACGAGCCCGACCAGTTTATTATCCTCGAAAACCGGAAGATGGCGGCAGCGCTTGTCGGTCATCAGTGCCAAACCTTCTTCAACAGTCATTTCAGGGCTGATGTAGGGGACCTTGCTGAGCATGATCTGCTTAACATCCGTGTTGAGGGATGAGCGGCCTTCGAGAATCACTTTCCGCGCATACTCACGCTCGGAAATGAGACCGATCACCCGCTCATCCTCCACAACGAGCAGGGCGCCCACATCCTCAGTCGCCATCAACTCCAGGGCCTGATAAACGGTTGCATCAGCGCTAATGCTGAGTACCGAATCACCCTTTTTCTTCAGTACGTCACGGATCAATTTGCTCATAACGGTCCTCCTTTCCGGCTACGTGATAAAATGCTGTTCTATTAATTCTAGCTGGGGCGGAAGGGATGTCAATCACTGAAATTATCGGCTGGCAGCAGACCCTGGCCGTCAATAATCCTTTTCGCTGCTCTGATTCGGCAGCTGGCAAAGGGTGGGCCCGGTTGCGTCAGGCCGTCGAAACACCGAATCCAGACAGTGGACAGGGTCGCCCTTATAGGTAAATGCTCCCACCGGGCAGCTTTCCACGATCTGCTGCAACCCTTTGGCGTCCACCTCTCCGAGGGGGCGTTCCAGGGCCGGTTTGACCCGGCAGGAAAACCCACGCCCGACAAAGCCCAAGGCCGACGACCCATGCACCTCTTCGCTAAGGCGCACGCAGATGCCGCACTGGATGCATTTGTGCGCCTCATAGACGATCTCCGGGTGAGACTCGTCACGGTCGAACTCCCGGCAGGCACCTGCCAGACGTTCGGGCTTGGCCCCGTAGCGGGAGGCGTACTCCCGCAGTCGGCAATCGGGGGCGGCCCGGCAGCCACACTCCTGGCAGCGGCTGGCTTCCTCCCGGGCCTGTTCGGGAGTGAAGGCGGCCTCAACCTCGGCAAAGCTGTTGCGGCGAACCTCTGGGTCCATGTGCCGGGGCTTTTCTCTCGGCTTGGGTTCGACCCCCCGGCTCAGGCTCTCCGGCACCTGCTCAAGCGGCCCCATCGACTGGTTGTACTTGGGAGGCTCGCCGGCGACGGGGTTTCCCGACAGATACTGGTCGATCGCCACCGCGGCCCTCCGGCCCATGCCGATCAGGTTGACCACGATATCCGGGCCGAGGACACAATCCCCGCCGGAGAACACCCCCGGCAGGTTGGTCAGCAGGTTGTCCTCGTCGGCCTTAATGGTGCCAAAGACCGATTGCTCGACCCCTTCGGCGGGACGGATGTCCACCCGCTGGCCGATGGCCACAATCAGGTTGTCGACCTGACGCACCTGTTCGCTGCCGGAAACCGGCACCGGGCGGTAGCGGCCGGATTCGTCTGGTTCGCCGAGCTCCATACGGACAAAGGTCACCCGGAGCCCCCCTTCCGGGTCCTCATCGATTCGGGTCGGGGTTTGCAAGAATTCGAAGCGGATGCCTTCTTCACGTGCGGCGGTGACCTCTTCCTCCCAGCAGGGCATCTCCTCCTCGGTCCTTCGATAGGCGATGGTCACCTCGGCACCCAGCCGCACAGCGCTACGGGCTGAATCGAGGGCGACATTGCCACCGCCCACCACCAGCACCTGTTTGCCGATGGCGGTTTGCTCATTCCGGGAGACCTTGCCTAGAAACCCGATGCCGTGCGACACCCCTTCCAAGGCCTCGCCTGGGATACCGAGCCAGCCGGCCCGCTGAGCGCCCAGGGCCAGGAAAACGGCATCGTAGTCCCGACGCACCTGCTCAAGGGTGAGATCATCTCCCACCCGAGTGTTGAAGAGAAAACGCACCCCCATCTTCTCGATCACCGTCACTTCGCGGTCGATCACCTCCCGAGGAAGGCGGTAACTGGGGATACCGTAGCGCATCATACCGCCAGCGGCACTGTGGGCCTCGAACACAGAACTCTGATGCCCCATGATCTGTAGGTAGTAGGCCGCGGTAAGCCCGGCCGGGCCGGCGCCGATAATGGCGACCCGCTTGCCGGTCGGGGGATCGGTTTCGGGAATGTACTCCTCCCCCGAAGCCGAATCTAGGTCAGCCGGGTGACGCTTGAGCTGGCAGATAGCGATCGGTTCATCCACCAGGGATCTGCGGCAGACTGTTTCGCAGGGTCTGGGGCAGATCCGCCCCAGGATGCCCGGCAGTGGCATGTTGCGCTTGATCAGCTCCAGGGCCTTGCGGTCTTCACCCGAAGCGATGTGCTTGAGGAACCCGGGGATATCGATGCCCGCCGGGCAGGCGGCCATGCAGGGCCCCTGGCAATCGCCCAGGTGATCGGAAAGCAACAGCTCGATGCAGGTGCGCCGCGCCGCCTCGACTTTGGCCGAGGCGCTGTGAACCACGATCCCTTCACTGGCGAGTGTCGAACAGGCCGGGACCAGGTTCGGGCGACCTTCGAGTTCCACCACGCAGATGAAGCAGGAGGCGAAGGGTTTGAGCTGCTGGTGATGGCAGAGGGTCGGAATCGAAATTCCCCGGTCCCAGGCGGCCTTCAGGATCGTCGTCCCCGGTTCGACCTGAACCTCTGCTCCGTCCAGAATGAAGCTAATCTCAGCCACTGGCAGACCCCTTCGACGGCCCTACGGCCACCGCGTTAAACCGGCACACGTCTCGGCACACGCCACAGCGGATACAGGCATCATCTCTGATTTCATGGCGAGCCGTCCGCTCCCCGCCGATGGCGTTGACTGGGCAGTTCACCAGACAGAGGTGACAGCCGGTGCAGTCGGCGGTGATCTCAAAAGAGCAGAGGTTACGGCACTGGCCGGCCCGGCAGCGGTGCTCATCGATGTGCTCCTGGTAGCTATTGCGAAAATAGCGCAGGGTGGTGAGTACCGGGTTGGGGGCGGTCTGGCCCAGCCCGCACAGGCTGGTGGTTTTGGTCTTGTAGGCCAGCTCTTCGAGCAGCGGGATGTCTTCAGCCTGGCCCTGCCCTTCGCAGATGCGGGTCAGAATTTCGAGCATCCGCCTGGTTCCCAGCCGGCAGAAGGTACACTTGCCACAGGACTCGTTCTGCACGAAGTTCATGAAGTAACGAGCCACCTCCACCATGCAAGAGGTATCGTCGAGCACGACCATGCCCCCCGAGCCCATGATGGCTCCGGTGCGGCTGACCTCTTCGTAGTCGATGCGGGTGTCGAGGGCGGTGGCCGGTACGCAGCCACCGGAGGGCCCGCCCATCTGCACCGCCAGAACCTCCCGCCCGCTTGGCGTACCGCCGCCGATGTCGTGGATAACTTCCAGCAGGGTGGTGCCCATCGGTACTTCCACCAATCCGCCCCGCTTCACCTTGCCGGCCAGAGCGAACACCTTGGTGCCTTTGCTCTTCGCGGTGCCGATGGCGGCGTAGGCCTCCGCCCCGTTGCGGATGATCCAGGGCACGTTGGCCCAGGTTTCCACGTTGTTGATGGTGGTCGGCTTGCCGAACAGACCGGATTGGGCCGGAAACGGCGGCCGCACCCGCGGCATGCCCCGCTGCCCTTCGATGGAGGCCAACAAAGCGGTTTCTTCGCCGCAGACAAACGCCCCGGCCCCCTCCTTGACCTGGAGGCTCAAATCAAAACCCGAGTCCAGGATGTTTTTTCCCAGATAGCCCCTCTCTACAGCTTGAGTGATCGCCTTGTGGAGCCTGGCGACCGCCAGGGGATACTCGGCCCGGCAGTAGATGTAGCCCTGGTTAGCTCCGGTTGCGAAGGCGCCGATGACCATCCCTTCGAGCACGGCATGGGGATCGCTCTCCAGCAGAGTCCGGTCCATAAATGCGCCGGGGTCACCCTCATCCGCGTTGCAGATGATGTACTTTTCGTCAGCGGTCTCCTGGAGCGCGAATTTCCATTTCATACCGGTCGAAAAACCGGCCCCGCCCCGCCCCCGCAGCCCTGACGCGGTGATCCTTTCGATCACCTCTGCCTGATCCATTTTCTGCAAAACCTGGCGCAGTGACTGGTAGCCTTCGGCTGCCAGGTAGTCGTCGATGCTCTCCGGGTCGATGTGGCCGCAGTTGGCCAGGACAATCCGCCGCTGCTTGCTGCGAAAAGCGTGGGCCTCCCCTTTGCCCGACTGCGCCAGCCACTTTTGGCAGGGCTGATTCCCGACCACGTGCTGCTCCAGGATCTGCCTCATGCGGGCGGGCTGCACCCCTTCGTAGAGGTGCCTGCTGCCGTCCGCGTCGATGACCTGCACCTGCGGTTCGCTGTAGCACATGCCCAGACAGCCGGTGCTTCCCAGGCCGACATCCAAGCCCCGGATTTCGATCTCGTTCTGACAGAAGTCGTAGACCTCCTGAGAGCCCGAGGCGATGTTGCAGGTGCTCATCCCCACGACGATCGATTTGCGTTTCTGTTCATTCAGGTTTTGCACCGCTCACTCCTGTAAAGCTTTCAACGATGTTTATCGCCTTTTTCATATCAAGCCGCCCATAGGTCCTGCCGTCCGCCACCGCCAGGACCGGCGCAAGAGAGCAGCAGCCCACGCAAGCCACCGATGTCAGGGTGAATTTTTTGTCCGCGGTGGTCTCGCCGGATTTCACCCCAAGTTTTTTTTCGAGGGCTTCGGTCACCCCTTGAGCCCCGCTGACATGGCAGGCGGTCCCATGGCAGACCTTGATGATGGTGTCCCCCACAGGTTCGAGGCGAAACTGAGAATAGAAGGTGGCGACACCGTAGAGTTGCGACTCGGTCATTTCGGAGATGCTGGCGATTCGAACGATGGCCTCCCGGGGAACATAGCGAAAGCGCTTCTGGACCTCCTGCAGGATCGGGATCGCATGGTCGGCTGTCCCCCCTCTCTTTCTGACGATGTCTTCCACAACATCAAGGTCGATAGAGCACATGCTGATCCTCCGTTGCTATGTTTTGTGCCGGTGGAGGCGTGGTGAAGTGGTATTTCCGTCGAGGTCATCCACGCTGCACACACCTGTAATCAGCAGCGAATTCCTCAGGAGAGTAGACAACCAGACTTCTATGATCATAAACGTCTGTTGTAGCGTTCGATTCTATCTATCGAGACACAAAAAGGTAGAAATTGAGATGTGGAAGGTCTCGATCGGAACCTGACAGCTATATGGACCGCCCATGACCAGGCGTCGTTAGCAGTGGCAGACCAGAGAAGGGACGCAGCAGGTTCTGAGAGAAGCTGGATAAGGATTTAAATCCATTGGATATAAGGCCAGCTGGAGTCCCATCCCTTTACACAAAGCTCGTTACTTATAAATAAAGCCCATAGATTGCCGACCGTCAAGCTAGGCAACCAATCAAAGTCCTCCGTGTAGCTATATCCATAGCAGACCGGGGGGAGGTGCAGGGGCGAGGGAGTTGCCGGTGTGCCGAAACTCCATATGGTCCACAAATGTCCGACTAAGTATATCTAAAGGAATTTTTGAGGGGTGGTGGACCAGCTGTTTTGAGCCTGACCAAAGCTAACAGTGTCTGTCAAATCAAGTCTGAACTCCTGTATTTCAACCTTCTATTCAAGAAACCTCGCAACCATATTTCTCAAATCATCTAAATTGTAGGGCTTCCCGATAAAGTCGTCAGCTCCAGCAGCCAATGCCGCTTTTTTATCCTGTTCCTGAACCCTGGCGGTCATGACAATGATTGAGCAGTTGGCGGTCGTTGGATCGTTTTTTAATGTTCGGGTCACTTCATAACCATCAATCCCGCCAGGCAACATTATGTCCAGAAGAACGACATCTGGAATAGTTTTCCGGGCAATTTCGAGTGCTTCTTCGCCGCTTTCCGTCAAAAAAAACGTACGGTCTTTTGCCCTGAGAACCATCTCCAGCAGCTTCAGAACGTCTGTCTGGTCTTCGACAATCAGGATTTTTTTCACCAAAAGCACCCCGTCAATTATTGTTGCTGTTCTTCGAAATT
Source organism: uncultured Desulfuromonadales bacterium (assembly GCA_947259685.1). The sequence goes on along the minus strand of CAMYNC010000040.1, from coordinate 28,258 downwards.
AAGGGAATGGTAAAACTTACCGTCGTTCCCTTGTCCGGTTTGCTTTCGACCCAAATTTTGACCAAGCCCTTCTTTAGCCATGAGCGAGGAATCTACCCGGTAAAACTTATCAAAAACTCTATCGACCTGTTCGGCTGTCATCCCGATCCCCTCGTCTTTGACCGAAATATGAACCTCTGTCGCAGACATCTCGCAGGCCACCAGAATCCGGCTCCCCTCTGGTGAAAATTTTACCGCATTTATGAGAAGGTTCTCCATAACTTGGATAATCTTCCCCTTGTCGACCAAAAGTTCCACCGAGGTTTCCGGCAGGGTCGCCCCAAAGCGGTGGGTTTTGAATTCTTTCTGATATTGGCCGACAAGTTCAGTCAGCACTGTACCAGGGTCGTACCAATCTTTTTCCACATGGATAACCCGACCAGATTCAACCCGGCTTAGGTCGAGCAAATCATCAATAATTTTTTCCAGCACCATACTCTTTTCGTTGATGATGGTAAGGAACTCAGTCTGTTGTTCGTTACCTAAATCTTTTTCGCTCAGTAAAAATTGCGAATATCCCCGAACCGATGTTAACGGGGTGCGTAATTCATGGGCAGCGGTAGAAATAAATTCGCTTTTAATCCGGTCGAGTTCCCGCTCCCGACTCACATCGTGAAGCAGGGTGATGACCCCCGACTTGTTACCGTCCTTGCCCCGCACCAGGGAGGATTTGGCCTGAATTATCCGCCCCAGCTCGCGGGCTTTGGCCGGCAGTTCAAGCTCCATCGCGGCTTCTTTTATTGCACCATCCTTAACGACAGAAATCTGTTTTCTGAGGCTTTGGTTTGCAATCGCCTCATCCATCGTGGCTAAAAAAACCTCTGATAATTTTCTGCCTAGAATTGCTTCTGCCGAAGCGCTCAGAAGAATGATTCGATTATTCATATCGGTAAACATCAAACCATCGGCCACCGATTGGAGGATCGCTTCAATTTTGTCCCTGGCTTGTTCGGCCTTAGCCAGGGCCTTTTGCAGTGCTTCCTCGGCCTGTTGGCGCGCGATTGTGTTCCCTAAGATATCGCCGACGGTTTGGAGCAGCGTGATATCAGCCCCTCCCCACTGTTTTTCTGAGCGCACTTCATCGAAGCCCAGAACACCTATGACTCCCCCAGCCATAAGGATGGGAACCGCGATGAGCGACTTAATGCCCTGGGTTTGCCAGTGCTCCTTTTCCGCCCCGGCTTCCGGAGGCAAATCGGCGATGGAAGGAACATAGAAGACCTGCTTGTTCAAGGTTTTTTCCATTGCCCAGGGCAGCTCGTTGACAAGGACTCCTTGAAGATTTTCTTTCTGGGAAATGATCCCCTCAGCACACCATTCGTGGGTGTTGTCCATGTACAGACCGTCGTCTGAAAAGAGAAAGACATAGCATCGATCTACGCCAGCAAACTCACCAAGGTCCTTAAGAGCCAGGTCTATCCCCTGGTCCGTTTCAGCAGCTGTCAGCTCGACAAACCTTGTCGAAATCCCAGCGATAAGTGCCTCAAAAGCCTCCCGGTACAAAAGGTCCTGTTCATTTTGAATGCGAACGGTGATGTCAATAAAATGGGTGACGACCTGCTGCAGACGGTTTTGTTGATTGAAAACCGGGTAGCCTGCGCACAGCACCCAAATCAAACCTTTCCCACTGGGTCGTTCAACACCAACCACATAATTTTCAAGGGGAGCACCCTTGGCTATCACCTGGTTAACCGGGTACTCTTCCGGAGGCATGGGGGTACCGTCACCACGTAAGAAACGCCATGCCGGGTCGATGGCAACCCTGCCCCGCATCTGATCTTCGGTTAACCCCAACAGATCGCTCGCTTTGGGATTATTCATGACGATCCGGGTGTCGGTCGCATGAACGACGATGCCAACCTGCAAATTCTTGAGCAGCAGGCGTTGCCTTTTTTCGCTCACCCGAAGCGCCTCTTCGGCCTGTTTGCGACGCTGGATAGACAACCACATCCCAAAAAGCAACAGGGTGTAACCGAAAAAAACTCCGACAACCGTCCAGATTAATTCTTTATGTTCCTGATAATCTGATTGTGGTTCGTTATAGATCTGGGTATCCGTTGGCAAGGAGGAGCGCTCGATGCCGAACCGTGCCAGCTCCTGATAATCAAAAAGGTAACTGTTGGGACTTTCACTTCTAACGGAAATATTTTCAACAGGTTTGCCAGCCAGTATTTCTATAACCATCTCGGCGGCAGCTCTTCCCTGTTGTCGATGACTTATAAGTTTCCCCCCGAGAATTCCCTGGCCCATACCGTGAAACCAGAGGTGGTAAAGCGGCCTCGAAAGATTAGCTCTAATCAGCTCCAGACTTTCACCGAAAAGCAGAGTCTTGCCGTGTTTGTCTCGGTAGGCCGAAAGAAGTAACACAACGTCATTTGCCCCGAGAGCCTGTAACTGCACTGCGAACTCTTCAAAGGACAACACGTTCAGAGAAAGCGCAGAAAAATCAACCGGGGCAAATTCTTCCTCATATTGAAAAAAAGTCTTCAAGTCCCCTTGCCCGCTCGGCAAACCATCCACCAACGCCACGAACCTCTGAGCCCCAGGGTGGAGTTTAAGCATCAGCTCCAGGGTTTCCTTCATGGAAACGGCTTCGGCCACACCGGTTACGTATAGATTTTCATTCTGCTGCAAAGCCAAATCGATGTTGTTCACCCCCAGAAATACGATCGGCTTCCCTTGAAAGAGCTCACTCTGGTGTTTAAGGGCAAAGGACAGGGCGTTGTCATCTCCGACAATGATGGTTTCGTAAGGTCTGATTCGGGAGAGCTTGAGGGATAAGGCCTGGTAAAAGCTGTCGAAGGTTTCCCTTGCGGGAAACCTCTTGGTATCCATGAACTCGATATCGAGAAGAATCGGCTTTTCGTCAAATATCGATTTTATCCCCTCGACCTGCTGGAAAAAGGTCGGAAACGCCGGATGGTAAGCGCTGATGAACAGAACCCGGTGGGGCTCTGCCGCCCAAAGACTTGAGGAGAGAAGAAACAAGAGCAAAACGCTCTTGAGAATAAGGTGACAGATCCCTTTCACTCGCTGGCTACTCCTTTAGGGGGATGGACAAGTATCATTGAGATTCTAACAAGCTGAAATTAAACAGCAAGACAAGTTTAGCGTCTGCCATTTATCGCCAATTGAAAATTCTATAAACAGAGTCAACAACTCCAGCACTCCAACATTGAAGACAACCAGGGTTGGCTCTCCAAGGAATGGGCATATTTAATGGTAAACTTTCCAATACAGGCAGAATCCGGGTTTCAAATTATCCAGGCTCGTCAGACAGAACAGCGGGATTGGCATGGCAAGAGGAGTGGGGGCAGAGGGTGCCGACTGAAAAGAAATCGACAATGATGAACAATCCCTGGCAGCGCTTCCTTCTGGTGATGTTACTCGTTGTTGCGCTCAACGGCCTCTATCTCTACCTTTACCCACAACAGCTTTCGCTATCGGTGGCCGAAATCTCTTACAGCCGCTTCAAAACCGAACTGCGGCAAAACCAGATTGCGGCAGTTACCATTAAGGGAGACAGTCTATCTGGTAAGTTCTTTGAAGAAAGATCTTTTGCCGCCGAAGAACTTATCTCCCCCACTTTTACCGATATCCGCACATTTAAAGATTTTCGCACCAGGCTCCCGCCGATCGATGACCCGGAGCTGCTCCAGCTTTTCGAGCTAAACCAGGTTGTCGTCGAGGCAAAACCGGAGCAGGACAATTCGCTGTGGAGCAACTTATTGATCGGTTTGCTTCCCTGGGTACTGATTATCGGCTTCTGGATCTACTTCTTTCGGCGCATGAGTAAACATGGCGGCCCGGCGGGCAACTTTCTAAACCAATTCGGCAAATCGGGGGCGCACTTGTATAGCCCGAAAACCTCCCCGATAACCTTTGATGATGTAGCCGGTCTGGCGGAAGCGAAACAAGAACTCCAGGAAATCATTGCCTACTTACGGGAACCCGAAAAGTTCAGCCGCCTAGGCGGCAAGGTGCCGCGCGGGATTTTGTTGGTCGGCCCACCCGGGACCGGAAAAACGCTGATGGCCAGAGCTGTGGCTGGCGAAGCCGGGGTGCCCTTCTTCAATATTTCCGCCTCCCAGTTCATTGAAATGTTTGTCGGGGTTGGCGCCAGCCGGGTCCGCGATCTTTTTAATAATGCCAAGCAGAATGCTCCGAGTATTATTTTCGTCGACGAACTGGATGCGGTCGGCAGAGCCCGCGGCACCGGCCTGGGTGGTGGCAATGACGAGCGCGAACAAACTTTGAACCAACTGCTTTCCGAACTGGACGGATTCGATCCGCACGATGAGGTTGTCGTCATGGCAGCAACCAACCGGCCGGATGTTTTGGATACTGCTCTGTTGCGGCCAGGTCGTTTCGATCGCCAGGTAGTTATCGAACGGCCTGACTGGCGCGACCGGGTTAAGATCCTGCAGGTGCACACCCGCGCCATGCCGCTGGCCGAGGATGTTGATCTGGAACTGATCGCCAAAGGGACGCCGGGAATGGTCGGTGCCGATCTGCAAGGTCTGGTCAACGAAGCGGCTCTGATCGCAGCACGCGAGGATGCCGAGCAGGTGAGCAATCACCATCTGGAACAGGCTAAAGATCGACAACTGATGGGCATGGAACGCAAACTGTTCCTCTCGGAACCGGAGAAACGGATCACTGCGTACCACGAGGCCGGTCATACCCTGGTGGCCAGCTGCCTGCCAAACACCGACCCGATCCACAAGGTGACCATTATTCCGCGCGGTCAGGCCTTGGGTGTCACCCAGCAATTGCCAGAGGATGACCGTTATCACTACCCGCGCAGTTACCTGATGAGTCGCCTGGCCGTTATGCTGGGTGGCCGCGTGGCTGAAAAGCTCTGCTTTGGTGAGTACTCGACGGGAGCACAGAACGATCTCAAGCAGGTCATGGACCTGGCTGAAAAGATGGTCTGTCAATGGGGGATGAGTGAACGGTTGGGACCGCTCAGCTTTTCCCGTGGCGAAGAACACCCTTTTCTTGGCCGTAAGCTTGCCACGGAAAAGATTTTTAGTGAGAAAACTGCTTGGATCATCGACCAGGAGATCGAAAAACTGGTCGGTGATGCTGAGAGCTGCGCGATCCAGGTTCTCAATGCCAATCGCACTATTCTGGAGGCCCTTGCCGAGGATCTTTTTGAAGAGGAAACCTTGTCCAAAGAGCGCCTCGAGGAATTTTTCCGGGATGCAGAACTGACAATTTCAGCCGATCTATATCCGCAGCTTGGAATTGGGGAAGAAAAAAATGAATCGTCGCAATCAGTTTGTAAGCAGCTGGGAGACAGCTTCCCTCCGAAGGGTCATGGCGGCGCAAGTTAACTTTTCGAAGAGGATAATTTTCCGCTCTCCTTTTTGAAGTTGTTTTTTTACTGCGCAAAACTAAAAGTAGTGACCTTCCCATCATAGGGGTGAGGGGCAAAATTCTTGTGAAAATCATCAATTTAATCAAACCAGGATATATTTTTTCTATCGGCCTAATTTTCACCATTTTAATGATCTTGTCGACCTATTTTGAGTTGCGACAAAGTCGCATTGAATTGATTCAAATGCATGAGTACGAGGGGTTGTCACTGCTAGAGGTCATTAAGCAAAGCGCCACCAATTCAATTTTGTCACAAACGGAAATACAGCAGCAGATTGCCGAGCGGCTTTCCAACAATGCACACCTGCTACGTGAACTTGAAAAGCATCAACCGCTGACCCATTCCCTGCTGCGAGACTTCGCGACCAAAAACAATCTCTACCGGATCAACGTTTTTGACTTGAACGGGAATAAAATTGAATCGAGTGTTCTTGACCCGCACCAAGGCAAAGGTAAATACCGGCCTGAATTATTTTTTCAAGCGATTCTCGATGGCGAAAAGGAAGAAATAGATATCGGCCTCAAACAAGCCCGTCACCTTGAAGGACAACGCTATGCCGTAGCGTTAAAAAGGCACAATGGCGGAGTTATTGTTATTAATGTCGACGCAGCGGACATGCTGGCGTTCGGCAAACGGATCGGGATCGACAGGCTGTTTGAAGACATCAGCAATCAACAGGAGTTGGTCTATGCCGTCCTGCAGAACGAGAATGGAATCCTGGCCGCTACACCTGGCACTCAAAAGATGAGTTCCATCGCCGACGATGATTTCCTACAAGCAAATGATATTCGGACTCGTACTGCCCACTTCAATGATCAGGAAGTATTGGAGATTGTCAGTCCCTTTGGTGCAGGCGGCGGATACCAGGGGAAATTGCGCATCGGCCTGCACTTGGATGAAATTCGCAGCTTGGAAAAGCGCATGATCCAAAGGGCGGTCGTCACGTCAATCGGCGTCATTTTTGTCGGATTTATTTTATTCAGCATTGTAATCATCAGCCAAAATTATCGTTTCCTGCAGCAAGAGCACGCCCGAATGCAAACCTACACCGGCAATATTTTACACGCGATGAGTGACGCCGTTATCGGTGTCGATGCGCAGCTCTCGATCAGGTTTGCCAACACCGCCGCCCGGCGTATCCTTCACATAAATCAAAACCGAGTCACCGGTCTTCAACTTGTCGATTTTTTTTCAAATGGTCACTCAATTATAGAGGCCCTGGAAAAGCAACACAGACTGGAGAACGTTGAACAGACCCTACAACTCAGATCGTTGAATCGTCCAATTTCAGTTGCTGTCAGCGTCTCGTTTGTTTTTGATGAAACGGGCAGCATGGATGCCGGCGTTATTTTATTGCGCGATCAGACCAGGCAGAAAAAGTTGGAAGAACAACTTCGCCGCAAGGAGAAATTAACCGCGATGGGCCAGTTGGCAGCTGGGGTCGCTCACGAGATCCGCAATCCGCTCAATGCGATCAGCATGATCGTACAGCGCTTCCAGAAAGAATTTACGCCGACCAGGGACCAGGATGAGTACCTTGGGTTGACCCGAACCGTCCGCTCGGAAATCGAGCGCATCGGTCTAATAGTCCGCCAGTTTTTGGATCTTGCCCGTCCTCCGAAGATGAACAGGACGCCGGTTTCGGTAGCTGAATTGATCAGGCAAAGCGTCGAAGTTGTGGGCGCTCAGGCCAAAGCAAAACATATCCGCCTGGAAACCGGCCCTGAGCTGCTAACGGTTATCAACGTTGACAAGAATCAATTTCATCAGGCGTTGCTGAATCTGCTGCAAAATGCCATGGACGCCGTTGCTGAAGGGGGCAAGATTTCGATAAATACCCAGGAAACCGATGAACACATTTGTTTTGATATCACAGACGATGGACCAGGCATTCCACCGGAGCAGCAGAAGAGGATATTTGATCTCTATTTCACGACCAAACCAGCCGGAGCCGGATTGGGTTTAGCACTGGTCCATCGCATTATGACCGAGCATGGCGGCGAGGTTTCTGCGCAAAGTAGACCAGGGCAAGGGACAACCTTCACCCTCAGCATCCCGACAGCTGATGCTCAAAAAACGCAAGAAGAGAGTATGAGAGTATGAATATTCTGATTATCGATGATGAAAAACCCCAGCGGGAGTCATTGGCCGGTTTCCTTAAAAAATCGGGTTACCCAACGACCACTGCGGCAACGGGAACAGCTGGTATCGAGCATGTCGAACAGCAGCAGGTCGATGTGGTGCTGACAGATTTTCGGATGCCCGACCAAAGCGGGCTGGACGTGTTAAAAGCGATCAAAGCGCTGAATCCAGCCGTTGACGTGGTCTTGATGACGGCCTATGGCGCTGTCGATACCGCCGTTGAGGCCATGAAAGCCGGTGCCTTCGACTATTTGACCAAGCCGATTGATCTGGATGAATTGGAACTGCTGCTGGCAAAAATCCAGGAGCGCCATTATTTAATTTCCGAAAATGAGCAACTGCGTAACCAACTTACCGAGCGCTACAAACTGCCTAACCTGAATTACCAGAGCCGAGCCATGGCTGAAGTGGTCAACACCGCGGCGCGCATTGCGCCCACGCGAACTTCCGTATTGATCTGCGGTGAGAGTGGCACCGGCAAGGAGGTTCTGGCAAAAGCGATTCATTACGCCAGTCCCCGCAAGGATCGCCCTCTGGTAGCGGTCAATTGTGCCGCCCTTACCGACACCCTGCTTGAAAGCGAACTCTTCGGTCATGAAAAGGGCAGTTTCACCGGTGCGGATCGCCAGCGCATCGGCAGATTTGAGCAGGCGCACCAGGGCAGCCTGTTGTTGGATGAAGTCGGAGATATCCCCCTGGCAACCCAGACCAAATTATTGCGCGTGCTCCAGGAACGGACCATCGAACGGGTCGGCGGCAATAAGCCTATTGAAATTGATGTGCGGCTGATCGCGGCGACTAATCGCCCCTTGGAACAGATGATCAAAGAGGGGACGTTTCGAGAGGATCTGTTTTTCAGATTGAATGTCGTCACCATCAACATTCCCCCTCTGCGAGACCGGCGAGAAGACCTTCCGCTCTTGATAGATCAATTTTTGCTCCGCTTCAGCAAAGAAAACGACCGCGAAGAGGTACATTTTTCCAAAGAAGCCCAGGATCTATTGATGAAATACAGCTATCCCGGAAATATCCGCGAGCTTGAAAATATCGTCGAGCAGTCGGTCGTTTTAGCCCGCGACAACATCATTACCACGGCCGATCTGCCCTCGGCGATTCGACTGTTGCCGACCGAAAACAAACCCAACCTGCTGCTCAGCGGCTCATTTGCCGAACGGGTTGCAGCCTATGAACAGAATCTGATCCGCGAGGCTCTTGCCCAAGCCAACGGCGTACAGCGTCGTGCCGCCGCCCTGCTTGGCATGAGCGAGCGACATCTGCGCTACAAATTGCAAAAGTATGGAATGAAGGACTGCAAAATCTCCAATAAATAGCACCTGCGACCATCTCGTCGCACCCGCTGCGACCATCTCGTCCATTCCCTCTCCAGCATTGCCTACTAATTTTAAACTCAACCGCCAACGATCAGCCTATCTAACGAATACTTCAAGCTCTTTATCCACCCTCCCGGCGCAATATTTTTTTGGCACAGCTCCTGCGATAGCAAAGTGTAAATCGGTGTGAAGTGAATTCTGATTCTTTTTAGAAGTACCGCTTTGCCTGCCGGGAGCTTTACCCGTTGGTGGGGAAAACAATCCCGGGAAAAGAAACAACTCTATTGAAGGAGGTCAAAAAATGAAAAAGTTGCCAAGAAAAACACTTGCCACAGGAATGACCCTGGTCATTTTTGTGCTGCTGATGACCGGCTCCGTCTGGGCTGGCCGCGGCCTTGGATCAGGTGGCGGAGCCGGCCCGGCCAACGTCATTTTTAACGGCGTACCCACCGAATTTTCCGGGACAGTGATGACCGTCGGCACTTTTGGGCAACCCTATCAAATCGACACCGGAACCGAGATTATCAACGTCTATGGCTTCGGCCCAGTTAAATTCTGGAACAGTCTTGGGGTCGCCAGCCCGATGGTGGGCGAAGAAGTCCTGATCGAAGCCTATGAGGTCACCTTCTCCGACGGGAGCAGCAGACTCATCGCCGTCAGTGTCAGCATGGATGAGGACAGCGTTGTGCTGCGTGATCCAGACACCGGGGTCCCGCTCTGGCGGGGAAATACCAGCAGATCGCAGCCCAACGAGCTAAATCTGCTCGGTTCTCCGAGAGGCGGTGGACGCGACCGCCTGAGGGATGGCAGCTGCCTGACTCAGTGAGAGGAAAAATTGAGGGAAGAAAAAGGATCAGTACCAAGCAAGGATATGGGCTTGTGATAGGAAGGCCTGCTTCTTCCCTGGACGTTATGCTCGGGAACAAAAATCTAACCATTTAAACGGAGGTACGAAAATGTTAAAAGTTGCAAAGTACGCTTTAGCACTCTTGCTGGTGTTGTCTTGGGGGGTCGGTTTCTCTTTTGCCGCGGACAAAGACAAGGACCAGGACAGGAAAAAGGACGGCACTTGCCAGAGCTACCTATTAGAAGATGACGCGAGTTTTATGCTGGCAGGAAAAGGTAAGGGTTCTGGTGATCGCGACCGGAAGAAAGACGGCTCCTGCCAAAGCTATATGACTGAGCAGGACAGCAGCCTTATTTTGGCTGGCAAAGGTAAAGGTAAGGGCAAGAGCAATGGTAAGGGCAGCGGTTCTGGTGACCTGGACCGGAAGAGAGACGGCTCCTGCCAAAGCTACATAACAGAGCAGGACGCCGGCCTTACTTTGGCAGGGAAAGGTAATGGCAAGCGCAAAGGTTCTGGCGACCGGGACCGGAAGAAGGACGGCTCCTGTTAGTGTTGATGAAGGCACCAAGAGCTAGATGACTGTCTACTTGGCCCCGAACTGTTTCAAGAAGTTTTTTTCAGCAGTTCGGGGCCTCCTTTATCAAATACCTGAGGGTGGGAAGAAAACCTGCCCCACCGTCTTTTCGTACCGCTACGCCGAGGCCGGTGTTAAAAAAAGAATGACTGAAGTCGAAGCGCTTTTCCCGCTCGGCAGTAATCGTTAGCGCGCCGACAGCAGCATTGAGCCGGCCGCTGCTCAAAAAGCGCTTCAACTAATGCCGCTGCAGCCGCTCCATCGCCAGCCGAATACTGGTCCCCAATCGTTCAATCGCCTGCGCCAGTTGGCCAATTTCATCGCTGCGGTCGAGACCGGTAATCTCCAGGCTCAACTTGCCCTGGCTGTATTGATCGGCGACATCGGTCAACTCCAGCAGCGGTGCGGTCATCCGCCGCGCGACCACCAGCGCCAGGGCAAATACCGCTAGGAGGGTTGTCGCCAGGATCACTCCAGCTTTGATTTTTTCCTGTTCGATTAAGTGATAGGCTTCGCGATAATCCTGCTGACTGATCATCGTCCAACCTTCCGGTGTTTTGCTGGCGACGGCGACAACCTTATTGCCATCGTAATCATCAAACACGCTGAAAGGCTCTCCCCTGCCGAGCGCCTGCAGCGCCTGGTGATTCGCCATATCGACTCGCGAACGGGTGTATTCTTCATTGGGATGGGCAATCACCTCGCCCCTGTCATCGAGCAAAAAGCTATAGCCGGTTTCACCGATACGGGTATTGACTATTTGGCTGGAAATTTCACTCAGAGTCATCGCCAAAGCCAAAACCCCCTTGAGCTTGCCGATATTATCGTAAATGGCCGTGGAAAGGATCAGCGCCGGTTTCCCGGAAGTCTTCCCGATCAGGATCTGCTTGCCGAATTGATTGCCGTCGATCACCTGTTTGAAGTAGTCACGATCACCATAATACTTGTTTTTTTTACCATCACTGCGACCGACATTCTTCCCTAGCGGATCGACAGTGAAGCTTAAATATGCCCAGTCGTAACGCTTGGAAATACTCTCGAGAACCGGGTTCTGCTTTACCGCTCGCATCGATCGAATATCGCCCAACCCGGAATTCTGCAATAGCATCCGCTGGTTCATATCAACCCAGGAATTGACATAGGTCGACAGATTGCTATTCACTGCGAGCAGCTGTTGTTCAACCTTTTCGCTGGTCAGGGAAATGCTGCCTTGGTAGCTGATCAAACAGATTCCCGCCAGTGGCAGCAAAGCGACCAACAACAGCGTCAAGAATAAACGATGGAAGATTCCAAAACTGAACTTTTTTGCCATGATTGGCTCCAAGGCATAAAAACATAATATAAATAAAGACTTTGACGAACTTTATTCTTATCAAGTCTGCGCCAGGATAACAAACGATTTCTCAACCGCCGGGACAGGGAAGAAAATGAACAGGCTCAGCAGATTTAGGTTTCATGAGCTGCACGGAAAGCTTCAGGGAATCACGAGCTGGGTGCGACTCCCCTGCCGGTCGACCAACAGATCGATCCGTAGCGGCAATTGTTCTTTGAGTTCGGCAACGTGAGAGATCACCCCAACCATCCGCCCGGCGGCCTGCAGATCGACCAGGGTGCGCACTGCCAGATCGAGGGACTCGGCATCAAGGCTGCCAAAGCCTTCGTCGATAAACAGAGTATCCAGGCGGATTCCGCCAGCATAGGCCTGCACCACATCGGAAAGCCCCAGCGCCAGCGCCAGGGCAGCTAAAAAGCTCTCCCCGCCGGAAAGGGTCGCCACCGGGCGCAGCTTGCCGGTATAGGCATCTTCGACCACCAGATCCAATCCGGAGGCCTTGTTCCCTTTGGAGCGATCTTCTTTTCGCAGCAGTTGATAGCGCCCTTTACTCATCAGCTGCAACCGCTGGCTGGCTTCGAGCAGCACATCGTCCAGCAGAACACTCAGCACAAACCGCTGCAGACTGATCTTATGGCCGGTCTGGCCATTGGCAACGTCGCTCAGGGTGCCGATAATGGCATATTGCTCTTCCAGCGTGGATTGTTCTTTCGCCGCCTGCTGGAGTTTGCGGTGGGTGGTTTGGATCACCTTGAGGCGGCCGGCGAGTTGTTGCCAGTGCGTTTCACTGCTACGCTTGTTCTGTTCTGCCAGCTCGAGCTCATTTTGAGAAACGCTCAGATCGGGAAGTTCTTTGCCCTGCAAGGCGGTTTTTTGCTGCTCATAGGCGCCGCTTAGCCGCTGGAAATTATTATCGTAGGCCGCAAGGTCAATTTTTAGCTGCTCCATTTCCCGGTCCTCGAGCTGAGCCTCCTGAAAGGAACATTCATCACTGAAAGAGCTTCCGACCAGCGCTTCAACTGCTAATTTTTCCGCCGCGGCTAACTGCTGCCCGGCCTTCCTTACGGCCTCCCCGGCACTGGACAGTCCGGCCTTGGCAGCCTCCCACTGCCCGGAGGCCTGCTTGTGCTGTTGACGGGCACTGGCAATTTTTGTTTCCAATTGGCTGATTTTTGCCTCGTCAACAGCCAGAGCCTGCTCCAAAGCCCCGGATTGGCGAAATTCAGCCGGTAATTCCTGTTCGGCGGTCTGCAAAGCATTGTCTGCTTTAGCCAGTTCAGCGGTTTGCACAGCCACTGTGGTATTGCTCTGCTCCAGTTTCTGCCGGGCTTTTGTTTCCTGCTGCTTCAGCTGCTCCAATTCGGCACTGGTCCTCTTTAGCTGCTGGCTCTCGACGAGTAAGGCCTCTATCTCGGCCGTCAATTGTCGATACTCTTGGGCTATCTGTTCAACTGGCGTTTCAGCCTGATCCGCAAGGCGCAGCAGCAATTTTTCAATCTGTTCGTCACAATGGCCGCGCTGTTCTCGCAGCGCGGCATACGCCTCGCGTGCTTCAGCGAGGGCATGATTCGCACTCTGTAAACGCTCACGGGCCTGCTCCAAATGCTGCTGAGTCGGCAACGTTTGGTCACTGTGCGCTGGAGCGGGGTGTTCGCAACTGCCGCACACTGGACAGGCTTGGCCGGACTGCAGATCTGCGGCCAGAATCGCTGCCTGCCCCTGATGCCAGGCCAGCTCCAGCTGTTTCGCCTGAAGCTGCTGCTGTTCGGCGACTTCGCGCTGCTGCTTGCCTTTTTCCTCGGCCAGTTGCAGCTGTTGACCAAGCTGCCGTTGTAGCTGCTTCAATCGCTCCAGTTCTTTTTGGATCTCCAACTGCTCGGCCAGTTGCTGATGGCGCATTTGCTGTTCCGCCAGGGCCAGTTGGCGCTGCTGCAGCATCTGCTGCTGCTGTTCACAGTTCTCTCGCTGAATGGTTGTCTGGTCAAACTGTTTAGCGCAACCTTGCTTTTGCGCCTCAGCTGCCTGTAATTGTTGTTGGGCGGTTTTTTGTTGTTGCTGCGCCAGAGTTAACTTGACTGCTCGCTCCCGATAACCGACCAATTCAAGCTGACGAGCCTTGCATTGATCGATTTCCACCAGCAACTTTTCAGCGTTATTAAATTGGTCTTCAGCCAGGACAGCTTGTTTTTCCGCCTCCTGCAGCTGTTTCTGCGCTGCCATCTCTGCATTCTGGGAGTGCTGCAATTCCTTGGCACAGCGCTGGCGTTCAAAAAAGTTTGGCTGTAGTTTCAGCGCCTGTTCGGCCAGGGCCAGCCGGTCACGGTTCTGCTCGACCTGAGTTTGTTGCTGCTTTAGCTCAGTCAGTTGCTGAGCAGTACTTTCCAGGCGTTGGAAATCCGCCACCAGTCCCTCGGCCTGCTGCTGGACCTTACCGGCCTGCAAAAAAATCTGCTCCTGCGCCAGCTTTTTCTCTTCTGCGTCATTAACCTCTGGCCGCAGTGTTTCCAATTCAGCTTCAAGAGCTTCCTGCGAAGCGATTTCCGCCCCTTCGAGGATCCCCTCCTGCAGCTGCAGTTGCCGTTCGCGTTCCCGACGGATCTCAGCCGATTGCGCCTTGAGGCTCTCCTCCAAACGTTTATAGATACGGGTCTGAAACAGCTGACCGAAAATCTTTTCTCGTTCGGCCGATTCCGCCATTAGCAGCTGGCGGAATTTTCCCTGCGGCAACACCATCACCTGGCGAAACTGATCAACCGACAATCCGGTCAGATTTTCGATCTCTTTGGTCGCATCGGTCACCTTGCTGGAGACCAGCAACTTTTCACTGCCATCGGCCTGCAGTTCAACAAGCTGTGCCTCCGGTTTCTGCTCAGTGAAGCCTTCGCCCCTTGATTTCGGCCGCTGCTGCTCCGGCAGCCGACGAATACGATAAACTCGACCATGCAGTTCAAATTCCAAAATCACTTCGGTCAACAGCTCTGCAGCAGCCAGATCGCAGCGCATCTGTCCCCCTTCACGCTCATCGCCGGTGGTCTTGCCGTAGAGAGCAAAGCAGATGGCATCAAGAATAGTGGTTTTCCCGGAACCGGTCGGGCCGTTGATGAGAAACAGCGGATTGTCACCGAGGCGGGTAAAATCGATCTGTTCCTGCTCCGAGAAGGGGCCAAAGGCGGTCATCTGTAACAGCAGCGGACGCATGGTTATAGGTCCTGTCGATGCAGCAGCTCGATGCTGTCGGCGATAATTGTTTGCTGTTCGGCTGAGAGCTCCTTGCCGGTCACCTGGCCAAAGAAGTCCTCAAACATCGCCAACTCCCCTTTTAATAGCCGTTCGCGGTTGGCTTCCAATCCTTGGCTACGAGCCATCAGGCCAGGACGTTTCAGTCAACCGCACCAACAGGTAATCGTCCTGGTGCGGATCGCTTTTTCCGGCAAGCAACAGCTGCTCCAGACAGCCTTCGAGGACGCGCATATCCCGTAGCGGAGTCAACGGAATAGTTTCGACTGCAACCCCCCCGGTTGAATCAAGCTCGACCAGGGTCACTGACTTCTGCTGCTGCTCTTCGGAAAAGGAATATTTCAGCGGTGAACCGGAGTAGCGGATCTGCTCTGCTCCGCGCTGCTGTGGCCCGTGCAGGTGCCCCAGAGCCACATAGTTGAAACCCTTAAAATGGTCGCTGGCAATCTGATCGGCCCCACCAATCGATAAGGGTCGCTCCGATTCGCAGACTTCTCCGCCAGCCAGAAAGCAGTGTCCTATCAACACGCTCGGCCGATCGGGCTGAAGATCTTCACGAATCAATCGCAGAAGCTGAGCCATCGCTTGATCATGACTGGCCACCTCCACGCCCAGTTGATTCCGCACAGTGGCAGGATCAGCGTAAGGGATCGGATAAAAAGCCACGTCACCATCCGCTGCGGACAGCAGAATCGGTTGCGGTTTCTGCCACAACGGCCCAACAATATGCAGCCCGGCAGGTGCCAGCTGCCGGGCGCCAAAAGCCAAACGGTCGGGGCCATCGTGATTACCAGCGATCAGAATCATCGGCGTCTGCAGATCCTGACAGATTCGGTTGACCGTCTCATCGAGCAGCTCAACGGCAGCGGCCGGCGGCACCGAGCGGTCATAGATGTCCCCGGCCACCAGCACCACATCGACCTGCCGTTGCTGAACGATCTCGACAATTTGGTCAAGAACATGCTGCTGGTCTGCGAGCAGGGAGACATTGTGAAACTGACGGCCCAGGTGCCAATCGGAGGTATGTAGGATACGCATCGAAATGTCTTTACCAATAAAAGTGACCCCATCTCTGCCCTGAAAATATCAGGCTCGCAGCCGGGGAGCAAAAGGATTTTAATGACACGACTGCCAGCGGTCAGTCTGCTAAGCTATACTAGGCCTATGAGACACAGTATGTCGCGGGGTTGCAGAATTTTAATCACCGGTCTGCTGCTTGTCCTAAGCGGCCTGCTTGGTGGCTGTTTAAGCAGCGGCTACTGGGTCTGGCAACATCCTCAGGAACTCTCCATTGCGGAGCTGCACCAGGCCAAAATCGAATGCCGACAGTTGGCAGAGCAGCAGATTGATCGGTTTGATTACTATTATCCAAACTATTACCAGCCTTTCTACAACGACTACTATTATTACCCCGGTCGTCATCGACAGCATTACTGGCGCCAGCCTCGCTATGACTTCTACCATTACAACAGAGATCTCGATCGCTTGTACAACGTCTGCATGCAGGCCAAAGGCTGGCAATTGATTCACTATGAAAGTCCGCCGCCAAAAACAAAATGATTGGTAGGGCAGAAATTCCACGCAGATGCTTGCCTAATCTCGGCAAACTCCCCTATGATCCGACAGCTTCACCGAATCCATTTACCAGCAATATTGAAAGGACCTCTACCGTGACCAAGATTGATCAGGCTCTGGAAGCCTGTCGCCAAAATGTCAGCGCCCAGCCTGTATTTTACGATCTGTTTCTGAACTCGCTCTTCTTTATTCCGACCGTTGAAGATGAGGAAAACAAAAGCGAAGCTGGCGCGATTCCTCTGCTGGTCGAGGCGGAGGGCAACGAATACCTGATGCTTTTTGATACCATCAAACGCCTGACCGACTGGGCCGAAGACGGTGCCAAATATGTCGCTTTACCTGGCCATGCAATTGCCGAGATGTCGATTCCGAATCTTTACTGGGCAATGAATTACGGTACCGAGCACCAGAAGCAGTTTGAGCCGGAAGAAATAACCTGGCTGAAAGATATCGTGCGCCAAAGCAAAGAGGATGAATCCGCTCAGAAAGATGCCTGAGACCAGCAGTTGCTCAAGACCCGAAGGATAACGCCATGGCCATTGCCAATTTCAGCTGCATCGATCTGGACCAACCTTCGCTGGAAGGATTTCGAAAATTTATCAGCAGTTGGCTCTACCAGGATGCTGAACTCTGCTTTTTGGTCGACCCCGGCCCCCTCTCGACCATCCCGCATCTCCTTGGGGAACTGCGCAAGCGCCAAGTGGCCAAACTTGACTATATCCTTTTAACCCACATCCACATTGACCACGCCGGCGGCACCGGAGCCCTGCTGCAGGAGTTTCCCGATGCCCAGGTGATCTGTCATCCGCAGGGGATTAAACATATGCTGGCGCCGGAAAAGTTGTGGCAGGGCTCGCAGCAGGTCCTCGGCACACTGGCCGAAACCTATGGCGAAATTCTGCCGCTGCCTGCAGGACAGATCAGTTTCGCTGAAGAGATCGGCACGACCGGCATCCACGCCTACCTGACTCCCGGCCACGCCCAGCACCATTGCTGTTACCAATTCGGTGAGTTGCTGTTTGCCGGTGAGGTTGTCGGCGTCCATTGTCCCGTCGCCGAAGGCATCTACATGCGACCAGCGACCCCGCCCCGGTTTATTATGGAGGTGGCAGTCGAGTCGATTGAAAGGATGATCGCCCTAAACCCGAAACAAATGGTCATTGCCCATTACGGGCTGGTGGAAGCAGCGGTCGAACACCTAAAGATCGGCAAAAAACAGTTAAGGCTTTGGACCAGGGGAGTGGCCTTAAGTAGCTGCAAAAATGAACCTTTTCAAGAAGAAGAAATTTTCAGTTGGCTCCTTGAGCATGATGAAATTTACCGCAACATTACGCAGTTGGAAAATGATATTGCCGCCCGCGAACGTTTCTTTCTTGGCAACTCGTTACGCGGCATGCAGGAATATGTAGCGAATCTCACCCAAGAACAAAAACAAGCTTTGCTTGCCGACGCTGGTTAGCTTCCAGATGGAAACCAATTGGCAGCTGCCGATACTCAATCTGTGCAAATGTACCTTGTAATCTATCGGATGCAGACGTATATTTAGTTGTAATAAGCATAAATCAACCTATTAATAAGGGAACCGTTGTGCGCATTCACTCCGCCAACATTCCGGTCCAAACCGAAAAATCGGCTGTATTGATCAGCCCTCAAACGGCCGGCAGAACTATCGACAGGCGTCAGGCCCAGGTGGCTGACAGCTACGCAAGAAACGCTCAGCCGCAGATCATCGATGCCGAATTTGTCGAACTTTATTCCCCCAGCTCGGCGGTTCTGAACAATGAACGCTCCGACCTGGATCTGACCGTTGAGCCTGAGGCGCCGATCAAAGCCTCGGCCGCTGTCAGCATAACCCCAAATCTCAACAAATATCAGCAACTCTCCGCGGCAAAGAGTCCCAGGCCGGGATCATTCATCGATATTTTTGCCTGATCCAGCGCTAGCCCATGCTATTCGTTCAACCTGTGCAGCACCTGTTTCATATCCTCCCAAACATCTCTTTTGCCAGCGGGATTTCTTAACAAGTAAGCTGGGTGGTAGGTCGGCATCAGCGGAATCCCCTGGTATTCCCGCCAGTGGCCGCGCAGGCGACCGATCGGTTCTTTACTCTGCAACAAGGATTGGGCAGCAAACCTCCCCAGAGCGATAATCAAACGGGGTTTGATCAGGGTGAGCTGCTGTTTGAGAAACTGCTCGCAGGCGGCAATCTCCTCGGCCTGAGGATCGCGGTTATCCGGTGGCCGGCACTTGATCACATTGCAGATATAGACATCCTGCCGATTGAGTTTCATCGCGAAGAGAATTTTGTCGAGCAGACGCCCCGCTTCGCCGACAAAGGGGAAGCCTTTTTCATCCTCCTCCCGGCCGGGCGCTTCACCAACCAGCACCAGATCCGCCTGCGGATTACCAACTCCAAAGACGACCTGTTGGCGCTTCTCGCAGAGGGCGCAGCGCGTGCAGTTCTGCAAACGAGCAGCGAGCGTCTCCAAGGTTTCCTGGCGACAGGAGGTTTCGGGCAGTGCTGAATCTGCGGGCAGATCGAGCGGACAGAAGGGCAGCTCTTCGGCCACCAAGTTCGGTACGGTGGTAAAGCCCCAGTCCTGCAAATCTTCCAGGACCGCTTTCCCCTGGGAGATCAGTTCGCGGCATTCGTGATATACTTTGTCAGGCATATTGTCTCATTTTCTATCCTGGATCAAAATGCGTCTTTTGCGCTTTGGAGGCGGCTTGATGCGCCTTTTCATACTGTTGTTACTGCTGCTACTGCTACCGACTGATGCCGCTGCCTGGGGGGTTGGCGTTCACCTGACGCTCGGGGCACGGTTGTTGGCCGCCCCGGAAGCACTCCCCCAAGCGTTACAAGCGCTGCTGACAGCACAGCCAATGGATTTTCTCTACGGCTGCGTCGCTCCCGACATCACCCTCGGGAAAAAGTTTACCCACTACCTGGAGCACTGTCATAACTGGCGGGTAGCCCGTAAAATTCTGGAGTCCGCCAAAGACGATGGTCCGGCCGCAGAAGCTTGCGCTTACGGCTACCTGGCCCACTTAGCCGCCGATACAATCGCTCACGGCTATTTCGTACCGATAAAAATGGCCAAAACCTACAATAGCAGCTTGCTCAAACATACCTATTGGGAAATTCGCGCCGAAACCGGAGTCCCAACAGAGACCTGGGAACTGGCCCAGCAATTGGCCAAGAACGACAATCGGCAGCTCGATCAGGTGCTCAGCCGGATTCTTTCCGACACGATTTTCTCTTTTCGCACCAACAAGCAGCTATTCAACTCAATGATGCTGGTCAGCCGCTTGCAAAAATGGCACAAGCTGCTGAATTCAATGGCCGACCGCTCGAAATGGGAATTCGATGCAATCGACCACGCTGAATATATGCGGCTCGGACTGGAAGCAATTAACGGCATCCTCGGTGATGAGAATAGTCCCTATTGGAATGCCGACCCGACCGGCGACCGGGCGCTGACCGCGGCCAAGTTGATCCGAAAAAACCTCAACCTGCTCTGGCTGGACGGCAAGTTACGGGCCGAGGACTCGGAGCTGATCCTGACCGAACTGCGCAACCGCTTCAAATTAGGAATCACCGATCCGGATGAAATCCTGCCGCTGTTTACAGTTATTTAGCTTTATAGAGGACCGCCACCCGGTTGAGTAACTGATGAGCCACCTGAGCCTTGCTCATCAGACCGAATTCCTCGACCCGTCCATCTGCGTGCAGAAAGCGCACGATGTTGGTGTCGACATCAAACCCGGCCCCTTCCCGGCTGACATCGTTGGCAACGATCATATCCAGATTTTTCTTTTTCAATTTTTCCGCGGCATGCGCCAGCAGCCGCTCCGTTTCGGCAGCAAAGCCGATTAATATCCGATTGCCTTTCTGCTCACCCAATTCGGCCAAGATATCCGGATTTCGTTCCAGCTCGATCACCAGTTCATCGCCGGTTTTCTTCATTTTCTGCTGCGCCCGCTGCACCGGCCGATAATCAGCTACCGCAGCAGCCTTGATCACCACCTCGATCTCCTCGATCCGCTCAAAAACCGCATCACGCATCTCTTCAGCGCTGGAGACTGAAACGCAACTGACCCCTTCGGGTGCTACCAGATTGGTCGGCCCAGTAACCAGGGTCACGGAGCAACCGCGCTGGCGCGCAGCCGCAGCAATCGCATAACCCATCTTGCCGGAAGAGTAGTTACTCAGATACCGGACCGGGTCGAGCTCTTCACGGGTTGGGCCGGCGGTGACCAGCAGTCGACAGCCGAGCAGGTCTTTAGGGGCCAGTACCGACTGCGCAGCGGTAAATATCTGCTGCGGATCAGGCAACTTGCCCTTCCCTTCCCAACCACAGGCCAGTTCACCGCTAACCGGTTCGAGGAGATGATAGCCATGGTCGACCAGCATTTTCTCATTACGCCGGTAAATCGGATTTTCGTACATGTTGGTGTTCATTGCCGGCACCACCAACACCGGCGCCTTGGTCGCCATGATGCTAGTAGTGAGCAGATCGTCCGCCAGGCCCTGGGCGATTTTGCCAACCAGGTTGGCAGTGGCCGGCGCCAGCAGGAACAGATCGGCCCGGTCTGCCAGAGAGATATGGCCGATCTCCTGCTCCTGGTAAAGGTTAAACAGGTCGGTATGCACAGGGTTGCCCGACAGGGTCTGAAAGGTTAGCGGGGTGACAAACTCCTGGGCACTATTGGTCATGATCACATGCACCTCGGCCCCAGCCTTGGTCAACAAGCGCAGCAGCTCGACCACCTTGTAGACGGCAATTCCGCCACTGATCCCGAGCACAACTGTCTTGCCCTGCAGCATAGCCGCCCCCTTAAAGCAAAAATGGATTATAGAGTTTTTCCCGGCCGATGGTCGTCGCTGGTCCATGACCAGGATAAACAATGACCCCATCCGGGAGATCCAAAAGCTGCCCTTGGATACTGTCGAGCAACTGCTGATGATCACCGCCCGGCAGATCTGTCCGGCCGATCGAGCCAGCAAACAAGGTGTCACCGACAAACAGCTGATCCTCAATCCGCAGGCAGATCCCCCCCGGTGTATGGCCCGGAGTGTGGATGACCTCGATCAGCAATTCTCCCAGCTGCAAGCGTTCGCCACCCTGCAACAACCGCTGCGCTGGCGGGGAAAGCTCAGCATTTAACCCGAAGCCTGCGGCATGTTCTGCAGCTTTTTTAAGCAAGGTGCTGTCCGCTTCATGCAGGATTAATTCGGCTGAGGTCACTTCGAGTAATTGTTTGTTGCCGCCGATATGATCGAAATGCCCATGGGTATTAATCAGCATCTGCAATTGCAGCTGATGTTTTTCCAACAGTCCGAGGATTTGCTCAACATTACCGCCGGGATCGATCACGGCCGCCTTGCGGGTCGTTTCACAACCCATCAGATAACAATTCACCTGCAACGGGCCGGTCAGTAGAGTTTCAAGAATCATTGTGCTCACCCTTATCGGTCATGGCAGAAAACAGGTCGAGATTTTTCTCCTTGAGTTGTTCACCCAGAGTGGCCCCGAGCGGCTTGCTAAAGCGCTGCTTTTCAGTCCTGGGTTTCTGCTGTGGACGCTGCTGAACTTGCGGAACAGGCGCAAGCGGCGGTTTTTCAGGAGTTGGTTTCTGCCCGACAGGACCTTTATAGAAATAACGGTCATACAGCCGATGATAGCTGGTCCAGCTTTTGTCGCTCTCGGGCTCTTTGTCGATGTGGGTCTGAATGCCATTGATCTTGGAATCGAGATCATCGATAAAATTCAGGACGACCGCCTCAAGAAACTTAGGTCGCTTGGGGGAACCGAATTCATACTGGCCATGATGCGACAGCAACAGGTGCTTGATCATCACTGCGAGCTCTTGGGGAAAATCGGAAATTTGGCGGACCCGATCTTCGATCATCTGCACGCCGATAATGATATGACCAAGCAACTTCCCTTCGTCGGTGTAGTCAAAAGAACGCTGATAGCTCAGCTCGGACACCTTGCCGACATCGTGCAATAGTGCCCCGGCGATCAGCAGATCACGGTTGATCTGGGGATAGCGGGCGGCTAGGTCGCTCGCCAAAGCCGAAACCGCCAGCGAATGCTCAAGCAATCCGCCCAGGTAAACATGGTGCATCCCTTTGGCGGCAGGAGCTTTGCGGTACAGGGCGAAGAACTCGGGATCATCAAAAAATGACCGGAGCAGCCCAGCCACATGCGGGTCAGTGAGAGTCTCGAGCAACCGATCCAGTTCAATGCGCATCTGCTCCTGATCACGGCTTGAAACCGGCAGAAAGTCCGCCAGATCGATCAACTCTTCGTCAATACGACGCAGGTTCTGCACCACCAGCTGCATTTTCCCCAGATAAACACTGGCCTTAGCACTGACCAGGATAAAGTCGTCCTTGCTAAAATAACTGGAAAACTCGTCCACCCGGTCCCAAATGCGTCCCTCGACCTCACCGGTACGATCCATCAACTTGAGGGTCATGTATGGTTTACCATTTTTGGCCATGGCAGTAATCTTGTCACGCACCATGAAAATCGATTCGACCTGATCGCGCTCTTTGATTTGCTTGACATAGAGTTGTTTCAAAATAGCCTCTTTTATTATTACGATTGATAGCCGCGCAGAATACTGCCGGCAACTTTCAGCCCATCCACTGCTGCACTCATAATTCCACCAGCATAGCCAGCCCCCTCGCCGGCAGGAAACAAGCCCGGATGGCTGACCGACTCACAATCGGCATTGCGGACAATTCGCAGCGGTGCCGAGGTCCTGGTCTCCACCCCGATCAGGGTGGCTTCCGGGCCGATAAAACCGCGCATCCGCCGGTTAAAGTACGGCAATGCCCTACGCAGGCCAGTGACGACAAATTCCGGAAGAATTTCCGTCAAATCGGCATGCACGACCTGGGGTTGGCAGGAGGAGTGCAACCGACCCCCCTGGCCATGTAAAAATTCGAGCAGCGGCTGTGCCGGGGCGTTCCAGCTGGCCCCGCCTGCCTGAAAGGCGGCCTGCTCCCAATGGCGCTGAAAACGCACCCCGGCCAGGGGATCAGTGCCAGGGAAATCCTCCGGCCGCACACTCACCACCAGCGCACTGTTGGACAATTGGGCATCCCGTCGGTAATTGCTCATCCCATTGACGACAATGCCACCCGCCTCTGAAGCAGCATTCACCACCATCCCGCCAGGGCACATGCAAAACGAGTAGCAGCCACGTCCGGTCTCTTTATCATTCCAGGCCAGAGCATATTCTGCCGCCGGCAACTGCGGATGGTTGTCCCTACCGTACTGAATCTGGTTAATCAGTTCAAGTGGATGTTCAACCCTGAGACCGATGGCAAAGGGCTTGGCCTCTAAGTGTACGCCCAGGTCGTGTAAAAGTTGATAGCTGTCGCGAGCACTGTGCCCAAGCGCTAACACCAATCGATCGCATGCCAGCTCAGCGCCGGAATCGAGTCGCAGTCCGCAAACCCCTTCTTGGCTGAGGCTGATTCCAGCAAACCGGCTGGCAAAGCGAATATCAACCCCGAGCTGCAGTAGATGCCGGCGAAAATTGACCAGCACTTGCCGCAAACGATCTGAGCCAACATGCGGTTTTGCTTGGTAGAGAATCTCTTCGGGCGCGCCAAAATCGACCAGGGTACTCAATACCTGGCGGGTTAAAGGGTGATTCAGCCGACTGGTTAATTTACCATCGGAAAAAGTGCCGGCCCCACCCTCGCCAAACTGGATATTGCTTTCTGAGTTAAAAACGCCCTGTTCCCAAAACTGACGCACATCCTCTAAGCGCTGTTCAACCGGCTGCCCGCGCTCGATGAGGGCCACCTGAGTACCAGCTTCAGCCAGTTGCAGAGCGGCGAAAAGTCCCGCAGGACCCATGCCAACCACCACCGCCCGCAATGGTGCTTGCAGGTGGAAGAGTTCTGGAGCGACTGGCTTTCCAACCTTGCTCAAGCGGGAATGCTGCTGCTGTAACTGCAGCAACCCAGATTCATCAGCAACCCTGAATTCAAGCGTATATACTCGCAACACATCAGGCTTACGGCGCGCATCGATCCCCTTCCGGATAATTTTCCAGCTAAGAATCTCGGCAACCGACAGGTTAAGAAGTTGAGCAATTTTCTGTGGCAGAAGCGACTCCTCTTCGCCTAAACAAAGAGTCACCTCGCGAAGTTGCAAAGCCATAAGATTTAGTGAACCGATGTCGGCAACAAAGGAAGTTCCAGAGAAAAGCAGGCCCCGGCATCCGGCAGGTTTTCAGCGCTGACCTTTCCGCCGCAGCCATTAACCACCCGTAAAACCACTGAAAGGCCGAATCCGGTACCTTTTTCCTTGGTAGTAAAAAAGGGATCAAAAATGCGTGACAGATTTTCCTGGGGAATTCCGGGGCCGGTATCCGCGACCTGCACCAGCAGTTTTTCAGCATCGCTGGACAAAGAAACTATCAAGGCCCCCCCAGCGGGCATCTCAAAGAGCGCATTGCCGATCAGGTTGGTAAAAATCTGCTCGATTTCCAACGGGTCGGCCTGAATTTGAGGTGCCTGCCGATCGATATCAAGCTTAAGCTCCACCCCCTGCGACTGGATTTTCATCAGCGAATCATCTAAGACCCGCTCGATCACCGCGGCAAGATCGACCCGACAGTGCTGCTTATTCTCGGTTTTACTGGCCGCCAGCATCTGCACCAGAATATTGTCGATCCGTTCAACTTCCTGGGAGATTTTCTGTATGTACTCCTGATTTTCAGCATCCAACTGCGGGGCAGACTGCAGAATCTGCGCAAACAGATTTATCGAGTTCAAAGGATTGCGAATTTCATGGGCCATCCCGGCAGCAATATGCCCAAGCGCCGCGAGCTTTTCGGAATCGATGATCTCTTTATGAGCTTGTTCCAGTTCGCGACTTTTCTGCAGGACCCGCTGTTCGAGCTCACGATTCCATTCTTCAATCTCACGCTGCAGAAATTCTCGCTCCTGAAGTAACAGGCGGTTTTCGATCTCAACCTCACGAACCTGCAAAACCGAATCGATTCGATCCTGTAGATTCTGATTGGCAAAAGGTTTTTGCAAGTAATCCGCCGCACCAGCCTTCATCAGCTCAACAGCAACTTCTTCACTGCCTTTGCCGGTAAACATGATGACGTAGGTATCCGGATAGTCTTTGTGAATCTGCTTGAGCGTATCCAGACCATTTTTGACTGGCATCATGTAGTCGAGTAACACCAGAGATGGCTGATGCTCAGCGACCAACCGCAGACATTCTTCGCCATTATAAGCAGAGAGAACCTCGAAACCACGCTTTTTCAACAGCAAAGTCGCTAGCTCGACAATGACTTCCTCATCATCGGTAATCAGAATTTTTTCACCGGAAAAACGGCTTTTCGAATGGCTCATTCCAGGCAGATCCCCAGGCAGATAGGTCATTAATAATCAGCTAGAATAACCTGAGCGTCGCCACTTTGACAAGTCTTCATAAACGAGTAAAGGCAGCCGAAAGGCTGCCTTTATGAGAATCTCGCTCGCTGTTTATTACTCAGCAGGTTCAGTATCAAGTCGGACCGTCAAAACCGGAATCTGGGATTTTCGGACGACTTTTTCTGCCGTGCTGCCGAACAGGACGTGATCAAGTCCGGTTCGACCATGAGTACCAAGCACGATAAGTTCTGCTTGGTGCTCATCCGCCTGACTGATGATTTCATCATAAGGCAGACCGGGAACGATCAACGGTTCAAAATTGTCAAAACCATCCATATGCTGGCGACAGAAACTCTCCATCATTTTCTTCGCGCCCTCTTCAATTTCCTCTTCAAGTTTATCAAAGGAAATGTGCGGAACATAAAAGCCCCGCAGATCAATCGGTTCGTTAATCACATGCAAAACAATCAATTTTGCAGAGAATTTTTCGGCCAGGGCACGCGCCATTTGAAAAGCATTATCAGAGCTGTCAGAAAAATCTACGGCTATCAAGATCGTCGAAAAACCTTTCATTGTCATCACCCTGTCAGAAAAATTTCAATGGTCAGTTATCTCAGTTTGCCTGGCGTAATTTGCCATTAAATATACGCTGGACAACAGCTTTTAACTCGTCGAGCTTAACGGGTTTATTTAGATATTCAAATGCGCCCAGATTCATCGCCTCAAGGTAAGACTCTACCCCCCCGTAGGCGGTCACCATAATCACATTGATCGTCGGATGAACCCGGTTCAGCTCCCGCAAGAACACCAGCCCGTTCATCTCGGGCATGTTGATGTCAGTGATCACCAGATTTGCCGATTCACGATCGAGAAATTCGAGCGCCTCAAAACCGTTGGAAACGGTATCGACCTGATAGCCTTCCTGGCTCAGTAGTTTTTTCAGACCGATACGGGCGTTCTCTTCATCATCAACAATTAGTATTTTATGCATATAAAATCCATAACGATCAATTTGAATAACTAATTAATCTTACCAGTAAAGCCCCCTCTGTCAAGCCGTCAAAAAAACAGATAACAGCTTGTTTTTATTGTTTTTTTATTAATTTACCACCAGACGCTCAGTAATTTAGCTAACAGCTCTTGCAGTTTTTTAACCGCATTCGTTCCGGCAGTCAGTACATTTTCATGGACCAGCTTTTCAGCAGTTTTTCCGGCCGCCAGATTGGAAATAGAAGCAATAGCTATAGTCTCCATACGGCAAAGCCGCGCAACAATCGCGTCCGGGATGGTAGACATCGAGACCGCATCGGCTCCCAGAGCAGCAAGCATGCGGATTTCTGCCGGGGTTTCATAACTCGGCCCCACCATCCAGGCCAACACCCCTTGGTGCAGCCTAATACCCAAGCCCTCAATCTGCTGTTGCAGCTCTGGGTAAAATTGATGCTGGTAAAGATTGCCAAGATCGAGAAATTCCCGTTCATCCCGGCCTATTAACGGATTTCCACCGGTCAGATTCAGATGATCGGTTACCAACATGAAATCACCGGCCTGCATCTCTGTTGCAATCCCGCCAGCAGCATTGGTAAGCAGTACTTTTTTGCAGCCGAGGCCAGCGGCAAGCCGCACCTGAGCAGTTACCTGCCAGGCGGAATAGCCTTCGTAGCAGTGATAACGCCCTTGAAACAGCAAAACTGGACGGCCAAACAGCCTACCGGCATGCAACCGCCCACTGTGCCCGTCGACACCGGAGGGAGGAAAACCAGGCAATTCTGAGAGAGAGAGGCTAACAGCATCCTCAAGCTGTTCTCCGATAGCCGCCAAACCCGAGCCCAAGATGATAGCTATTTCCGGCTCACGACCCTCCAGCCATTGCTGAGCAAGTTTTCCTGCTGCGGACACCTCATCAAGCAGGATCATTTTTTCAGCAGCTTATCGATCCGCTCAGAGAGTTCATGCGGTTTAAACGACTTACTGATAAAATCATCCGCCCCGGCACGGATGGCAGTCATAGCGTCATCATCCTTCCGGTAAACACCGCTAATGGTCAAGATTCGCAACGCCTTTAATTGCTCGTCGGCACGGATATCCTTGACCAGGTCAAGTCCGTTTCTGTCGGGCAGATTGATATCGACAATTAACAAATCGATTTCATGCTGATGCAGCAGCACCCAGGTTTCTTCAGCACTGTCTGCAGTTAGCAGGTTCGCATCATAATCCTTCAGCAGATCGCTCAAAAGTTCGCGAAAAAATCTGGCATCGTCGACCAGCAGGATATTCGGCTTGCCCTCGGTCGCGGCCAGCGCATCGGGATCGGGGCTTTCCGGGCTGACAAGAAACTGGTGAGAACACTGCGGGCATTTAATTTTCAGAGGTGATTGT